>JBAYJX010000028.1:0-17028 GCA_041664905.1 archaeon | reverse complement strand
GGGTAATGAAAACTGCAAAAGAACATAATTTGAATTGGGATTTTTTAGAAAAAATTGTTAAAGTAGAAAAAACTCAAACAAAAATAGAAGTAAAACCAAATAAAGCTTTTCTTGATAGACTTGCTGCTGGGAGACCAATACTTGCTTACCCAAGTGCTTGGGGCGGATTTAGATTAAGATATGGAAAAGGAAGAAACACTGGAATAATGGCAAAAGCAATTAATCCCGCAAGCATGATTCTTTTTGATGAATTTATTGCAGTAGGAACACACGGAAGAATTGAAAGACCTGGAAAAGCAACTCAATTCTTTCCCTGCACAACAATAGAAGGGCCAGTAGTATTGTTAAAAGATGGAACAGTAATGCGAGTAAATACTCGTGAAGAAGCCGAATTAATTAAAGCACAACTTGAAAAAATAATTTACGTTGGAGATCTACTTGCAACTTTTGGAGATTTTAAGAAAAGTGCTCACCCATTAGTTCCTGTTGGGTACTGCGAAGAATGGTGGCAACTAGAAATCAAAAAAGCTTGTGAAGATGAAGCTAAGAAAAATAAATTAAAAGAAATGGGATTAGAAAATTTACTTACTGCTAGAATTGGGGAACTAAAAAAGGTTTCTGAAAAAGAAGCGTTAACTTTAACTCAAGAAATCGGGGTTCCCCTGCATCCAAATTTTATTCACTTTTATAAAGCACTAAATGGAAAAGAAATTATTTGCTTACACGAATTCCTCCTAACCGGAAAAATTGACAACCTTGGTGTCGAAGGGAAATTAAAAATTATTTTAGAAAACAAACCTGAAGAAAAAAATTTACTTGTGCGCGTCGGACTCCCACACAAAATTGAAGCGGGCACAATACTAATTGAAGATGGTGTTGAAAGTTTAATTAAAACATTTGCTCTGGAAACAAAAAAGAAAAGTGTAAATGAAAATGTTTTGGATTACTTAACCGAAATATCTGGACTGACAATACGCGATAAAGCAGGTTCCTTTATTGGGGGAAGAATGGGTAGACCCGAACAGGCAAAGCCAAGACAAATGAAAGGAAATCCTCATGTACTGTTCCCAATTGGACTCAAAGGTGGAAGTACAAGAAGCATAAACAAAGCAGTTGACCAAAATTATAATGAAAGTGGAAAAGCAACAGTTGAAATCGCAGAGTATTACTGTCCGACTTGTAAAAAAATTACTACAAATCACCACTGTTGGGTGTGTAAAGAGGCAGGCGTACGATTAAATTACTGCAAACATTGTGCAAAATCAGTTACTGGAGAGAACTGTGGGGTTTGCGGGAACAAAACACAAAAAGCTGGAGAACATGAAGTAGATATAAGAACACTTCTTGAAGCTGCTCAAAAAAATATTCGCGAACCAGTGTTATCAGATACAATTAAAGGAGTAAAAGGAATGATTGCAGAAATAAAAGAAGTAGAACCCTTGGAGAAAGGAATACTCAGGGCAAAGCACGATGTGCACATGTTTAGAGACGGAACATCAAGATTTGAGTTGCTTAACGCAGCAATAACTCACTTTAAACCTGGTGAAATAAATCTTTCAGTTGAAAAAGTAAAATCCTTGGGTTATACAAGGGACATTTTGGGAAAAGAGATTACTGATCCTTCTCAAATAATTGAAATATTTCCCCAAGATGTAATCGTGAATGAAACTTGTGGAGATTGGCTTGTAAAAGTATCTCAGTTTTGTGATGAAGAACTTGAAAAGTTTTATCTACAAAAGAAATTTTATAATGCTAAAACAAAAGAAGACTTAATTGGCCACATGGTGCTAGGGCTTGCGCCGCACACATCAGCCGCAGTAAATTCTAGAATTTTGGGGTATACAAAATCAAGACTGGGGTTTGGTCATCCTTACTTTGTTTGCGCAAAAAGAAGAAACGTTGATGGGGACCAGGATTCACTCTTACTACTAATGGATGCGCTATTGAATTTCTCAAATAAATTCCTTTCTACAAAGAGTGGGGGAAGAATGGATGCACCTTTAGTTTTCACAATAATAATTAACCCTTCAGAAGTTGATGATGAAGTACACAAAATGGAATCTTGTTGGAGTTTCCCGCTTGATCTGTATGAAAAATCGCTAAATGTGTGCGAACCAAACATTGATATTGAAACAGTAAAAGACAGACTTGGAAAAGACAGACAATATTCTGGTTTAGGTTTTACTCACGATACAGATATTTTTGATGAAGGTCCAAAAATGTCAAGATACATTCAACTAAAATCCATGGATGAAAAAATACAGCGCCAAAATAACTTACAGAAAAAAATTATGGCTGTGAATGCAAAAGATGCTTTGGAGAAAGTAATGGGCTCGCACTTTTTACCGGATATAATTGGAAATGCTCGTGCATTTTCAAGACAAAGTTTTAGGTGTACAGCATGCAACGAAATTTATAGAAGAGTCCCATTATCAGGAAAATGCTATAAATGCAACAAGAGTTCAATTATTCTTACAATCCACGAAGGCTCTGTAAGGAAGTACCTAAAAATTGCTCAAAACATGGCTCGACAAGAAAACTTATCTTCCTATTTGATTCAACGCTTGGATATGATAGAAAAAGAAATTGATTCAGTGTTCAAAAGCGATACAGTAAAGCAAAAAAGTTTGTTTGAGTTTGCGTGATGATATGGAACTAAATGAAGAACAGAAAAAACAAATTGCTTTTCAAACAGCAAAACTTCGACACGGCAACTATAAAACAAATATTGATTTGGGTGAGGGAGTGGTTCTTCAAGATTTTGTTGTGCAAGAAAATACTCTTGCTCCTGAAAAAATGACTGCACTTTACTTTGCAAGATGGCTTCTTGCAAATAAGAAAATTTACAAAAATAAGGAAGTGCTTGATTTAGGTTGTGGTAGCGGAATACAGGGGATTGTAATGGGTCTAAATGGTGCAAAAAAAGTTGTTTTCTCTGATATTGCAAAACCTTCGGTTGAAAATACTTTACTAAATGTAAAACATTTCGGGATTGAAGAAAAATCCACAGTACTACAAGGAGATTTGTTTGAAAAAGTTAATGGAAAATTTGACATAATTGAGTTTAATCACCCGTTTTTTCCAGATGTTGGGGACAAATCAGATTTTATTTCACTTGCTACACGCGATGATGGAAAATTAATACGCCGATTTTTTGAAAAAGCAAAAGATTATTTAAAACTTAGTGGGAAAATAATTATGCCTTTCTTTGAAAAAGCAGGTCCAACAAACAACCCTCTAGTTCAGGCGCCAAAGTATGGATACCAAATATTTGAATCATTTTCAGAGAACATAGAAACAGAATTGCATGCTGGAAAAGCCTCAGTTTATGTTATTGGATTAAAGTGAGTTGTATGAATACAAAAAAAGAAATTGATTTAATAAAAGAAAGAAATGCACGCGTAGAAATAGATAAAGCTTGGGAAACTAGTTGGGTGCGAAGAGGAATAATTGCCATCTTAACTTATCTTGTAATTGTTTTATTTTTCTTTTCTGCAGGGCTACCAAATCAGTTTGTTAATGCGCTCGTTCCAACTGCAGGATTTTTGTTATCAACGCTTTCGCTTGGTGTGGTTAAGAAAATTTGGTTAGAAAGAATTTACAAAAAATAAATTTTAAATTAGTTAATTGGAAAAGAGCTTTTGTTGATTGCGAGGCGATCTTAGAACTCATAAGGCTTGAGTATATTCTTCACATCTACTGCAGTAGACTCTTTTGCAAGTCTAAAATATTCTTTTTTGAATAAATTAAATTCATCTTTTCCAAACATGGTCCTTAATTCGCTAAATTGAGTCTCCAAGTTGCCATTAAAATCCTCGCGGGATTTGTCTTCTAGAACAAATTCAAAATCTATAATAACGCGTCCAAATGAATTTCCTTTTTTATAATACGCCCAAACATCAAGCACTGGTACGGATAATCCAAGTGAATTCATTTTTGCCAAATCAGATGCTAGTTGTTTAATTAATAATGCATCCTTTCTTGCGGAGAGCGTTTTAAAAAAAGTTGCTTTTCCTCGCCTGTTGTGTCCATCAAAAAGTTTTCCATATTTGTGTTCTAGGTTTTCTGAAAGAAGAGTTAGGTGATTTTTGCTTTTTTTTCTTAATATTGGGGTAAAAAAAGCTGGCACTGGCAGACCTGCGTTTCTTAACAAAAACCAAATTCTTTTTGCGTGAACAAGTTTTTCCCTTGCCTTGAAATGTTGTAAAGAACCGACTCTAAACATTCGTTGTGCCGCTAGTTTTGCACCATTTTTTCCTTTTACTATTACTGCGGAAACAATTGCTTCCCTTCCTTCTCCAATAACTCTAGTGGGTTTAATAGAAACCCGCGTTTCTCTTTTACTTCTTTTTGGAGCATAGGGGTTTTTTAGTTTTGGGACTGGCATAATAGACAATATTCTTTGAAGTTAATAAATGCTTATTTTTGGGTTAGAATTAGTTCATCGTCTTAAATAATTCTTTCTCAAGTGCACCTTTAATTTTTTCTGCATCAAAGCCGAGTTTGATTAACCTTGTTTGACCTTTGATTCCTTTGCCTGAAGAAGTTACAAGAATTAATCCATACATCTCAAGTTCGTTAATGTATTGGCGATACCATCTACTTGTAATTGTTCGTTCTTCAAACTTTTTTGCAAGATCAAGATAATGTTCAAAAATTTCTCCGGAATAAAGTACCCCTTCTTCGATTTCCCCAGTAACTTTTCTTACTCCTCTTTTCTGAGTAGTGAGTTGAGCAATCGCATACAATACTAATTGTTGTTGCTGAGGGAGAGTTGATATCATTGAAAGAATTATTTCTTCTTCAACACTAGCTTTAGCTTTCTCGACTTGAACTTCTGTAATTGTGGTTATCTGTTCATTATCAGAAATCTCTCCTGCTCTTTGCATTAACATTACGGCGGTTCTTGCGTCCCCCGATTCTTGTGCTGCAATTGCACTAGCAAGAGAAATAGCTGGATCAGAAACCGTGTTTGGCTTAAATGCAATTAAACATCTTTCAGTAAGTATTTGTCTTAACTCAGTTGCATTATAGGGATTAAAAACAAGTTCACGTTCACACAAAGAGGATTTAGTTCTCGGATCAAGTTTTTCTTTAAACATTAAATTATTAGAAATTCCAATCATTGTAATTGAACCATTCTCTACTTCATCATTTCCTCTGCTTAAAGAATAAACTAAGTCATCAATATCCTTTACTTTGTCAATCTCATCAAGCACAAGGATTAAGTGTGCTTTTTTTTGGTTAGCAAATTCTAAACATTTTTCATAAACAAAAGAAGCACTATAACCCAAAAAATCTTTTTCAGGATAAAAACTTCTTAATGCCTTAAGAAGAACTTTGTATTTTGAAGAATGGCTTCTGCAATTAATATAGCAAGAATTAGAACTCAAACTATTTTTTTTAACATACTCGTCAAGCTGTTCAAGCACATGTTTTACTGTAGAAGTTTTTCCTGAACCAGTTTTTCCATAAATGAAAAGATTATTTGGTTTTGCGCTTTTTATTACCGCACTCAAACTTTGAGTTATTTCATCAATTTGTTTTTCTCTAAAAGGAAGTTTCTCAGGAACATAGTGTGGGGAAATAATATCTTTATTTAGAAAAACACTATTTTTACTTAATTGTTTTTCAAAAATATTTTCCATTTTGTAATCAGTAAAAGAATTTTGTAGGGAAACAAATAAAAATAGTGGTAGTGAGGCTTCCAAGTAAAATCTTCCACTACTCAGTGTTTTTGTTTGTGGGCCAAAATTCATCAAAAAACTTTTAATTTTCCTAAATTAATTTGCTAACCAAATTTTAGCTCGAGAGATTGGCTTTTTATATGTTTTGCATAAGAAACAGTACTAATAACGCGCTTTTATGCGGGGTGATTAGTTTGGGTTTTTTTGATAAAGTAATGAAAAAAGATTCATCCTCTATAGATTTGGATGATTTCTTAAATAATCTTGACGCAGTTCAAGAAGAAACATACGAAAATGCAGATGCATTAGTTAAGCCACTTGACTTAAACACTGATGTTGATGCTGAAGCAATTGTTAGAGAAGTTAAACAAGGAAACTTGGTTTTAGCTAACATCGCAGATTTAAACAAGCGAAACAAAGCAAAACTAAAAGAATTACTTGGAAGAATTAAGTCCGAAGTTAGAGCTATAGATGGAGACATGGCAGGAATATCTGCTGAAAGAGTACTAGTAACTCCAGCTAAAGTAAAAATCATAAAGAAGAAAGGACAGTGATTCTAGGATGTATTTAGGCAATCCGCTATTGCCTATTAATATAACCGTCGCGAGCGCGGAAGAATCTATTAAGAAAAAATTAGTAGCAAAAGATTGGCACGAGTATGAGTTAAAGCCTTTAAAGCTCAACTTAGTGCCCTACTTCTTATTCAACTACCATTACTTTATTGAAAATGGTGGCGATGGTAAAAGCACTGTTAAGAGCACTGTTACTGGAGTACTTGCAATTGACGGGCATGATGTAAAAGTCCGAGAAGACTTAGTTGAATTATTAAAACACAACTGGAAAAAATCCTCTCCAGAAATTCCTCGCGGAGAGTTTCACGAAAAATGGAATAATGTTGAAAAACGAGAACAAGACGAAGTCTTACAAATGAAAACTGCTGAATACTTTAAAATTCCAAAACAAAACGTAGTTGTATCCAATCCAAAAAAAATGATGCTCCCACTTTACTTAACCACTGTAAAAATTGAGGAAACAGAATATTCTCTAATTGTTAACGCAATTGATGGAGCAATTAGTGGGATAAAAGAAATTCCTTCACGAGAAAAAGGATATATGGAACTAACACGCGAAACAATTAATGAACTCAAAAAACCAAGTGCTTGGATAAAATATTCAAAAGAAGCACTCTTTGATGGAGCTGGAGTAATTGGAACAAAAATTAGTGGGGAAAATGGAAAAGAAGCTTCTCCAAAAAAAGGAAAAACAGGGATAGATTTATCTTTTCTTGACAGCAGATTAGTTTTAATTTTAATAATATTATTAGGCTTACTTTTAGTTTTCATGGGACTTTTTAGAATAAGACCGCTTTAGTTAAGTGCGGATTGAAAATCAGAATTAGAACTTTTTGTACTTGAAAATTGTTTAGCGAGCTCTGTACTAACTTTTTTTCCTAAGAGTGCTTCAACTTTATCCATGCTTGCTTTAACTTCGCTAGGTTTCTTTATTCCTGCCATAAAAAGTTTTCGTGCTCTCGCTCTTCCAATTCCTTTGAGTTCAACAAGAGAAAGAAGTTCTTCTTTCACTCCATATTTTACTCGTTTCCCTAACTTTTGGGCAGCAACTAAATGCCTGTCTTGCCCCAGAGCTTTTGCTAATTCAATTGTTGAGTAAGAAAGCCACTCAATGATTTGATTTTTTCCAAATAGTAATCCTGGAGCTAAATCATATTCTTTAAACAAATCCTGTTCTTTTTTCTCATTAATCCAAAGCTCAAGCATCATTGCTGAAAAAAACTTTTCTAAGGATTCAGGCTCGAACAATATTTTCTCTTGAGAAAAAGGCAAAAGCTCCATTCGACTAGACATTTCTTCCATTAAAATCGGGTGAGTGTTCTTTGGAGGTCTAATCCAAGGGGAGAACTCAGTACAATTAACCCACGCGTAAAGATAAGAAAAAGAAGTAAAAGTTTTTTTTGCACAAAGCGCAGTAATTAATTCATTCGCTGAATCAGGATCTAAAAACAAATCAGAAACACGCTTACCTAAAAGAGTTGCTTTGTATTTATCCTCTTTTTTATCAACAAACTTATATTCAATTAAATCATCAATTATTTCAATCACATTATCAAGTAACTCGCCCATACTTTGGAGTTGATGGGCATAAAGAGTTTTTTCGAAAAACTTCTCAATGCTCTTAATATCATAAATATAATCCGTTGCAATTAGTGCAAGAACATGGGTTCGAAGAATTGGGATTATTGATAACTTTGATTCAATTACCTCGATTTTTCCATTAACAAACTTTTCCATTATCATATCTCGTTGGTTCTCGTCATTTGAAACAACAATACTTTTTCCTTCGCTAGAGAATTTGGGTCGACCGCTTCTACCAGCCATTTGCTTGTATTCTCGAACACTAATTAAATTCATTCCATATTTATCAAACCGATAAAGGGTTGGAATGATTACTACATCTGCTGGAGTGTTGACTCCTGCTGAATTGTGAACAAAAAACCCGTTGGCAACAAAGAGGTGGTCAGTTGACCCATTATTCGGTAGTACTACATCATAAACTACTGGGCAGCTAGAAGAAGAATTTGTTGAAATTTTACGCACATAATCCCAAAATATATCTCCTTCGAAGTAACCTTCTCTCCATTCGCACTTTGTTTTAGTATTTAATAAAGATTTGCATATGGGGCAGCTCTCTAGTTTTGCAGTAAAAAGATTACCTTCATTTTTTTGCATCAATAAGTATACTTGTTGCCCGATTTTATTGAGTCTCCAAAGCTTAGAATTACCGATGCGTACTCGTTCTATTAATTCAAAGTGATGATCAAGCCTTTTTTCTCCTTTATAGGGCTTAAAGCCTAAGACTTTTTCAAGCTCAAAAGAAGTGGCTTGGTTATTTTTTCCCAAGAAATTTATTACTTTTTGTTTTTGTTGTCCCCACACTTTCTGTTCTTTGGTTCGTCCACTAAAGAGGTCAGCACATAAACTATAACCACATTTTTTGCACTGTACATAATGTGTGTTGGAAATTATTTTGCTCCGAATTCGGTTAAGTGCGTCTTGTTTTCTCTGAATACCAAATCCTATTTCATCGGCAAATTTCAGCAACGAAGTATTGTTTGCTATGACAAGTTCAAAGTAATCTTTTGAGTGGTATTCTTTTTCAGTAATGTGAATTGCTCTGCCTTTTTTTGGTACAATCAATGAAACTATCCCAAAGTCAAGTAAGAGTCTTTGAACGTCTTTTATAAGATGGGTTGAACTGTTTGAAAAACTAACCCTCCCTCGCGCTTCAACACATCCGTCAGTGTCAAATAATCCTCTTAGAAGAGCAGTAACTTCCTTCTTTTTGCATCGTTTAAGTTCGTCACAAACATATTTCTTTTGGCCTATTAGTACACCAGAATTTGCGAGGAATAGTCGGAACCATTTGCGCTTTGAGAGTGTTAGAGTGGGGACACCATAAGAATTTTTACCTTCTCTATAGTGAAGATTGAATGCTTTGCACATTTTTTGTACATGCAAAAAAATTTCATTATCTCTTCCAACGATTGAAGGCGCATCTTTGAACAAAAGCTTTCCATTTTCCCTATCCATTCCAGAACAGCCGTCACCTAGCATCGCCCCAATAAAGTAAGTAATGTTCTCATTAAGGGGCATTTCGGAAAAGGGATTATTAATGGTAAAGTACCCGATATTGTAATTCGTTGGGCGGGGTGTCCAAAGCTTGCCAACTGTGGCAATAATATCTCTTTTTTTACAGTTTCTTGCCTCAATAAGTATTTTTTTTCCGCCTCTTTTAACCAGCACCTGGTGGTTTTCCGTGAGTGTTATTGTGTGCCCTGCACTAGACGTAAGGGTAATCATTTTACAAGTATTATAATTTTTGATCACTGCTTGAGGGCGGACGCTTAGAGAATCGTTGCCTTTTAAAGCTATGAGCCGATTATTTAGCTTACTGAACTCAGACACTTTGGTTTGTGTATTCCCTTGCCACAATTCAGTATCTGGATGTAAACACAACGTTGGAGTGGCACAAAGAATTTTTATTTTTCCTTTCCGAAAATTATCTTCAACAATTTCTCTTTGTTCATTTACAAGCCCTGCGTGGTGAAACGCGCTTCCTAGTTTAATTGAACCAGCAAGCGAAGAGCATTGTTCAGTAGGGGATTCAAGTACATTTAGAATGCTTTCTGAGATTTTTTCTAGTTGTTCAACATCTTTTTCTACAAATTTTTTTGTTTGTTCAGAAAGTTTTCTTGCGAGTTGTTCGGCTTTTTTTCTAGAGTTCATAAAAAAAAGCAATTGCTTGTTATTAGATAAATTTTCATTAATTAATTCTTCAAGTTCGCCGTTCTCTTTAGACCCATCATTAAACTGGGTTTCACTTCCACTAAGCACTCCTTCTCTTAGTTTTGTTGGGCGGTAGTCAGATAGGACTAACTTTGCATCAAGCCAATCCGCGAGTTCCTTTGCATTAGGAATAGTTGCACTTAAACCAAGAATTTTTATTTTAGGATTGTTTGTTCGAAGTTGAGTTAGAGCGATTTCAAGTACGGGTCCACGATCAGAATCAAGTTCATGAAGTTCATCAATAATAATACAACCAACGTCGCTAAGCCACTCTGATTTGTGTCTTAAGAGGGACGCAAGTTTTTCATAAGTAGTCATTATTACATCAAAATTTTTTAAGTAAGAACTATTAGAATCAAGATCTCCTGTAGAAACCGCAAACTTTATTTTAGTCAAACTACCTTGAATTGAATACTTTTTTTTAAAATCAGAATAATGCTCACTTGCAAGAGCTCGTAATGGGCAAGTGTAAATAACTTTTTTACCTTCATTTAGAACGCTTTCTAAGGCAAAGAGTTCAGCAACAACAGTTTTACCACTCGCGGTGGGAGCAGAAACAACGATGTTTTTTTCAAAACCCTCTTTTAGCACAGCTGCTTGCATTGGATTAAATTTATCAAAACCATTTGCCTTAAGTACAAGCTCACTAATATTGTATTTCATAAAAAAACTTGACTTGAAACGGCTTTTAAATTAAAGCCAAGCGATTTGCCGGGAATAAGTTAATTTTTGTTTTTTAAAAGAAACTCTCTAACTGTTACTTCGTCCTCTGGATTTGTTACCCCAATCCACTCGTCAGGAGTGCGAAGAAGCTTTAGAGTGATTTTTCCTTTTCCAATTAAATTAGATAATTCTGTAGGCAAATAACACTCGCTTTTTCTATCTCCTTTGTGAGTTAATTTGAAATCATTTAATTGACTCTGAAGAAGCTCTACTGCTTCTGGTTTTAAACAAAAAATGTTTTGACTACAAGGATCCATAGCGCTTAAACCCATGCTTTCAAAATTAGATTTTTCAATTCCTAAAGTTTCGTTTATCTTGGTTACAAACCCACTCTCATTCACAGAAAACATTCCTCTGTTAACAGAGCCTTTCTCAGGAATTACCTTTATCAAATCATAACCAATAGTTGCAGAAGAAGAGTTTTGTTTCATCCAATCAAAAAGTACTTTGAAAGTATTTTCTCCATAAATATCATCTCCATTACAAACCACAAAAGGTTCTTTTATGATTTCTTTAGCACAAACCACCGCATCAGCTGTTCCCCAAGGCTTATCTCTCTCACTTGGATTAAAAGTTTGTTTTGCATAAAAAATAGGGGTGGCTTTGTAATTATTTCCAAATTTTTCTTTGAACAAAATTTCTGTTTTATCTCCAACAATAAAAATTATTTTATTAAAACCGGCTTTTAGTGCTTGTTGCACTGATAACTCAATAAGGGTTTCACCATTTGGTCCGACCTTAACAAATTGCTTTACTTTTCCTCCAAACCTGGAGGAAAGTCCCGCAACCATATAAACAACAGAAATATTTTGCACAATTACCACTAAGTTAGAAGTAGTTTTTAAGAATTATTAAACCTAGTGGTGCAAACTCAAAACTTGGTTTAATCTTTTATTGCTGCAAAGTGATAAGCTTCTTGGAGAGCTAGAATAGCTTTGGGCAAATCATCCGTGCGCAAAGTGTTAGTTTTCTTCCACTCTTCTCCAGTCTTATAACTCCTTTCCATTGTGGTTGTGAAAAACTTTTTACCTTCTTTTGAAGAGTTCTCCCAAACAGCAACCTCTATTCCGCCTATTTTTACTTTCTTTACTGGTCCTTCAGTCATACAATCATCTCCATGTGTCCTTTAACTAAAATTTATACTTCTTTACTCTTGTGTGTTGAGAAATTAAGGAGGAAAAAGCAATTGGCTTTATCGCAGGGTGAGTGAGATTATTTGCCAAATGCTTTTCCATTCTTAAAAATCAAATTCTAACGTAGAAGAAATTAGGCTCTCTCATCCCTGTAGCTTCTACAAATCTTATCAATCTTGATGCAACCATACAAACACCTTCTTTCCCGCTTCGTGAAAACCAACTGGATTTTTTAAAATCACTTGGATTTTAACAAAGCAAACTACTCCTATTTTTTTTATATATAAACAATTTGGAAGTGTCCTGCCGCCTAGTCCAAGAAAAGTGGGAAATTTTTGTTGTTGCAAATTATTAAATACTTTTAAAGTTAATTTATGTTATGGCAACATTATTGAAACGTGGACTACGCGCTCACAAGATTTTAAAAGTTGAAGATCAGAGATTGAGAAACCCCGAGAGAACGGCTGAAAATTTGAGACTTTTGCATGGGATGGATTTGGGGGAAAATTTAAACTTTCATAGAGCTAGAGTTCGAATGGGTGTTAGGCACTTGAAAGATTTTGCCCCAATTAATGCACTACTTGAACATGCATTTAAAGGAGAATTGGAAGGAAAAAGAATATTGCATTTGGGGGGGGCGTTTGGGCAGTACGGAAAATTTTTGGAAGACCACTACAAAGCCAAAGTTGTTACTCTTGATATGAGCTCAAAAGCATTAAAACTTGGGGCATCAAGAGGGGTAAAAAATCTTGTCCAAGGGGATGCTGTGCCTGAAAGAATTCCGGTTTGGAATGCACAACAGAGAAAAAAATTAAATAAAGGGCATCATATTCCGTTTAGAAAAAATTCATTTGATTGTATATTGAGCGAAAATTTTTTGTTTTCAGATTACCACAAGTATTTTGATTTGGACCCGGGATTTGAAGAACAACGTCATAGTATGAAGCGAAGTCAAGAAGCACTTGGAGAGTATAATGCTGTGCTAAAGAGTGGCGGAAAATTAATAATTAATTCAATGCACCCAGTTGCTTTAATGGGGCAATTAAAAAAGTTTGTGCCAGGATTTAAAATTGCGGGATTTGTAGTTGAAGAAGTTTATTCGCCCCGAGAATATATGAAATACGGGCCAAGAAGAATGATTCTTAGAAAAATAGCTGATGTTGAATAAAATTAGTTTATTCCTTAGCCCACTTTTGCATTTCTCTTAATGCTTTTTCTGTTTGGGCAAGCTCTGCAAGTTTTTCTTGAAGATCTTTTACTTGTTTGTCTGAAGCATCCATTCTAAATTCTTGGAGTTCATCAGCGAACTGCGCAACTTTTTGATTATCTTTGTAAATAATTGAAGTAGTAACAGTTTCAGTTAATTGCTTTCTGTACTCTAAATCATTAACAAACATTTTTACCATTGGTTTCCACTTTTTATCAGAAACTAGGTGAGCAGGTAACTTAACTGAGTTAGCATCTTTTCTATAATCAGGATCAATAACAACCTTTGCCAAGTGCTGCCAGTAAAGAGGTTCGCCTAATTTTTTTATTTGATTCACTTGGTGGTACGTTGAAGCAGAAAAATGTTTGCTTTTCCATTGTCCTAGCTTTTTTGAAAAAATATTTTGTTTCTCTTTAACTTCTTTTAACTTTGAGTTAAGCACATCGTTGTTAGGATAAGATATTTTAGGCCAATCTTTCTCTGTGGCAGTTGCTTTAATTACACCATTAATTGCAAAATATTTTGTAAGTGCCTCTCTTCTTACCCCTTCTTTTGGACAATTTGGGAACACTTTGTCAAAATCTTTTATTGAGGCTATTACGCCGTGCATAGAACTCACAATAAGAGTAAGTACTTGAAGCTTAAAAAGGTTTTCAAATAGAGAATACTGTGGTGAGTAAATGTTTCCTGGCGGAGTAAATCCAAAACAAATGAATCAAATGATGAAACAATTCGGAATAAAAAACGAGGAAGTTGATGCAAAAGAAGTTATAATTATACTTAAGAGTGGAAAGAAAATACTATTTGAGAACCCACAAGTAACTAGCATTTCAATGAGAGGAACAAAAACTTATACAATTGCCGGTGAAGAAAAAGAAATAACTGGGGTTCCTGCTGAAGACATAGAAATGGTTGCAGAACAAGCGGGTGTTTTGCGCGAAGAAGCTAAAAACGCACTTACCGAAACAAACGGCGATATTGCACAAGCAATACTTAAATTAAAGGAAAAGAAATAGCTTTTTTTAATAACTATCAAACTTAATTAAGTTTGATGCCAAATTGAAAAAGTAAAAACCAAAAGAAAAATAATTTTTACTTTTTTATTTAATTATTCTTAACCGGCGAATTTGTATCTGGCGCAGGGGAGTTAGTATCACTTTTTGGTAAATTCAAATCTGTTTGATTAGGCGAACCAACCGAAGCGTTTTGGTCAGCTATGTTCTTTAGAATTTCTTCAATTCTTTTTTCCTGACTAATATTTTTTATTTCAATTAGTTCAATTGACATTATAGCTTTTCCTTGAATTTTAGCAGTTCCTTGAACACTAATTTCATCCCCTACTTGAGTAGCCGAATTAGCAAGAGTTGAAAGAGTAGTTGCTGGAAAAGAAAAGTTTTTGTCAATATTCAAATCAACATTGTGGATGAAAGCTGAAGAAGGGACAGCAATAACCATATACTTCATCGCTTGAGGATCTTGGGATTGGTCAAAATAACTGATTGCTTTAATGCTATCAGAAACTTGTGCGGCATTATAATTCTTTTTCAAACTTACTTCTGCTAAATACAACCAAGAATTAGAATCAAACGCGGTTTTTCTAAAAATAGAAGTAACTTTAGAAATTCCCTCTACTTTCATTACTGAAGCATCAATAAGTGTTTTATTTGATTCAGAAGTCATTGCCCCAAGTCTTAACGAAGCTAATTCCTTTGTAGTAATGGCATTAAATGTTAAAGTATAATTAAATGCGTTTTCTTGAGCCTGAGGAAGAGTATCAGTGTTTGTAGTTGAAGAAGTGTCTTTTTCATTATATAATACGCCTGCAGCAAGCATACTAAGAGCCATGAAAGCAAAAACAAATATTCCCAAGAACTGAACAATCTTTTCTTTTTCCAAAAAACACACCTCTGCTATAATCATTGATTTTCCAAACCCTTAAAAAAGCCACTTTTTTGGTTAGGTGAAATAAAAAAGACTAAGTTGGGGGGCTTGAAGTTAAGGAGCTTTTTAGCCCCTCTAGCCAGCTTTAAAAACCTTAAACCCCACTCATTTGGTTATTAGCAACTAGTAACAAAATACTGACTAGGTGCAAAAAATGGGTGAGTAAAAAATGGCTGACAAGAAAACAAAAAAAATGGTAAGAGTACACTTTACTGGAAAAGAACTACTTGAAGACAAAGTTTTTGACACTACAAGAGCAGAAGACGCTAAAACTCACCAAATATTTGATGAAAAAAGAAAATACGGTCCAATGACAGTTATCACTGGTGAAAAAGAATTACTTGGAAAAGTTGAAAGTGCTTTAGAAGAAATGAAAGAAGGAGAACAAAAAGTAATTAAGTTACTTGCAAGCGAAGCGTTTGGTGAAAGATTAAATGATTTAATTAGAGTTGTTCCACTAAAGAATTTTCTTGATCAAAAAATAAATCCGTTTCCTGGACTTGTTGTAAGAGTAGCTGATGCAATAGGAAAAGTACAAAGCGTATCAAGTGGGAGAGTAAGAATAGATTTTAATCACCCCTTAGCAGGAAGAGATGTTGAATATAATGTTGAACTTGTAAAAGAAATAAAAGATAACAAAGAAATAGCTGATGCAGTATTTGATAAATACTACTCAAGAATACCTGGGGCAAAAAAAGAAGTTGGTGAAGGAACACTAACAATAACACTTTCTCCAAATCTAATGAAAAACCTTGATGCAATAAATAATGCAGTAAAAGGAATAGTAAAAGAACTAGGAATAGAACTAAAATTCAAAGAAGATGATTCTGAAACATCACAAAAAGAAGTTTCTAGCGAAGGAACAACTGCTGATGAAGAGATTATGGATGAAGAAAAAACAGAACATGTACACGGTCCAAACTGTAATCATGAACACGTTCACATACACGAAGAAAAACCACATCCAAAAATGATTGATGGCGACGCAGTGTCAGAAGAACGACAAAAAACAAAAAGCATACACGCACTAGCAGATGAAATTAAAAAAGAAAAAAAGAGTGGCTCAAACTTTGATGTAACAAAAGATTCATCAACAACAATACAAAGACCAAAGAAAAAGTAAATTGTTGCTTAACTAGTCATAAGCACTTGCTTTAGCACTTTGATTTATTCTTCTAAGGTAAGCCACTTTGCCGCCAGAATGAATTTCTATTAATGAAGCCCCTTCAAGGAACTTAAAAAGTTTATCCGCGTTTCTTGATTGAAATGCTCGTTTTGCTGAAGAAATAAGTTTACCCCTAGAACCCATAAAAGCTATTCCTTTAGCAAGAGAATTAGCTTCTTTTAATCCAAATTCTTTTTCAAAAGAAGTATCCTCCAGTGCTGCTAAAAACACTCTTCTTGAAAGAGAACCACTAATAAAAAGACGAGTTAAAGAATCTTGATTAATTGCTCCGCTAGAAAGTAATTGCTCAAATTTTTTTCCTGCGGTTTCATTTTCTTTTTTTAATTCGACTAAACAGTGTTTTGCTGGATTAAATGGCGTGTGGTGTACCTCAGCCACATCTCTTGCCGCATTTAATTCTCTTGATCTGATATGGTCTTGTCTTTCTTCAGCTTCATATGCAGCAATTCTGCCATTTCTTTCTCCAAGCTTTTTTGCTTGAGTTGGTTGAGCAGGGTTTACTACAGTTTTTTCTCTTGGGAGAAATGATTTAAATTGAACTCTAAGGTCATTTTGAGCATCAACAAAAACTTTAATAGATAAATCAATTAATTGATTTTTGTTTATTCGACTAGCAGAATAATCTTCAAAATGTCTCTTAAGTCTAGATGTGATTCTCTCTGCCAACCACTTTCTCATTACAACCCTTTGTCTTTTAGTTAAACGCACCCCTCTAAATTCTGCATTAATTAATTTATTGGCCTTCTGTGCAACCGTGATTTTTTCCGCTCGTGCTTCCTTGTTTTTT
>JBAYJX010000027.1:0-17984 GCA_041664905.1 archaeon | reverse complement strand
TCAAAGCACTTTGCCAAGTCATCCAAAGAGAAAGTATTTTGTTTTCCTCTTACTTCTTTTCCATCAAGAACAGAGTAACCTGATTTTACTTTTGCAATTCCTTTTTCCATTAAAAGTCCGGTTGGAGAAAATCTATCAATTCCAAAAGTCAAACACCAATCTTCAGCAGTTAGTAGCGAAGGTTGGATAGAGAAAACTGCATCATAAGTACTCTTTGGAACAGAGTCCTTCATTCCAACTGGAATGAAAACTTTAATATTATTTAATCCCCTTGGCATTAAACCCCATTTCGCTAAAGCTTCAAGTTCTTTTTCTTCTTTATTTGGGTGCTTCATTGACCAGAAAACTCCAATAGGATCAACAACAACAATTCCAACATTTTTATTTTTTATTGCAAGTTCTTCAGCAACAACACCTAAAACATAAGATTTACCAGAACCTCTCGCACCACAAACAAATACAACGTGCGGATTTAATCCATCAAGATAAACATCAGTTCCTTCCTTATCTTTTTCATTAACTCTGCCAACAAACAAACCAGCTTCTTCCCCATACTTACCTAAAACACTCTTTTTTCTTCCGATATACGCGTGACCTTCTTTGCTCATTAAGAATTCTAAATTTGGAACAATTTTTCCATCGGGATCAACTTGTGGTTCATTTAATTCTTCCTCACTCTTTGCTTTAGGCATAATAGGTTTTTTTGTATCGCTTACTTCTTCATCGGACTCATCTTCATCAGTTTCATCTTCTATTCCTTCTTCCTTTGTTCCATCTTCTCTAAGCAAAGCATCAGCGAGTTCATCATGTTCGCCTTCTTCCTCTACTTTTTCTTTTCCAATAGAATCATCATTAATTTTTACTCCTTTATTTGTTCTAACCTCGTTTTGGGCAGACATTATCGCTTTGTTTTTTATTACACTCTTAATAATTGTTTTTTCAATTGAATGAGCAGGGCCAGTATCCTCTTCTTCATCCTCTTCATCAATAATAGTTTTAAGATCAAGTTTTCCGCCCATTCCTTTCCCAGCTTTTGATTCATTAGCAATAGATTTCTCCATATTCTCTTTTACCATGTCATCAAAGTTACTCTTTGATTTTCTTTTCTTTCCACCAGCATCAACATTCTCAAAAGCTTCTTCTTTAGTTTCAAAATCATTAGTGTCAGTAGTTTCAACTTCTCCGAAAATAACCGGTTCGGTGCTTGAAGGTTCATCCTCTTCAACTTCATCCCCATCATCATCCTCGTCATCGGAATCCTTTTTGCTTTCAGAATTTTTATCTTTTTCTTCCTTTTTATTAGAATCAGCTTTCTTATGTTTTTGTAATTCATCAAGTCTTTCTTTTAATTTCTTTCTAGATTCCTTTTTTTCTTCATCTTCCCCAAAAACATCATCAAAAACATCTTTTTCTTCAGCTTCTATAGATTCCTCTACACGGTCACCGTAAATCGAGTCTTTTTGCTCATCGCTCATTAATAGTCACTATAATCAAATTCAATAAATAAGTATTCTAGTGTATAAATACTTTTTGTAAGCTTTAACTCGGTTTGTTAATGTAATCCTTGTACTTAATTGAAGCTCAAATACTAAAGATTTAAACCTTATTCTAGCCTATTGTTCTTATGAAATTGTTTCTTGCTTCCGCAGCTTCAAGAGTTTTAGACAAAATAAAGCCATTACTACCAAAAGCACCTAAAGATTGTGTTGTTGCATTTATTCCTACAGCTTCAGACCTTGAGAAGGATAAGAGTTATCTGGAAATTGATAAGGCAAAATTGAGAGAAATGGGGTTTAAACTGTTTGAAGTTGACCTAAAATACAAGAATGAGAAACAATTATTGGTGGAATTAAAACCTGCGGATATTATTTTTGTTGCGGGGGGAAGTTCTTATTACCTTTTAGGAAAAGTAAAAGAATCAGGTTTTGACAAAATAATAAAATTATTACTTAAAGAAGGTAAGATTTATGTTGGATCAAGTGCAGGTGCTGTAATAGCCTCTCCCAACATACTAACAATAACAACTTTGGATGATCGGTTAGAAACAACATTGGAATCCTCTAAAGCCCTTGGCCTTGTCGACTTTCTTGTACTGCCTCACTTTGAAGAAAAAGCGATTAAAAACAAAAGGAATAAAATCCTAAAAGAATTCGGAAGCAAATTCAAGATAGAACCAATAACAAACCAACAAGTAATAATTATTAACAATGGAAGCAAAAAAATAATTTTCGTGCCAAAATTGATTCCTTGGGTGGGTTGTGCAATTATTGATCAAGACAAGTTGCTTATACTTTGGAAGAAAAGTTCTGCGCAGTATGAAATACCTGGTGGAAAGCTTGAATCAAATGAGTCTCTTGAAGAAGGGGCTAAAAGAGAAGTTCTGGAAGAAATTGGCTGCAAAGTTGAAATTATAAAATCTCTTATTCCAAAAGACGTTCAAATTGGGGGCAAAAGATATATTAGCCACAACTTTATTGCAAAGCTTGCAGTCGGAGAGAATCCAAAAATAAATGAACCCAAAAAGTTTTCGAAGTTAAAATGGCTCAAAATGACTGATAAACTAGAAGAAAAAGTTTCGGATAATGTCAAAGAGCTTTGTGAGTTATACAAATTGAGAAAATTGTAATTTTTTTGTAAATTTTACACTTTTTATTAAATTTTCTAATTTTTTCCAACAATTTGTGCAAGAATTTTTTGTTTGTTATGTTTTTAACTTTAAAGTTAAGTATTTAAATTAAATCCAACTATTATTTTCTCGTGTTGGGAAGTTACACTGTGAGTGTTTTCATTCATGGTGCCAAGTAAAACGAAAGTTTTATGCGGAGGAGGCAAACCATACCGCTTGCGGATCCCTGGTTTGTCCTCTTATTCTTACTGTTTTTAATTGGTGACTTTTGTGATAGAACTTGAAAGAACATTTTTAGCAAAACAAATCCCTGACGGTTTGAAAGCTTGTAAATCAAAAGAAATAATTGATATTTATATTCCAAAAATGGTTGAGAGTCATGCTCCGATAAGAATTCGAAAGAATGGAGACACTTACGAGATAACTAAAAAGAGTCAAGTAGTTGAAGGAGACCATTCTAACTTGGAAGAACAAACAATTACTCTAACAAGAAACGAATTCATGATGCTTGAAAAAGAAATCTCTGGAAGAAGAGTAAAAAAAACTCGTTATTATTATCCAGTTAACGGACTGACCGCTGAAGTTGATGTATTCTCGGATGCTTTGACTGGATTAGTTGTAATTGATTTTGAATTCAAAACAAAAGAAGAGAAAGACTCATTTAAACCCCCTTTCTTTTGCCTAGCTGACGTAACCCAAGAAGATTTTATTGCAGGCGGGATACTTTGTGGAAAAAGATACGTTGATCTAGAGAAAGATTTGGCTAGATTTAATTACCAAAAACTTTACTTAAAGTAAAAAACTAATTATTTTTTAGGTGGTGGGGTAAGTTAGTTTTTTTTATCTATTATCTCCATTTCCCCCAATCTTTGCTCTGTCAAACCTACTGTACAATTTCTCAATATTCATTTTTGGAACATCTTCTAGGTTCAAACCCATTTTAGTGCATATTTGACTCATATACCACATTACGTCACCTAACTCTTTTACTATTTCTTTTTTATACTCTTCAGTTAATTCACCATTGTAATCTCTGTACAATTTCTTAATCTTTCCAGCAACTTCTCCAGCTTCATCGCACAACCCCAAAGTGTAATATGCAATAGAACTATCCTTAATCACAGTCCCCATATCTGTCTTCTTTGACATTTCTTGGTATTCCTTAAAATCCATTCCAACCACCTGAATAACAAATAGTCCTCAAACTTAAAACACTTTTGATTCGATTAAACTTGCACAATTCTTTAGGCACCAGCGCAAAAGAAGGTTGCATCAGTTCAACGTGCAGATAAATTTTGCAAAAGCGCTCGTGCACGTGAAGGAACAACAGCACGTGCTTTGGAAAACCCTTGGGACTTTAGCCCAAGTGGTTTAATCAAACCTCAAAGTAAGCTTTAAAAACCAACTTTCCCAGAGTTTTATTATTGACAAGCAAAGCTAGTCAATGTAATAAAGTATATGCGGAGATGGCAGAGCGGTCAAATGCGCCTGGCTTGAGACCAGGTTCCCGAAAGGGAGCGAGAGTTCAAATCCCTCTCTCCGCGTGAGTATTTTAGTACTACTTTTTACCGTGTCAAACAATAACTTTAGTTAATTAACTGAATGCACTAGAAGGATTGTCCTTTTATTTAGTTATTTTTTTCATTGAGAAGGGTTAAACTTCTTTTCGGTTTATGGGATATAATTATGGCTAAACCATTTATAGTAAGATTAGAAAAAGCTAGCGAGAAGGATTTGTATGAAATTTCTCTAAAATCTTCTAGGGCTAAAAAGAAAGAGGTTTTTATTTTTGAAAAAGGCGAGTTAGGGGATATTATCAGCAAAGATAAAGCCGAAAAGCTTCGATCTAATTTTATAAAAAATGGGGTTAAAGTAAAACAAATTACAAACGTGCCAAGCTTGCCCAAATTTACTGATAGTGACGAATTTGTAAACAAAGTAATGACATTTCGATATGTTCCAAAAGACATTTTTGCCATTGAAAATGAAATATTGATATTTGATAACACTGTTGCAATTTACAATAAGAAAGAATTATTGATTATTGAAGACAAATCATTTGCTAATAATCAAAAACAACTTTTTGCGAGTATTTGGGAACAAGGACAGTCCCCAATGCTTGGTTTTGAGTATAAACCGAATCATTCTTTTTATAACAATTTGAATTATTTCCTTAATGATTTGCAAATCATTGTTTGGCCAGATATTGGCGCAAAAGAATCCTATAAGGGGTTTTCTGAAAAAGAACTTGGAGAATATATAAAAAACATAATTTTATCCGATAAATATTATAATGATGCAACATACATAATTGCCTTTATTTGGTCACTGAATGGAGAAAAAATGATCGATGTGTGGAAATTTAATGATAACCATGTCGATAATCGGTCAGGTCCTTTGGGTGATGTAAAAGTTTACCGAGAAGGCAAATTATGCAATAATTTGGGTCTTGCAAGCGGAAATACATTAATAGTTTTAGGGTATGAGGAAAGACTTAGACGCCAATCAAAGGACTTAAAGAGTTACTTGAATGGACCTGTTCCTAAGTTGCCTCTTGAAATTATGAATGGAAAATCTTTTTTTGATAAGGCGCAAACCTCCAAATGAAAGATACAAAAAATCCTATTTCGAAAAGATTAAATTGTCCTAATTTAATAATTGTTTATGCAAGTTCAATCCTATGCTTCAAAAGAATGTGTAGCAAAATATGCTCGCCTGTCGCGTAATCACCCCAAAACTTTTCTAAAAGTATTTGCTCAAATCCTTGGGAGTGTTAAAAATAAAAAGATTCTAGATATTGGGTGTGGGGACGGAGTAAACACTGTAGCTCTAGCAAAAAAAGGAGCACACGTTATTGGAATTGATTTAGAACCTCTAATGATTAACAAGTGTAAAGTGCAGTACAACAAAGTTAAAAATGTAGAATTCTTTTTAGGAAAAGCACAAAATCTGCGGATGTTTGATCCAAAGAGCTTTGAAATTGTAATTATTAACATGGTTTTGCCAAATATTGAAACAAAAAAAGAAGTTCAAAGAATATTTCTTGAAATATCTCGTGTACTAAAAAACAATGGGAAACTTATTTTTTCAGACATTAACCCTGCAAGTCTATTGAGTCCTCCAACTAAAGGACGTTGGTACACTTTTGCAAAAGATTTTAACTATTCTAAAGATGGAAGCGATTTTACTGCACACGTAAGGCCCGACAACAAAACTTATCTTACATTCAAGGACAAACACTGGACAATACCACTGTATTTAGAGTGCTTAAGGAAAAACAAAATGGTGCTAACCCACATAATGGAAGTTAATGATCGCCCACTGCCAAAAAATACAAAGCAAATACCTGCGTTCATTGTATTTGGTGCACAAAAGTTAGGTTGAGGATTTTTAAGTTAAAGTAAACCGTTATAACTTCTTTTGTAGGAATATAGTTATGAGTCTAACAGATATTCTTTTGATGACAAAGCAAAAGATTGCTTTGCTAATAATTATTTTAGTTGCTTCTTTTCCTTTATATTACAAATTAGATTGTGCTGCAGGGGCTTGTACTGCCGGAGCAATTTGTCAATGCGGATTTTACATAATGAACTTTTACACAATATTTGTGTTAGGGTATTTAGCTTCTTCAATTATTGTTGAGCTTTATAACTGGGTTAGATTTAAATACTTCTAGTGTTGATGTATATCTAAAGGGAATACAATGAAGCCTAGACCAAATTTTAGTTCTAATGCAAAAAAAGTAATTGGCGGACAAGCTAGCGTAAG
Source organism: archaeon (assembly GCA_041664905.1). Lineage (GTDB taxonomy): Archaea > Iainarchaeota > Iainarchaeia > Iainarchaeales > JAAZKV01 > JAAZKV01. The sequence goes on along the minus strand of JBAYJX010000027.1, from coordinate 11,590 downwards.
AAGAAATTATTGGGAAGATCCTATTTATCAGTTTGTTGCAAGAAACCATCGTTTTGCACAAGATAAAGCAAATGCCCAAGAAATGGCTAGATTAAGTGACTTAATGCAACACCTAGTTAATGGTACTTTATCTGATACGGTTAGATCTGAACTCGAGGGGTTAAGGCAAGCTGCTGAAAGACAAGCTAAAGCAGAAAGGAAACAGAACCAAAGAATACCCCCAAAAAATGTAGTTAAGGAAGAGACTGCTCTTGCCGAGGTTCATAAGGATGCATTGAAGAGACAAATATTTCACCCACAAACTTCGCCAGATAATATGATTAGAGCATTTGAGCGTCTTCCAACAGAAGAAAAGAGAAGAACTGCTGCAAAACTTACTAAATACTTGCGTTCAAAAATTGCTGATTATCTTGCAAAGAATAAGTTGTAAAAAATACTGCTTTACTAGTTTTTTAGTAAAATCTCTTAGGAATAAATCCTTTTTACTTATTTTAGTACAATTTTTTCGCCTTTGCAGTTTTCAACTAAACTTTTTAGTTTTTGAGTGTTAATTGTTTTTTCATTTGATCGGGATTTACTCATTTTTCTGCCATCGGGTCTAATAATTAGTGGTGGGACAATTGTTTTTACTTTGGGGTGTTCGCTGTATAATTCTTTATACAATTTTTCATTAATCGGAATGTGATTGCATGAGTAATGATCATAGCCGCGAAAGAATAAATCAATATTAAACAATTTTAGTCGTGGTGCCAAAAGAAGCATGTGGTGCATCCAAAAACTTGTTTTTTCAATATCTCCGGAATATGATTGTCCGCAATATTCACATTCAAAGGTAACTGTTTCTTTTGAAATAGTTGTTTTTCCCTGCGCTGAGTGGCAATTGGGACAAATTGCTCCTGCCCAAGAAAGCCAGTCTTTTTCAAAACAAACTTTGCTGTATTCATTAACTATGTTTCCTAAAATTTCTGGGCGAGAAATAATTAGTTTTAGGGCCTTCTTGTAGGCTGGCGTGTTTGTTGTTGATGAACTGTCAATAAAAGTAATGTTTATTAGGGGGAAATCTTTCTTTAATCTTAATACTTTTTGCTTAATTAATTTTGACCAATGCTCGGCCATGGATTTACAACAGCCTTCTGGATCGGTTGTGTATTGAAAGGAAGTATTTTTTGGAAAAATGTTGTATTCAAAAGGAACTTCTTCTGTTAGTATCAAATCTTCTTTTTTGTAATAATATCCTGTTGTTGAATCTTCATAAAGATATTTTAGTCCTTCTGGCTCTGTATCATTAAGAGAAATAAAAAAGGTAAATTTAGGTTCTTTTCCTAATTTTTGTACTAAATTGCATAAGTGCCAAGGGTAAACAAAAAGGGTTAATTCATTGCCTGCATGAAATCCATATGGCCTAATTCCTATAGATATTCGTTCATCTCCTTTCGCTTCTTTAGCCACTTGTTGTAAACCTTTCCAACAAAGATATGTTTTACCCATTTTAACCCTCACATTTCACTTATTGGATTTTTTTCTAAGTTAATCTTTTGATTAATCGGATCACAACAAGTACAAAGTAATCCTCCACACATATTTCTCTTAACTGTTTGCATTCGTTTGGAAGAAAGAATACTTGAAAGATTATTTTCAAAAATATTTCCGCAATAAAAGTTGTCTCCATAATAGGGTGTATTATTGCAAGGAAAAACAGCACCATTTGTTTCAACAAATATCATTGAATCACAAATAGAGCATTTTTGAGTTTGGTAAAACTGTTTAGAGTATTCCATTTTGACACAAGATTTAATTTCTTTATCTAAGAGTCCGAATATGAACGGGTCTTTTGAGCGTATTTTTATTCCATATAAATGTGCAGCTTGAATTATTTTTGGGGCATAAACCGAGTTATACTCTTCTATTTGTTGTTTATTAAGTGCTAACGCGGGCATTCCTTTAATCTGCATTAAATTAATTTCATCAAATAAATAACTTTTACTTAGAGCAATCATATCTGGAATCAACATATAATTTTTATTGGTTACAATATAGTTGATTATTATTTTTGGGCGTTTTAGCGAGAGGGAATTGTTTGCAATACTATTAAATAAAATAATTCCTTTGAAAGCTTTTTCCCATATTCCTTGGGTTCCTCTCATTGAATCATGCATTTTTTTATTTGGGGAATCAATTGAAATGTACACGCTTCTGGGTGGAGAAAGCAGAATTTTTTTAACAAATTTTTTTGTTAGTAGGGACCCGTTAGTTATAAATGAATATTGAAGGCCTTGTGAAATCAAGTACTCTACTAATTCAAAGAATTTGGGGTATAATGTGGGTTCTCCACCAGTGAAGCAGATTTCCTGTATCCCGGCTTTTTTAGCCTCATCTATTATGTGTTTTAACTGTGAAAAAGGAATTTCTTTTTCATTACTTTTCCAAAAGTTGCACATCGTGCATTTTGCTGTGCATTTTTTTAGCAATCTTATTGTAAGCAAATAGGGGATATTTGTACAAATTTCTTTGTTTGTTTCCTTATTGCTAATCATATATATTCACTTTTTATATTTCACTTATCCTTTGTAGTACTTACAGATTTTGATGGTTCTATCAAATAATAGCATTAATTTTATCTATTAACTCAGGATAGTTGTCATAGATTATTTTTTTTGTATTACTTACTTTGTCGAGTCCGTGTATTAGCGGGCTATAGACTCCTTTTTTTTGTATACAAACTATTATGTTTTTGTTTATTGCTGATGCCCAGCCTAGCTCGATGTGTACGCCTCCTGAAGGAGGATTGTGAGGAATGGCAACAAACAAGTCGCATTCTTTTATCTCGTTAAGGTCTAAAGGCGTACAGACATCGGGCGTCATTAGTTGCTCACCAAACTTTTCTCTGACATGTGCGCTTTTTACTACATGCCCTTTCTTTTGTAAAGAAAGAATAATAGTTTCTATTGTCCACTTTAGTTCATTATCAAACCCGGTTTTTCCTAAGTGGCTAGAAAACGGTGCTCCCAAAAATATTCTCATTTAACAACACCCCCATTGTATGCTGTAAGTATGTAGTCTGCAATATACTTGGAAGAGTTTTTTCCAAGTGAATTTAGATATTCTTGTTGGTTATCGGCATCAAATTCTTGTGTTGACAGGATTGTATTTATGAATTGTTCAAGTTTGTGTTTAGATTCTGTATCAGTTTCAAATTTCTTTATTGCTTCCAAAACCTTGCAAACCCCTGCCGTTTCATCTTCGCCCGCAACTAGATTCAAATTTGGGTAAATATCCATCCAATGAAAGGAATATTGTGCAACTTTTTGTTTTCTAAATTCTTTAAGATTTAAAAATTGGCTATAATTTTCTGGTGGAAGAAACACTGTTGGTGCACCATAGTGAAATGCTTCAAAACTTGTAGTTAGTCCCGGAGTGGTTATCAATAATTTAGTTTTGCGCAACAATTCTAAGAATTCTTTGTGGCTTTTACCGCCAATGTGGACGTTTTTTGGTTTATCATGCAACAACTTTTGTAAAACTTTATCGTTTCCACAAATGAAAGCCTCTTGTCCACTTTTTTCTAGTTCATCAATTATTATTTTGCCAATTATGAATGGGTAGTTAGAATTTTTTCCTATTTGTATGAGGGCTGATTCCATTCCGCCAAAATTAACCAATACAAAGTCTTCTTTAGTGTTTTGAATAGGCTGGGAGTCATCAATTATTGGTCCAACAAACTCCACGTTTTTTAAAAATGGATACTTTCCCAAAGATTCTTTTGAATTAAAAAAATTCTGCACAAAATATTTGTCAATTTTTGCAAATGTTTCTGGAATGGAATCCCACATCCAAAAAAGACTATCAATGTAGATTACTGGTTTTCCTAAGTTTAGGGCAAACTCTGTGGCAGTAGTATTCATGGAAGTTATAAAAACATCAGCTTCATTAAAGAGAGATTTGTGGTTTTCCAGATCCTGCGGGTTCTCAGAGTTGCAATCTACTATATTAAACAGCTTTGATTTTGTCCCTAATTCTTTTGAGGTTCCAAAAGCAAGAAGAGTCAACTTAGCGTTGTTGCTATATAGGTGCTCTGCTACCGAGATTATTTTGGAAATGGGTCCAAAGCAGAATGGGACAGCATCACAAAGTATGTTTATTGGCTTCATCTGTATACAAAGCAACCCTTTTTAATATATTCCTTATTAGCATATATTGGGTATGTAAGTATATTAAATTTGTATATGTGGTTTAATGGATAAACAGATGCTTGTTTTGGGACCAGACACAAAAAAAATTCTTACTAAAATTAGTGAAAGTAATGGTCGTTTGCCCCTAGTCTATTTTTCTTCTAATACTTTTTCAACAAATTACTATTTCTTTGCCCAGCTTTTTTATCTTTCGCAGGTATACAAAGAAAGGGAAGTAAATATTGCCGTAATCTTAAATGATATGAGCCAAAGAAAAATACTTTCAAGTCCTGTGGAAAATTCTGGTAAAACTGTGGCCAAAGTTTCTCAAATATTAAAAATAATGGAATATTTTGGTGTGCCATCCAAGAACATTCGTATTCATAAATTATCTGAAGGTTGGCACAATTATTTGCTGACAAATGAAAAAGCGCATTTTGATTTTCTTCACAATCTTGTTTTTTTGGATAAACAGCTAATTAAGATTCCTGATGATGCAATAAAACTTGATTTTTTGGAAAAAAAAGCACATTACGAGATTTATTATGTTGTTCAAAAATATATTGATTTAATTATAAGCTCCAATTATAAAAATATTTTTCCAACCGATTTTGGAAATGAAGTAGATATTCATTTGGCAACAAGCTTTAGTTATCCATTGCTTGAAAAAATTCGTAATGATTTAATTAAAAGAGAGCAGAATTATTTGGATTTGCCGGCAATATTTTCAATGCCCAAAACTCCATTTTTTGGGAAATCAAGGCATATTTACCCTGAGCACATTCCTCCAAACATTGAAATGGGGTTATTTGAAATAGCTAGGGCGATAAATCTCTATAAGCTCGATAAGGAAACAATTAACATTTTGTACAAAAATCTCTTGTCTTTTGTTCTTAAAAAAGAGCCTTTAGATTTAGGCATGTCAATTCAAAAACAGCGAGTTATATTGGCAGAAGATTTATTTTGTTTTTTAAAATTAATTAAACAAGAGACAAATAGTAACCCGAAGGATTTGTTGGTTTTATCAAGAAATAGCGTAAATTCAGAGGATCTTTTGAGTTTATTTAGGAGCCCATTAACTTATGAAGTGCTAAATCTTTGTAATGGTGAAAATAAGGTTACTGATATTGCTCAAAAGTTAAACAAGCATCAACCTAATATTAGCAAATTAATATCTAAATTAAAGAAATTTGAAGTAATCCAGTTAAATGATGAAAAAAAACCGGTTAAAATAGTAAATAAACTTGAGTTCAATTTGTAAACAAAATCAAATCTTATGGAGGTTAATTAGTTGGGTTTGACTTGTGTCGTGGACTTACAAAGGTTTGATTTTGAAAAAGTTTTCTTAATAGCTTCCTTTAATGTAATTGGTGAAAAATTAAGTTGTTTTTTAGCTTTGACGCAACTAATAACAAGGCTTGATTTTGAATTCTCTTTGAATTCGGCAGGTTTAGCTTTTCCTGTTATTTCATTTAATATATTAAAAATTTCCTTAATGCTTGTAACATATGCTACAGCATTGTAGGTTCCGCTGGTTTGTTTATCTAAACTTTGAACAATTAATTTTGCGCAGTCTTTGACATAAGTTAAAGCAAAAGAAGAATTTTTTTCAAAAATCGGCTTTTGGGTCGTAACATATTCTTGAACAACCTTTGTAAGTCTATTTTCTTTTTGGGTCTTTCCAAGGATTATTGGAAATCTAAATATTGTATATTGTATCCCTTTTGTTTGGCCATATTTTTCTATTTCAGTTTCAGCTAAAGCTTTTGATTTGCCATAATCAGATTTTTCAGTTGGTTTTGACAGTTCGGTTATTGTTCCATTAAGAATTTTTCCATACACTGAACAGCTGGAGGAATAAATTATTTGCTTAATCTGGTTTTGTACGCAAAAGTCTAGAATATTTTTTGTCCCGTCTGTGTTTGTCATATAATATTGTTCTGGAATTGTTGCATAGTTTTTTGCAGCTAAGTGTATGACCGCTTTAAAGTTGCCTTTTAGAAGTATTTTTTTTGTGATATCAATTTGTTTAAATCCACGTTTGTTTTTGTGGCTACATGCAACAAAAGGGATTTTATTTTTTTTTAGTTGCAAAATTACTTCTTTTCCCAAAAATCCATCTGCCCCCGTAATTAAAACTTTTCTTGTGCGCATAAACAATTAAAAATACTATTAAGGGTTATATAACTATGGGAAAGCTAGCTATTTTTGGTGGAAAACCAGCTTTAAATGAAAAACCGCTAATTGCACCTACTGTTTCAAGTAGCGCAAAAAAGTTAGTTATAGATTCGCTTAATAACGGAAAGTTGTCAAATTTTGAAGGAAACGGATTTGTAAGTCGATTTGAGGAAGAGTTTGCCAAATTTAATGAAACAAAATATGCGGTTTGTACAAATTCTGGAACTTCATCTTTGCATACTGCTCTTGCAACCATTTCTTTAAATCCAGAGGATGAAGTAATAGTGCCAGCATATACTTTTGTTTCTGGAGCATCAGTGGTATTGCAGGAAAGAGCAACTCCAGTTTTTGCCGATATTGATAAAAATAATTATTGTATTGATCCGGAAGACCTAGCTAATAAGATAACTAAAAGAACAAAGGTAATAATGCCTGTTCATATTTATGGGCATCCTGCAAACATGAAAAAAATAAATAAAATCGCAAAAGAATTTAATTTAAGTGTAATTGAAGATTGTGCTCAAGCACACGGCGCCAAAATAGGGACACAAAATGTGGGTACATTTGGCATTGCTGGTTGTTATAGTTTTGCAAAAACAAAGAATATGACTACTGGCGAAGGCGGCATGATAGTTACAAATGATAAGTTTGTTTGTGAAGAGTCTAAAATAGTTAGACAAAATGGTAAAGTTTCCTGGAAAATACATAAAAGGCTTGGATATAATTATAGAATGACTGAAATGCAAGCTGCAGTTGGATTAAGTCAATTAGCCGATTTGAATAAAATTAACAAAATACGTAAAAAAAATGCGGAAATTTATTTTAAGAAATTAAAAGGATTAGGTTTAATTTTACCTACAATTGATTCTAATGTAACTCATGCATTTTATAAGTTGCCTGTATTAATGCCTAATACTCTAAAAGATAAAAGAGGAGTTTTTGTTAAAGCATGTCTAGGCGAAAATTTGCCTATTGAAACGGGGTATTCTATTGCCCTAAACAAAATTGATTTTTTAAGAGGGTCTTTGCCAGAGGTTTCGTGCCCTGTTGCGGAAGATTTTGTTGACAGGGTTATTAATTTACCACTGGCACCATGTCTTTCAAAAGAGCAAATTTTAATTATTTGCGAGGGCTTAAGGAAAGTATATAATGAAATTGATTCCTTATAATTTTATGAAAAGCTTGGTAACTGGTTTAGTCGCCTCAAAAGGTATTGCAAAAGGTAACTGTGTTATTGTTAATTCGGTAACTGATTTTTCAAAGGTAAAAAAAGGCGATATTTTAGTTGTTAAGAACACTGACCCTTCTTATGTAATTTTATTTTCTAGGGTGGCAGGAATAATAACTGAAGTGGGGGGCATGTGTTCTCATGCAGCAATAGTATCTCGAGAAATGGGCTTACCGTGCATTGTTGGAACAGGAAATGCTAGAGAAATTCTAAAAGATGGTTTGAAGGTTGTTTTAGATGCTGAACAGGGGATTGTTTATGGACTCGAATAAAATGACAGATTTTTTTACTTCTTTGACAAACGCAATTGATAAAACCGATAGTGGCACGTTTTGGCCTGGTGGGGGCGGACAGATTGGGTCTTCATTCTTAAAAGTGGATGCACGAGATTTGCATAATCAATTGCAAGCTCTAAAAAAAAATAAAACTGCTTCAGAGGCAACAACTTATTTTTATAATCCTTCAACAATACGTTATGTGGCAGTGGGGAATTTTATTATTGGGCTGAAAATGTTAATTCGCGATAATATAATAACTTTAGATTCTGCAAAAGAATCCTTGGATTTCTTTTTTGATATTCTTGATCAGAAAGTTTCGACAGATCCTTTTTGTTTAAATAATAAAAATATATGGTTTAATAAAAACCAAATTAATCAGGTTTTAAATGAAGTTAATTTTAAAAAAGTGGATTTAGTAGAACAGACTGTTGTGTCTAGGCTAGTCATTGCATTGAATTCATTAGTTTGGTCTTTTTATTATGATATTTATGTTGAGTCGGGATTTGAGTTTCATGGGCCCTATTCAGTAGAATACGAAAACAATGAATATAAATTGATTATTAGGGATTATCATGATTTGCGACCCGCTGCTCTTTGGGAGAAGGCAAATAATTTTGGGTATAAATCAATTAAGTTATATTTGCTTTATTCAGACGTGAATATTGGTATTGATTATTTTATGCATGAATTCTCAGACAAGCCCTTAAGAACTAACTTGGCTTTTTGTGCAGTTGAAACAGTAGACACGGCGGGTAATACAAAATTTTTCCCTATTAATGAAGTTACTCCAATTGCTGAGTCAGCTGAAGAAATTGCATTTGAACAGGTTAATTATGTTAATCAATTAGAAACAATTGAAAAAATAAATATGGGCGCGCGAATTTGTTATTACCAATTAAAAAGTTTTAGGGATGCTTTGGGAATAAATTGGGAACCGCCTCAAGAGGTTTTTGACCTAATAAAACAAAAAGGTTTAGAGCGATGGGAGAAATTTAAATCTCGTGCTGAAAAAATTAGTGCGGGGGTTGCAAAAATTGATTGGGGTTCAAAGTATGACCTCGCCAAACCAATTTAAAAATTAGGTTAGATTTTTGTATTTTGTTTTAAATAGGCTTTTTGTATTGCTGTGTAACAAGGCATAATCAAGTTTGCTTCAGATTTGTTTTCTAACTGATTAAGGTTATTTGGGATAATAGAAAAATAGTAGTTAATAGATTTGTCGGAAGCAGTTTTTAGCGCCTGGGAAACTTGGTCTTTTTGGTCCAAGAATACTTTAAAATCAGCAGTGGAAGAATACATACGCATTTTTCCTGTTAAGTTAGGTGTGGGCAGATAAGCTAAGTGAAAAAGTCTTCCAGTTTTTGAAATATTTTTTGCTCGTAATATTGCTTTGACTTGTTGTATATTTTCTACAACAAACACATCAGGATTTGTTATATTTGTAAGTTTACTTATAAATTCTGGCAAATAAGTTACTAAAAATCTTTTATGTATGCTTATTTTGAGTTCATCTGTGCTTTTGTATGGTTGTTTTAAACGATGATCATTGTTGCCAATATAATATAATTTGTTTAGTTCGTCTTTGGTTACTTGGCTATTTATTGAATCTAGAAAATTTTCAATTAAAGAATTAACTTCCTTTTCGGATGTATCTATTAATTTTATATTTTTATATTCAAGCATTTCACTTATTTGGTTTATTAGTTTTTCAAAGTGATCTTTTACCCCAATCCACTCTTTATTGCTTCTGATTTCTTCTTCTTTTATACTCAAGTAAATTAATGCAGGTAAATTTAGTGCTTTTGCAACTAAGATTATGTTAGTTATATCATTCACACTTTCAATTGTTATATTCTCCTTACTGTCGGTTATACAAGGGCCTCCAATAACAACTCCATTTTTTGAAATTTGTTTTGGAAAATCAGTTGAAATGCCCAAGAAACTCCTTTCTTTGAGCAATGCTTTGAGTTGTGTGGGGGCTAAATTTATACTACTTAAATTGTATCTTTTGTTTATTTTATTTTTGCCTTCCCAATACCATTCTCTCAAAAAGTAATCAAGATCTACTTTTTGTTTTAAATTTATTTTGGATTTACTGATAACCTTAGTAGACATATATTAGGAAATGGGTTAAGTGTATTTTAAATGTTTCGATTAAATTGGTTTGTTACACATTTACTATTGAAACTATATCTTCGAATGTTTTTATCTTGTAATCTGGTTCTATCCATTTTCCTAGTTTGTGAGAGTTCCAACCGTATTCTGCTAGACAAGTTTTCATTCCAACTTCTTTTGCGCCCAAAATATCTCTTTCTGGCCAATCCCCTACATGCATTGCTTGGGATGGTTTTAGATTTAGTAATTTAAGTGCTTTCTCAAATGGTAATTGGGAAGGTTTGCGTGTGCCCGTATCCTCAAAACCTACTACTATATCAAACAACTCAGCTATTCCTAGTGAATCAAGTCTCATGAATGCTTTTAGTCTTGGAGCATCAGTAATTAGAACAATTTTGAACCCTAGTTCTTTTAATTTAAGAAGAGTTTTTTTAACTCCTGGATAAGTTTGCAAGTGTTTATGTTTTTCTTTCAAATAAGCATTAATTCCCGCAGCGAGTATTCGTTCAGAATAATTGTTCTTGCTTTTCAAAAACTCTCCAAAAACAGTGTCTCCCTCAATATCGTGCATGTAAAATTTAAACAATTCATCCTTATCAACCTTAAATCCCGTTTTAGTCATTGCGTTAGCTGCGGCATCAGAACCCCTTCGTTTAAACTTCATAAAATCAATTAGAGTCATATCCAAATCAAATGTTATTGCCTTAATATCCATAAATCAATCCTCTTTTTACAAGTTAATAATAATTAACAAGAACATTTAATACTTGGGGTTAGTGGATTTAATTTATTTAATAAGCTTTTTTTGAATAAGTTGAATTCTTTAGAGTAATGTTGTGAGCCAAATTAAACCAAATATTATTGGTTGGTGGATTAAGTAAATTAAGAGTGAATGTTTTCCGAGAAATTGAAGTTTTGTGTTGAGACTATTTTTTGGTTCTTTGAGTTCTATTAGTCTTTTTCCTTTCGGGTAAAAATAATTTCCTAACCCTATCCCGAAGAGTACTGCGCTAAACCAAGGAAAAAGGGGGGTAAAATCAAGTGTGTTTAGTGGTTGGGCTAATCCGACCCAAACAAGAGCATTTATTCCAATTAATTGCAGGTTATTGATTAATGGTAGTACGAGAACTAGGATTGCCAGAACAAGGGGGATAAGTTTTTTCTTAGCTAATGGGATTGAAATAATTATTGAGACACCAATTAAATGCAATATTCCAAAGTAAACGAAATTTTGTGGAAAAAAAATAAAGGTAACAATAGTAACTAGTAACCCTGCGCAAAATATTTTTATCCCCCTTTTAACAAAGTGCAGTGAGTAATTTTTGTTGTGCCTTTCCGCTCCGACTGCGAGCATTACTCCAACAAGTAAGAGAAACAAACCCGCGGTTGCGATTTGGAACAAACCAAAAAATCCTTTATACAAATCCACTTGAATATAACCAAAGTAGTTCAAATCCCACAAAAAGTGAAAAACAACCATCATTACTATTGCAATTCCTCGTAAGAAATCAATTTCCCAAAATCTTTGCATGAAAAGATAAACTAAGGTAGTTGTTTTAATGGTTTAAGATTGGAGGAATAGTTTTGAATAATCTTTTTTTCTATGTTTAATATGGGTGGTT
>JBAYJX010000026.1:0-18745 GCA_041664905.1 archaeon | reverse complement strand
TATTTGTACATGCAAAATATCTTTTTTTTAAAAGAAGTTTTGGCTTACTTAGACAAAAATGTGTCATTAGTAATACTTAACCAAAAACAGCTAAAACAAGGACTTGATTTTACACTAAACACGATTCTCTCGCAAAATAAAAAAAGTGCAATACTAATAAATTTATCTACCCCCATTGAAGAAATCACTCAAAAAATAGCCCCTCTTTTTATTGATAGAATAAAAATAATTGATGCTTTTTCAAAAGAAGCCAGTAATTTGAAAAATGTAATAACGGTAAATAATTCTAGTGATTTAACAGGAATACAAATTGCAATCGAGAAAGCCCAAAATCAACTATCTGGAGAAAAAATAATAATTATTGATGCCTTAAACGTACTTTCAATTTATAATAAAAAAGAAATAATTGGTAAATTTTTGCACTTATTTAGCAATAAAACAAGACTACAAAATAATTCTGCACTTATTTTTTGTATAAAGGAATCAACTGATGCAGAAATACTCGAAATGGCAAAAGAGTTTTCTGACAAAGTATATGATTACTCAGATTTGTTTGCTTCAACAATCACTCTTGCTGAAAGCCGATAAATAAAATAAACAAACAAAAATAGATAATTAAAATAACTCAAATAAAATTGGAATAATCTTAAAAAAACTAAAATACTTCAACATCAGGATAAACTGTTATCCCGTCTTTTTCAAAGTTAATTGCACAAACCTTGTTCGTGTGTTTTGTTCCACGCATTTTCAAAACTTCAAGCGAATGAATTCTAATTCCTTTTTCCTGATCTTGTTCATAATACATAGAAATTACAGCATCACTAATAAAACCAATACTTCCTTCAATTGTTTCAATTACTTTCGGAGAATCCTCACAAACAATCATCGCAGTAATCCCCCACTTTCTTAATAAATTAAAAAACTCTAAGATTTTTTCTCTCCGTTTATATTCATCTCTAAAAAGCAAACCATAAGCAGTAATAGAATCAACTACTACTCGCTTTGCTCCAATCTCTGCCAAAGCATCTCTAACTTGGCCTCCACCCTCTTCAAGTATTTTTGTAATTTGGTGAGGCTTAAAAACAAGCAAACGAAATTTATCTTCTTTTTCAAGTTTTGCAAAATCCCAACCAAATTGCAAAGCATGTTTGAAAAGCGATTCACGTTCTTCTTCAAAAGAAATAAGCACACCCGGTTCGTCATACTCAGTAATTCCTTTATATAAAAATTGCATAGAAAGAATTGTCTTACCAGTGCCTGAAGCACCAACTGCCAAAACAATGGACTCTCTTTCAAACCCCCCACCAATTAATTCATCAAAACCAGTTATCCCAGTTCTTACACGCGAATCATCAGAGCCATCATTTACTCGCTGAATAACAAGCGGTTTTTCTAGCGGTTCATAATCAGAATCAACCTCAGAATTAGCCTCTTTTGGATTAAGTGAATCCGAAGCAGGAGTAACTTGCATACCAGAGTTAGTAACTTTAATTGAAAACCCAGTCTCTGCAGAAGCTTTCTTTGAAGGAGTAAAAATATTATCTTCTTCTTGCATAATCTCACAACTAATTAATGTGCAAATAAAGAAGCTTTAAAAGTATTTAAACCTACTACGCGAAGGGAAAATAACTTCTTTAGCTAAAAAATTGATTTCTGTCCCTAGCTGCAACATCTGCTAAAAGATGAAGATTTAAGTTAACTGTCGAATTTGGGTGCTTTCTTTTTATTCCCTTTATTCAGAATACGGTTTATGAAACAAAGGTTTTATTTAGATACTGCTATTTGGCGAGATTACTTTGAAGACAGGCATGATAACTTAAGACCGCTCAGAGAATTCGCTTTTGGTTTCTTAAAAAATTGTGAAAAACATAATTGCGAGATCTTGTATTCCCCCCTTGTAAAACGCGAATTACTTGCACACTACTCAGAAGAACGAGTACAGCAAGTATTTTCCTCATTTTTGGGAATGTTACGCGAAGTTAAGGTCTGTTCAGAACATTTGAATGAAGCAAAAAGAATTAGGCAAAATGTTTCTGATTCACATACCGCAGATATTATTCACGCTGTACTAGCTCGCGATAATAGAGCTACTCTAATTACTAGGGATAAACATTTTGAGGGGCTTATAGGAATTGTCCAAGTGTTAAAACCAGAAGAAGTTACTTTTTACTAAATTCTTTTTCAAGCTCGGCAATATACTCAGTTCCTGCTTGGGTTCTTAATTCTCTAAACTCAGCATCAGTTTTTGCTTTGCCTTGCCCTTTGAATATTCCCCTTGCTTTGTATAGGGCCGTAAATGCTTTCTTTCGTTCTGCTTCCTTACTAAGTTCGCTCAATTTGTCTCGAATAGCTTCTCGAATAAACTCAGTTTTTGTCGAGTAGTTAAATTCACGCATCCGTTTATCAATTTGCTTAGCAATAGTTGTTTCAAGTTTTAGACTAATATTCTCCATACTACATAGTAATACAAGGTAATATATAAAAATCTATCTATGCTGACTAGTTAAAGAAAATTTAATGCCGGCAAAATACTTCCAAAGCGTTTAAAAATAAAAAAAATGCATAGTTAGCTGGTGATTTGAATGAAGTTTGTTGAAGTTCAACTCTTTCTTTTTGGAAAACCTGAATGGGAATTTAATGGAAAATTTACCCCAAAAATAATCAAGGCAAAAGGAGATGAAATAAAAGAAAGATTGTATAAAATAGCTGAGGATTTGAAAAAACTCACGGATAACGGATGGGACTATGAGCCAACACTTTATGATATAACATTTACAAAAAATATACCAAAATCCACCGCAGAGAAAGAACTAAAAAAACTCGGAGTCCAGGCAGAAATTACTCTGTTTGAGGACGAAGAGTAACTTTTATTCAACTACTGTACACACAACATAAAATCAAACATATTTTATGTTTACATGCTAAAATATAGCTACTTTTAGCATTTTAATATAAATTAGAATAAAAATAAGTCTCAGCACGCCCATCATTCAACATGCGTCACTTTCATGACATTCAGAATGAAAAGCTTCATCACAGACAAATAAATCTTAAACAAAAAAGCTTATAACAAATGCTGTAAACCCCCAAAAAATAACCAAGAGCAACTATAACCAATCAAACAGCCAAATTGAACCATTTGGTTTAAATACCCTTTTTCCCCAAATCCAATAGAATTACCTAAAGTCTTATTTAGAAATTAGGATTAAGGTAATACCACTCGGGGGTTTTATTTATGACTGAAGTATTAGTAGTAGCATCAAAAGTAAAAGACGCAATCAAAGAAGAAGATTGTAACACAGCAGGAGACGCTGTTGACGCTTTGAGCGCAGAAGTTGCTAAGATGATAAAGAAAGCTGCCTCAAGAGCAAAAGAAAACGGCAGAAAAACAGTAAGAGCTTGCGATTTTTAAGTTAGCTTTATTGTTTGATTATGTTTTGCGGGAAAGGCAACAATGCCTTCCCCAAGACACTATTTTTATAAAAATATTTTATTTTTTAAGTTCTATTTTTTAAATAAAGAAGTATATTTCAAAAAAAGTTTGTTTTCATGCGCAAGAACCTCAAAAATCTTTTTCCCAATAGAGGTAATTATTCTTGGAAAACGCTTTTTTTCAAAAATCCTAACATATTTTGCAAAATCTTTTTCCCCAAAATTATTCCCAACAATATAATCTATTTGAGCCAAAGAATCAGCCTCAATTACTTTTGACTCATTATTTGATTTACTCCCATCAAGATTATCATGCACTTCAATCAAGTGTACTATTTTATTTATTTCCTCTGGAGAGTAATCAAGTTTTGAAAGAATTCCTCTTGCCATGTCTGCCCCGACAAACATATGCTTTTTCTTTGCCTCAATTCTTTCATCCAAAGTATAATTTTCTTTTAACGCCCCAAAATACCCAATATCATGCAAATACATTGTTGTAATTAAAATTTTTTCATTCCCGCCTTCATAACGAATTATTTCTTTTATCCATTTTACTGCAGAAAGAGTATGCGAATAGTCCCAAGAATCAGAAACAAAAATTTTCTTAATTTCGCCAAGCAAGGCATTTTCATTTGAAGAACTTAGTTTCATAAAAATAATAAAACTAAAGTAACTCTCTTCCTAATAAATAATAATTCACAGAGTCTTCTCTATCAACAACTGCTTGAAGGAGTTTAGTATGAGTGCTACCTGCAAGCCTAGTCATTCTACTTAAATGAGTCATTGACAATTTTTCACTCTCAGGACAAACATTTATTACAAACTGAGAATGCTCTTCACCCATTTTTTTTCCTTTAGGATAAACCCTAAAATCAAAACCAAATTTTAGACCAGTTTTTATACAATACCCTTTTTCTCTAATATCAGAATAAACAATAAACTTTGAATAAAAATATTTATCTCTCTCCGCACCAATTGAGAGAATCTTTTTTTGAGGAATTACTTTACCGTTCTTGTCTAGCAATGTGAGTTTATCTCTTTCAACTAAATAAAGTGTTTCAAATAAATCAAGAATAAGGTTACGCCCCTTATTTTCTCCAAACCCCTTCTCAACAAGCAAACCCTTTAGAGTAGAATCATCAATCAAAACCTTGTTCTCAACAAGAAACGCTTTTGCATTTTCAACCATTTCAACCACCTATTCATCATCCGCTTTACTCTCACTAACTTCAACAACCTCAAAAGGTATTTTATTCTTTTTTAACTCTTTAAGTATATCCTCAAAAAACTGATTATTTTGTTTAACCAAAAAAACTTTATCTACCTTTTGCAAAATAGAAATACCAATTAATTTTTGTATAGTTGAACCCCACTCAGATATCTCAACACACTTCTTTTTCTTTTTACCAATA
The DNA here is from genome assembly GCA_041664905.1 of archaeon. GTDB lineage: Archaea > Iainarchaeota > Iainarchaeia > Iainarchaeales > JAAZKV01 > JAAZKV01. Next base: position 13,901 of record JBAYJX010000026.1, on the reverse strand, counting down.
ACTTTCTTTATTTCCTCAAGTGCTGCTCTTAAGTAACGCAATTCCCCAATAGCCGAAGCCGTTTTACTTTTAAAATCTTTATCAGTAATCTGAAGCAAAATAACTTCATCAACCTTGGAAGAAAACAATTCTATAAACGCACTGTCTTTTTCTTTACCCGTAAGCAACGGAACTAAAACCTTCATACAATCAACTACACATATAATCAATATTTTGGCTTAAAAACCCAATCCTTACTCCTCAAAGGCTAATTATTAAATACACCAAACACCCTTCTTTTTTGATGAAGACACTGGGCTATGATTTAAAGGAAGTACTCAATCTTTTTAGCGAACGAAAAGTTTTTGATTTGAGAGGGATTAGTTCAAGACTAATAAGAGAAGCCGCAATGCAAAACGATTATGCAAAAGCAGAACTAGGAGTAATTGCATATGCTTTACACAAAATTGAAACAAAACCACACTTTGTTAATAGTGAAGCTTGGGCGAAAGTAAAGCAAATTATTTCAGACCACCTAGCAGAAGCAGAAATAGCAATAAACACAAATAATTCTGAAAAATTTTTTCAATCATTAAAAGCAATTATTCTCAACATTACAAAAATTGATAATGAAATAGGTAATTATGCACAAAATGTTTATGAAAAATCAAAAGTAAAACAAGCTTCACTAGCATACTCATACGGATTAAGTATTGCTCAGTCTGCAGCACTTACCGGAGCAGATCAAAAAGAAGTCCAATCCTATATTGGATTTACAACAATGCATGATGAAGAACCAGAATCAAAAAATATTACAGAAAGAGTAAAAGAACTAAAAGCATTAGTAGAAGCACAATAAAAGGGATGTTTATGAAAGCAGTAATTGATACAGGAACAATGATTTCACTCTCAGGTACGTGCCTTATGAATGTGTTTAAATCATTTGTAAAACACAATCACATCGAATTAATGATTTCAAGCACAGTTGCACAAGAAAGTGTGTGGAAACCAATTACCAACAAAAGATTTGCACTTAATGCTGCAAGAATAAAATATGCGATGAACGAACAAACAATAAAAACAATTCCGGTTACAAGCGAAATGACTAATTTACAACAAAAAATACTAACCCTATCTAACAACGTATTTTCCACAAAAGACGGACCTTTAAAAATTATACAAGCAGGAGAAGCCGAAGCTCTCGCACTCGCAAAAATATATGGCGCAAAAGCACTTTTTATTGATGAGAGAACAACAAGAGCACTCATTGAAAATCCAACTAGATTAAAACAAGTACTTGAGAAGACAAGAAGAACCAATATATGTAAATGAACAATCACTAAACGCAATAAGACAAATGTTTCCAAATCTATTAATGTTTAGAAGTGTTGATATAATTGCTTTATCCTATGAACAAGATTTATTTGACCACGAACTCGCACACGGAAAACTAGAGCTAGAAGCAGCACTTTGGGCAGCAAAATTCGCTGGATGCGCAGTAAGTGAAAACGAAATTAACCAATACTTAAACCAATCAAAAGAAATCAAGTGAAGTGATTTAGTTTGAATATTGAAAAATCCACAAATGCCCAAGCAGAGTGGCTTGATGGGATAATTAAAAGAGAATTCCCTTATACTGAGTTTACTCCAAAAAAAATTGAAGAAAGAATGAATGATTCAAAATATATTATTTTAATTGCAAAACAAAGCAACATTGAAACCGGTTTTGCAGAAATGGAACTATTTTTAGACAAAAAAGAAGCTAGGTTAAACGCAATATATGTTGAAGATGGGTGGCGAGACCAAGGAGTAGGAACAATGCTTGTAGAACACTGCATCAACGAATGCAAACACAAAAAAATACAAAGATTGTTTTTATTAGTAAAATCGGATAATGTTGGAGCAAAACACTTGTATGAAAAATTAGAATTTGAATTCGAAAAAATGCATAACAAAATAATTGATGCAAGCAAAGTAGAAGTTTGGGCAAAAAGTGTTTAATAAGTTATTAACCAAACCCATTTTTTACTAATAATCCTTAGCAATATACACTACATTCTTTGCTTTCTTTTTACAAACAACACAACCCCCAAAAACCTTATCCTTAACATCAATTCTTGTTCCCCTTATCTTTCCGCCAGTTTCTTTTTCCACTAATTCAGCACATTTTTCCCCATCTTTTTCAACCGAACAAAAGTTTGCTCTCGCAATACCAGTGCCAACAATTTTCTTTATTTCATCAACACTCTTTACATCTTTAATTAAACCTTCAAAGCTTTTCTTCGCACTCTCTCTTAAGTTTTCACTCAATTCTTTTCCTTGCACCCCAATTTCTTTTAGTAAATCTTTTTCACTAATTGAAACCTTACTAGCAGTATCTCTTCTAAACAACATTACTTTTTGCTCAGCTAAATCCCTTGGACCAACTTCAATCCTTAATGGAACTCCTTTCATTTCCCAATAATAATACTTCTCGCCAGGTCTCTTTTCAGTCAAATCAAGTTCAACCCTATATCCAGCTTCCTCTAATTTATTGTAAAGTTCCTTAGCCTTATCCAAAACTTTTGGTTCTTTCTCGGCCATTATTGGAATAATAACAATTTGTTTTGGAGCAATTTCAAAAGGAAATTTTAAACCTTTATTATCCCCATGAGTTAAAACAACGGACGCAAATATTCTAGAAATTGCAGGACCATAACAAGTAGTAAAAGGAGTTTTTTCTTTTTCATCCTTATCAACAAACTTTACTCCAAAAGATTTTGCAAAGTGCTGGTTAATCATGTGAGTACTTGGCTGTTGAACTACTCTGCCACTAGGAGTAATTGCATCTGCACCAAAAGTTCTTGCAGCGCCCGCAAATTTATCCCAAGCAGGTCTCTCAAAAACAATAGTTGGAACACCAAAAACACCATAAACAATTTTCTTTGTAGTTTCCATATCATCTAAAACATTTTGGAAAGCTTCTTCTTGTGTTGCAAAAGCACAATGAGTTTCAATCCAGTGAAACTCTCTTGAACGCAAAAAAGGTCTAGTTGCTTTACTCTCATATCTAAAAACATTTGCTCTTTGATAAGTTTTGAAAGGCAAATCCTTGTAAGAACGAATCCACATTGCAAACATTGTATAAAAAGCAGTTTCGCTAGTTGGGCGCAAAGCAAGTTTTTCTTCTAACTTTTCTGCCCCGCCTTTTTCAACCCAAAAAACTTCAGGAGAAAAACCTTCAATATGCTCAGCTTCTTTATAAAAATAACTCTCGGGAATTAGTGTCGGAAACCAATAATTTTTGTGCCCTCTTTTTTTCAAATCTTTTTCTAGAAAATCATACATTAATTCCATTGCCTCAACAGACCAATGCTGAAAAACTAAACACCCCTTAACCCCATACCTAATATCCGCAAGCTCCGCTTCCTTAATAATTTCCGTATACCATTCGCTGGGCTGTTTATTGTAATCAGGGAGTTTAATTTGATCTGCCATAGCATCACGCAATGATAAAAATAGCGCTAAAAGGGATTTTAAAGAATTAGGTTAGAGAAAAAAACTAGAATTCTTCTAAACCTAAAAGAAAAGAATATATCCCCCATACTTACATCAGTTAAGTATGAATAAAATAAAATTAACGCCTATGCCAAAATTTAAAGGAAAAATAATTGCAGCAAGAATACCAGTTGACAAAAATACTTTTCGCCCACTACAAAGAAGTGTTTTTTCAAGAGCCCCTTATTACTCATATGATATACTTAACAGTACAAGAGGACCAATGAAACTTATTGTACACAAACCTGATGCTAAAAGAGGAACAATAACAATAAAAGAAAAAGAACATTCTCATACAGTAGCAGGAATAGTTCAGTTTGATATAATAACAAGAGACACAATTAAAGGTGAACGAACAGCATTAGATTTTTATAATTTAAAAGTACAACCAGAATACCTTCAAGAAGGATTATTCCAACAAATGTACGCAGAAATGGAACAAATCGCTAGAGAAGCACGAGCAAGTGTAATACAATTACAAGTTAATTCTGAAAATACAGTAGCGGTAACTATTTACAAAAAGTATGGCTTTAAAGTGGTACGCGTGCCAGACCTGCATGGACTAACAGTATATATTATGGAAAAAACACTTAAATAACAAAAAAAAATAAAAGAAGTAGTGCTCTTAGCACTACCCCAAAAAATTAGAAACTTACTTTATTTCATAACCCACTGAAATTGTTGCTGAAACTGATACGTCTCCAGGAGTTATTGGAGTAGAAACTTCTTTTGCTACAGACCCACTAGCCATATCATAACTTCTGTAATTTGGAGTATAGTAATATGAGTTCTCTGAAATTGAAGTTACTTTACCCAAAGTTACACTCATGCCAGTAGCCATTACTTGTGCTTTTTGTTTTGCAACAGCACTAGCTTCTGTTAATGCAACAAGTTTTGTTTCGCTTTGCTTTGTATCAGACAAAGTAAAAGTTATTCCCGAAACACTATTTGCGCCAGCAATAGTTGCAGCATCAATAATTTTACCAGCATCATTAATTCTATTTGTTTTAATCATTATATTATTAGTTGTTCTATAACCAATTAATTCTGATTTCTTTGTAGAATCATTATATTGGTATTCTTCAGTTACTGAGTAACCAAAAGTTTTAATTTCACTAGTTTGTAACCCAACTACTTTTAATGCATCCATAACCGCAGTAGCTTCTGTTGCATTAGCGCTTTGACTATCCGCAGCAGTTTTCTTTATTGTTACAACTCCAAGAGTTATTTCAACTTGGTCAGGAGAAACCATTTTCTCAACTGTTCCAGAAACTGACAAAATATTTCTTAAATCCGCTCCCGAACCAGTCGGAACATTAACAGTCATTTCGTTATTTGCATTGGTCCCAACTAAATAACCTATCCCTGCTAAAAGCAAAGCTATTACTACAAAAACCGCAAGAATTGCTCCAATTGGTTTATGCCCTTCACAACATTCCTTCATCAAATCACCATCCAAAATACTCGAATATTAAATATTATTAATTATGAACATTATAAAGATTCTGTTTAAAAATATGAATTTATTGTTAGGCAAAAGCCAAAATAGACAAAAATGTCACAAATAGAGAAAAATAATAAAAATGAAAAATGGGGATAACAAGATTTGAACTCGTGTTTGACGCTCCCAAAGCGCCGGTCCTAACCAGGCTAGACTATATCCCCATCAATAAAAGAAAAGTCCTTGCTATGGTTTTTAAAAGTATGGACAAGCACACCAAAATCAAAAAAACTACTTTTTAGCTGACTCTTTTTTTGGCTCTTCTTTTTTCATTTCCCTAATCTTAATTTCACTCTGAATAAACAATAAAACAACAAAAGCAATAACATACCAAGTTCGAGTCAAATCATCTAGTATTGCCAGAGTAGCAAAAACATAAGCCAAATAAACCACAAAGAAACCCCAATCAAATGCTCGCTTTTTCTTAAGCCCCTGCCAAATAATTAAATACGCTGCAATATACCCTACACCCATCCAAAGAGGGGGAAGGTCAAGCAATGCCAAGGCAAAAGCAACAACCATTAAGTAACCCATTATTTCTAATGCTTCTTCCCAAGGATTTTCTTTAGTTCCCCTTGCACTAAGATAACCAAAAACAAAAAGAAAAATAATTGAGTTGATAATTCTTAAAGCACTAAACTCAAAAGGGTTAAACCCTGCAATGTACTCCCAGCCCCAAACCATAAATAATAACACTCTGGAGGAATATAAAAATCTAATCAACGTATATTAATCAGGGAAAAACCATTAACCTTTGGGCGATTAAATGAAATTTAAAGAAACAGCAGAGTATTTTGACAAAATAGAGAAAGCTTCATCAAGACTCGTGATGACTGACCACTTAGCCCAGCTCCTTGAAAAAACACCTCCAGAAGACGCAAAACGCGTAGTCTATCTTTTACAAGGAAGAATTTCTCCACAATTTGAAGGAAGCGAAATTGGGTTTGGTGAAAAACTAATTGCAGAAGGAATAGCAAAGGCAACCGGATTCACTCGAGAAGAAGTTGATGCATTATTTAACAAATCAGGAGATTTGGGGGATGCTGCAGAACAAATGACTCAAAAAAGAAAACAACAAGCCTTATTTAATGAAGATTTAACAGTTGAAAAAGTATTTTCAAACTTAAAAAAAATGGCTCAAACAGAAGGAACAGGAAGCCAAGAACTGAAAAAGAAATTACTTGCAGAACTATTTAATTCAGCTAGCCCACTTGAAGCAAGATATTTAGCACGAATACCATTAGGAAATATAAGACTCGGGATAGGGGATCCAACAATAATGGATGCATTCGCAATGATACTCACAAAAGAAGAGTACAAAGAATTTGAAAAAGAAAAACAAAAAACCGAAAGGAAAAAAGAGCAAAAAGAGATTGAAGATAAACAAAGACAACTAAAATATGAAATACGCGAAAAAATTGAGGGCGCTTATAATGTTGATTCTGATTTAGGAGAAATTGCACAAATTCTAAAAAAAGAAGGCCTGACAGGCCTCGATAAAATAAAAATTAAACCCGGCACCCCAATAAGACCAACTGCTGCAGAAAGATTACCTAGTGCAAAAGAAATAATTGAAAAACTTGGAAAATGTGCAGTAGAATCAAAATATGATGGTTTTAGAGTACAAATATCAAAAGACAATGAAAAGATAAAAATATTTTCAAGACAAAGCGAAGAAATCACGGATATGTTCCCGGAAATAATAGGGGCAGTTAAGACACACTTAATTCCAAAAAAATGTATTGTGGAAGGAGAAGCACTTGCTTTTAATGAAGAAACCCAAGAGTACTATCCATTCCAAATCACAATACAAAGAAAAAGAAAATATGAAGTTGAAAAAAAATCAAAAGAATATCCTCTAAAATTATTTTTGTTTGATGTAATGTATGTTGATGGCGAAAGTTATTTGGAAAAACCTCTTTGGGAAAGAAGGGAAAAACTTGAGGAGATTGTAAAAGAAGGAGACATAATCAGACTTAGTGAACAAAAAATAATTGACAACCCAACCGATTTAGAAAACTTTTTTGAAGAAAAAATTTCACAAGGTCTAGAAGGAATAATTGCAAAAGACCTTGATGCACCCTACATCGCAGGAGCACGCAAGTTTGCTTGGATAAAACTCAAACGCTCTTACAAAGGAAGTCTTGATGATACACTTGATTTAGTAATAATTGGATATTACAACGGAAAAGGAAAAAGAACTCAATTTGGGTTAGGTGCACTCCTTGCAGCAGCATACAATGAGAAAAAAGATATGTTTGAAAGCATAGCAAAAATTGGGACAGGAATGAGCGAAGAAAATTTGGCTGATCTTGAGTACATATTATCAAAAATAATTTCAAAGAAAAAGCCTGCCCGAGTAGTTTCTGAACTTGAACCAGATAACTGGGTTCTACCAACACAAGTAATTGAAGTACGAGCAGATGAAATTACCCTAAGCCCAATGCACTCATGCGGAAAAGAAAAAGGAAAAGGATTTGCACTACGCTTTCCAAGAATGATTAAAATGAGAACAGATAAAAAAGCTGAAAATGCAACAAGTGTGGATGAAGTGAAAAAAATGTTCTCAATCCAGAAAAGAGTTTCCTTAGAAGACACGTATGGACAATAAAATTAACTTAAATATGAAAAAGTAAGGTTTAAGTAATTGAAAACCCAATCTTGTAAGTGATGAAAATGAAACTAACAAAATGGATATTTATAATATTTTCAATACTTATTGTTGCTTGGGCATTATTTTCAATTGACAAGTGGGCAAGCGACTGGAAAGGATTATTTTTTTACCAGGATAATTGGATTTTTTATGGATTTGTTGTAGTAATGGTTTTTGCAGTAAGCGGAATAATTCAATGGATACTTAAAACAGAAGTAAAAATATTAAAGTGATAAATACCCTCGTGATTAAATGAACACATTCAACCTAGCAATATACGGAATTGTAACAATTGCGCTAATATTATTATTTCTAAACCTAATACCCCAATTTCGAACTCCAGAGTCAAACAATAAATTAATTTCAACAACTCTTGAAATGGCACAAACCCAAACTTATTTAGGAAAAACTATTAACTTAGGGGCATTACTTTATCCTGAAAAATACACTTTACAAAAAGATGACCTTTCAAAAGATAAACCAATTATATCATTTGAATGTTTAACCCCAAATGATTGTTGCATAAGAAAACAAGATCAAAACAAAGATTATAAATGCACAAAACCAGTTTCTTGGGATTATGATTTCTTTTCAACAAAAGAATCCCACACAACTAACACAAGTGTTAGATGCATACGAATTGATGGGGTAGGGGTGTGCAAAGTATATTTTGGAACACTACCTGCACAAGCTCAAGTTGGGATAATAGAAATACTTGATACCTCAACAGGAAATGCAGAAGTAAAAGTAAATGTAAAAAATGTTGGTTCTGGACAACTTGCTTTTGGACAAAATTCAATAAAACTCTTTAAAAAATCTACCACAGATTGGATAGAAACAGATTATTATTCAGAACCAAAAGAAGTGAACACAATAATGCCACAAGAAAAATATTCTTTTTTGTGGAGCATTAGCCCAAAAAATTCAGGAGAATACAAAGCAGTGTTTAAATTTGAAGGACAAAATGCAGGCTATGATGAGAATTATGTAATATTTACTCTTGACAAAAGTAATCTTTGTAACACAACTGAACAACAAACAACAACTACATTTAATGCAGAAAACTCAAATTACATGGAGATACATTATTGTACAGGGTGTTCCTATTCCTTTGAATGTGCAAATACTTGGAGTAAAAAAGAAAATGGAAAAGAATTTGTCCCACTAGACAAAGATAGTGCTTATTGCACTAAATTAACTTACGAAGGAAGTTGCTAGCACACAAAATATGAGTGAAATTGAGCAGTAGGAAGAAATTAAAAACAAACCAAACAATTGATTTATATGAACATTAAAGAATTTTACAAAAAATACTCTCTAACAGAAGGAGAACTAATTGAATTTGACTTTGAAGGAAATAAACTAACAGGGAGTATTATTCCAAGCAATGACAATACTTTAATGATAAAACTTTCAAGCGGATACAATGCAGGATTTTCAATTGAAAAAATTAAAAATATAAAAGCTCTTGGCGAAAACAAGAGCGTTGGAAAAGCAAAAACAATTACTGTTGAAAAAAACCCCTCACTACCCACAATAGCAATACTACACACAGGCGGAACAATTGCTTCACGAGTAAATTATTCGGTTGGAGGAGTAATTGCTTCATTTAATATTGAAGATCTTGTAACAATGTTTCCTGAACTTCCAAAAATCGCAAACATTGAATCTGTTTTTGTTGCAAATATGATGTCAGAAGATTTACAAAAAGAACACTTTCAAAAGATATCTAGCACTGTTAGTGAACAAATAAAAAAAGGAGTAAAAGGAATAATAATCGGGCACGGAACTGATATGCTCGGATATAGTGCTGCCGCACTTGCATTTGAACTTGAAAATTGCCCAATTCCTGTATTAATAGTTGGAGCACAAAGAAGTTCAGACAGAGGATCTAGTGACGCAGCAATGAATTTGATATGTGCAAGCACTTTTATTACAAAAACTAATTTTTCCGGAGTAGCTGTTTGCATGCACCACTCAACGAGTGATGACTTTTGCTCAATAGTTAACGCAACCAAAGTACGAAAAATGCATACGTCAAGGCGAGATGCATTCAAACCAATTAATGATACCCCTATAGCACTTGTTGATTACAAAACACGAGAAATAAAATGGATAAAGGATAAAACTCAAAGCGAAAAAATAAGTGCTCCTTTTAAATTACTAAATAAATTTGAAGAAAAAGTAGGACTAATAAAAATGCACCCCTGGATTACTGAAAAAGAAATTGATTTTTATAGAAAAGAAAAATACAAAGGAGTAATAATTGAAGCAACAGGACTCGGCCACACCCCAATAAGAGAAAAAGATTTGTTTGTAAAAGCAATAACAAAATTAATTGAAAGTGGGTGTGTTGTTGGAGTTACTTCACAATGCTTGAATGGAAGAGTAAATCCATATGTTTACACTAATCTTCGAAAAGTTGCTCAAACTGGAGCAATATTTTGTGAAGATATGTTGCCAGAAACTGCTTTAATGAAACTTGCTTGGTTACTTGGAAATTATTCTACTAAAGAGGCTAAAGAACTTTTGGCAAAAAACCTTCGTGGAGAGATTACCCCATTTACTAGAGTTGATACTTACTCGGAAGATGAAGAAAAAAAGGACTAATTTAGTCAAAATAAGCAACTTATTAACTAAACCCCGTTAACCGATGAAAAGGTTTATATACTCCGAATACAGAGTATATGTAAGGTGAGCAAATGAAGACTTTACATATAATTGGAATTTTATTTGCATTAATTTTGATCATAAGCGGAGTAACTGCAAATGCAGGTTACACAGGATACAATAGATACTATTACACTAACAACTACTACCCATCAGTATACTACCCAACTTCTTCAGCAGTAAACTACGCAAATTACACATACCCAAATTACTACGCAACAACTTACTACGCACCAACAGTAATTTACCCAAATTATTATGCAACAACTTATTACACACCAACAGTAATTTACCCTAATTACTACGCACCAGTAGCGGGTTACTCAAACATATCAATCTACAACAATAGCTCAGGTTGGGGAATCTCAATAGGACGCGGAAGTGTTTGCGGATACTACGGATACTGCTAAATCTAATACCGTCGGCATAACACCTCAAAAGCAATTATAAATAAAGAAAATAAAGTCTTTGCATGGATTTTACCCTGCCAGCAATTAATAAAAAAATAGTTTACAACAAAAAATTTGTTTATTTATTTGGTTACTTTTCAGCCGACGGAAGTTTCTACAAAGACTCCTCAAGCCACCGATTTGAATTTGTGGATGGAACCTCAATAAAGGAAGAACAATTTTATTCCTTAAATTTTATTCAATTCATACAAAAACTAATTCTAGATTTATTTGGAATAACAGGACATATTAGAAAACGAGATAACAAATATGTCTTAACTTTTAGAAATAAAAAACTTGCAGAATTTTTTGAGAATGAAATTGGTCAAAAACCTGGCCCAAAGACTAAAACAGTAAACCTACCAGGGCACTACAAAACAAACTCATTAGAAAAATTCTTTTGGCTCGGTTTTCTTGACGGCGATGGTTGTGTTCCAAGAAACGGCCGAAAAATAGTTCTTGAATCAGCAAGCAAATTAATAATTACCTCTTTCCAATCGTTCTTGGAAAGAAACAAGATTAAATCAAAGTATTATGAAAGAAAGTTACACAATAGAATCTACTATGGAACGAGGATAACCTCTGTTTTCTTTGACAAATATGCTGAAGTTGTGGGTTTTTTACACCCTCGGAAAAATAAATGGCTAAACGAAAAAATAGGACACGCGTTTTATCTTTCGCACAGCTCAAACATCAAAAACTTCATTACAAAAGAAAATTATATTAATTATTTAAAAATCTTTAATCAAAGCACAGTATATCTCGTAAACTCTAAAGAACTATTTAAAAAATACGGAATTAAATGTGACCATAGAAAAAACAGGCGCCTTGAAGAAATAACTAAGGAATTATACTCCAAAGGACTTAAAGACAAAGAAATATTGAAAATTATTTCAAAATATCGCTGGAAAGCCGGGAAAGGAAGCAATATCTCCATTACATTACCAACAAAAAATAGTCCCGAACTTGAAATCATTGCAAAATTTGCTAGGACACAAACAGGCGGCATTAAGTTATCCAAACAACACATCCAGGCATTTAATGAAAATCCTTCTAGTATCCTACAAATCTGTGAAGACTTGTTTGGGCTAAACCCAAAAATAACTAGTAAAAATGAATTAATCTTTTGCAGTAATGTTTTAAAGTTGCTCTTTTCTAAGATTATTAGCAGAAGCAAGGAGAACTACACCCCCCCAAAATTTCATGAGGAAATATTATGTTCAACTATGAAAAATTAGAACTCAAATGCGGTCTTGAGGTACATCAGCAACTAGATACGGGCAAATTGTTTTCTAGAGCCCCCTCAGAACTTAGACTGGATGCACCGGAATTTTCAATTGAAAGAAAACTAAGACCTGTTCCATCCGAATTAGGAGAATATGATAAATCATCCCTTGATGCTTTTAATAGAAATGAAACTTTCATATACCAAGGGCATTATGACACTATTTCTCTTATTGAAATCGATTGTGAACCACCACAACCAATGGATGAAGAAGCACTAAAAACAATACTAGAAGTATCACTACTTTCTAACTCACACATTGTAAACAAATTAATTCCAATGCGAAAAACTGTTATAGACGGATCAAACACAAGCGCATTCCAAAGAACAACACTTGTTTCAATTGGCGGAGAACTTGAGATAAATTCAGAAAGCGAAAAAAATAAGAAGAAAAAAATAAGAGTACAAACAATAATACTTGAAGAAGATGCTGCAAGACCCATAAAAAAAGAAAATGGAAAAATTTACTACAACCTTGATAGACTTGGAATACCCTTAATCGAACTTGCTACTGACCCAGATATTAGAACACCCACGGAAGCTATCGAAACCGCAAAAAAAATTGGAGAAATAATGAGACTAACTTGTAGAACAAAAAGAGGAAAAGGAACCATCAGACAAGATGTGAATGTATCAATCGCAGAAGGAGAAAGATGCGAAATTAAGGGTTGCCAAGAACTAGAACTAATAGGAACAGTTGTTGAAAAAGAAATTGAAAGACAAATTGATTTAATTAATTTAAAGAAAAAACTAATTGAAAAATTTGATGGAAAAGAAAAACTTGCCTCAATTATAAAAATCGAATCAATTGAAGCAACACAAATATTCGCACAAACCGAAGCAAAGTTTGTAAAAGGAAAACAAGTATATGGAATGAAACTATCAAAAATGAAGGGATTTTTAGGCGAAAAAATTGGAGCTAAAAGATTTGGAAGCGAACTCTCTAACTACGCAAAAGCAACAGGAGTAAGCGGATTACTTCACAGAGACGAGTTACCTAATTATGGAATTACTATTAACGAAGTGGAAGAAGTATGCAAAAAATTAAATTGTACGAACGAAGATAATTTTGTTTTAATTGTTTCTGACAACGAAAAAGCCTTGAAAGCATTTAATGCAATAAAGGACAGAATTTTATTAGCATTTGACGGAGTAGTAAAAGAAACACGCGGAGCACTAGAAGACGGTTCAAGCGAATACCAACGCCCACTCTCAGGAGAAGCAAGAATGTATCCAGAAACTGATATACTTTTTAGAGAAATAAATGAAAAATACTTGCTTGAATTAAAGAAACAATTACCAAAAAGCGTTGCAGAAAGAGAAACATATTATGCAAAACTAGAACTAAGCACAAATCATATTGAAGAAATGAAACTAAATAATTATGCAAGATTTTTTGAGGGCGTTGTTACACTAGGCGCAAATCCTAAGGTTGCTGCAGGACTACTACTCCAAACACTTACTGAACTAAAAAGAAATAATGTTGCCACAGAAAAAGTAAAACTCATTGACATACAAGAACTATTATTACTTGAAGCAAAAGGAAAAATACAAAAAAGCAGGCTAGATGAAGCAATCACCCAAATTTCACAAGGAAAAACAATCAAAGAAATACTTTCTACTAAGGAAAGTACAAAAGTTGATACAAATGCAATTAATTCAAAAATCTCTGAAATCGTAAACAAAAATATTGAACTCATAAAAGCAAAAGGAATGGGCGCAATCGGACCACTAATGGGAGATTTGATGAAAGAAAGTTCACTCAAAGGAATAGATGGAAAAGTGCTAAGCGAAATATTACGAAAAGAAATACAAGAAAAAACAAAG
>JBAYJX010000025.1:0-19189 GCA_041664905.1 archaeon | reverse complement strand
TGTAGCCCAAACAAAATAACCAATATGTGGTCTGCCAGTAATAGCAGTTCCAATATAAACAACAGGTTTCTTTTTTGTTTCAATAAGTTTTTTGAGTTCTTCAGGAGTAATTATTTCTTGAGTATTTCTCATTACCAGTGCTAGTTTTTCTTCAGTATTCATCAAACCATCTTGAATAATTTTTTTATATCACTTATTTTGTTTGTTATTAATTAACTTTTAGGGGCAGATGTTTTTTATAGCTTTTTAATGTAGGGGTTTTCAAAGCTTTAGGAATTCTTTTTCGTGTTTTCCAAGATCTAGTTTCTCATAAAGCATTGCTGCGAGTGTTTGTGGGGTAATTATCCCAATCTCACAAATAATTCCTTCGACTTGGTTTGAATCGGTTCTATCAAATGCAGGATTAAGAACACTTACTTTGTTTGAGTAATCTTTATCTTTTTTGGTAATTATTTCTGTTGGGTTTCGATGTTCAATTGGTTCATCTTTTCCAAAAAAAGTTTGGGGTTCAAATTTGTGAGTTGAGGTAACCGCATAGTGCTTTACATCATATTTTTTACACAAAGTACTCAGTTGACTTGTTCCGATTTTGTTTATTACATCCCCATCAGCAAGAAAAGCATCGGTTCCTGTAAAAAAATAATCACATTCTTTTAGCACAGTTGATGCTGCGTTATCAACTATTAGCGTAGTATTAATTCCTGCGCTAGCAAGTTCTCTAGCAGTAATTCTTCCTTGGTAGAGGGGTCTTGTTTCGCAGCAATAAACCTTAGAGATTTTTTTCTTTGCTTTAATCAGCATTTTAACAACCGTGCTTGAGTGACACAAAGTGATTATGGTTGAATCGGGTTTAATCATTTCTGCTCCATATTGAGCAATTTTTTCCATAGCATTTTTTCTATCAATTTCATAATTATCAATAATTAGGTGAATTGCTTTTTTCATTTCACTAATGCTCATGTCTTTTTTTGAAATTCCTCTTTTAATAATTCTTATTGCGGTTCTTAGTTCGGGTTCAGTTGGTCGAGAATCAAATAATGCTTTGGCATTTTTCAAAAATTCGGTTCTAAATTCGTTTTCTGTTTTTGCTTTACTTGTGTGAGCCGACTGTAGTAATGCCTCAACAGCTTTTTTTCTAACATTACTTGCCCCCTGAATTTTGAGACTCACAATATCTTTAACCGCTTTTTTCACAATATCCATACCTTACAGTAAGGATTTTCGGGTATTTAATACTTTTTTACGAATGTTTGTTTTGGTTTTATCCCTAGTCAGGTTTATATATTTTAATTGTGTTATTGTTTTGGTATTAATTATGAATTCTTTATTGCGCTCATTTTTTACTGTTGTTTTTGGGTTCTTAGGGATAGTCACTCCTTTTGCAAGTATATTCGCCGCAACATTTATGGGGAAGAGTGACCTTGCAACAATCAATAGTACAATGCTAATGGTGCTTTCAATTCTTTTAATTGTGTTCTTGGTAATAAATTGTTTTAATAATTTTAATAATAATTCAAAAAAAATGTTTATTATAGGGATTATTTTGTTTTTTTTGAGTATAGTTTCATTTGTTTTTAATTTATCTATTTTTGTTGCCTTGCCTTGATAAATAATTTTGGATTATAATAATAATTCTCGGAATTTGTTTTTTGGCAAAGCCTTTAAAAGACTTATTTGAGCAATTAATATACTTTATCTGCATACGGATGGGTGGGTTTGATGGATCACATAGTTAGAAGCGCTATTTTAAGAGCACAAGCTGAAATGAAGAACAAAACAGTTTTTCCACAGAAAGCGGTTGTAAAACCAAAAATTGTGCCAAATGAAATGAAGAAACAAGAAAAACAAGAAAAGGGGAAGAAAAAAAGCCCTACTCATTCTGATAATGAATTACTTGAAATGCTTGAGCACAACAAAGCTAGAATATTAGTTATTGGTTGTGGTGGTGGAGGATGTAATACACTTGAAAGAATGGCTGAAGTTGGAATTGAAGGCGCTGTAACACTTGCACTTAACACTGATGCACAAGATTTATTGACAACAAACTCAGAAAAGAAAATTTTAATTGGAAGAAAACTTACTAGAGGCCTAGGGGCAGGAAGCGATCCATCAGTTGGAGAAAGCGCTGCAAGAGAAAGTTCTGAAGAAATAACTGAAGTTCTAAAAGGAGTTGACTTAGTATTCATCACTTGCGGACTTGGCGGAGGAACTGGAACAGGTTCAGCTCCAGTTGCGGCAGAAATAGCAAAAGCAAGTAAAGCCCTAACAGTTGCAGTAGTAACTTTACCATTTACAGTTGAAGGAAAGAAAAGAATGGAGAACGCAATGCTAGGCTTAGAAAGACTACAAGAACACACTGATACAATAATTGTAATACCCAATGATAAGATACTTGAAATCGCACCTGATTTGCCAATTAATGCGGCTTTCAAAGTTGCTGATGAAGTACTAACAAATGCAGTAAAAGGAATTGCAGAAATGATTACAAAACCAGGTTTAATTAACCTTGATTTTGCAGATTTACGAACAATTCTTTCAAGAGGCGGAGCAGCAATGATTGGTTTAGGCGAATCCTCTCGCGGAGAATCAAGCGAATCAAGAGCATTAGAAGCAGTTGAAAATGCACTAACTTCTCCATTACTTGATGTAGATATTTCTGGAGCAAACCGTGCGCTAGTAAATGTTTGTGGTGGAACAGATATGACTCTAAGAGAAGCAGAACTTGTTGTTGAAACAGTTTCAACAAAAATACATTCTTCAAGTCACATAATTTGGGGTGCAATGGTTGACGAATCATTGCCCAAGAATCATATCCAAGCAATGGTTGTAATTGCAGGCGGAAGATTCCCATATCTAGAAGGCGGAAAGAACGCTAAAAAAGATCCTGAAAATATTGATTTAGGGATAGAGTTTACATAAAATAGTTTGGTAATTTAGCATTGGTTTTGGACTTTTTTCCAAACCATGCATTTATATTTTTGGTTTTAATTAAATTAGTAATACTGAATGGTGAAAAAATGAATGTTGTTGAAATGGTTGGAAATTTTCTAAGCGATGCAAAGAGAATATTTTTTGTGTCAAAAAAACCCACAATGGAAGAATACAAAAGAATGGCTTTAATTGTTGCCCTCGGAATAATTGCTGTTGGGATAATTGGATATATTATTTATTTATTCTTTGCTCTAACTGGAATCGGGTATTAAAGGGTTTTTGGATTTAATTAAATTAAGCATAGCAAACAAATATTCATTTCCCTATTTTTTTGTTTGCAATCTTCTACTCAATGCTTTGAATGTCAAACCATCTACTGTAAGATGAGTAAAAAAACCTAGGAACCCAAACAAAGCTAAAAAGAAAGCTTTCAAGAGTGACATGTAAATTATTATCCCTATAATAAAAAGGAAAATAGTAAGGCCAATTAATGCTTTTTTATTATGAAATGCTTTATCTGAACCAAGATTTAGGGGTGGATTTTTTTTCGATAGGGTATAATAAATTAAAACTGGGGCGAAACATAGTGCAATAATTTTGTCTAATTGTGTTGCTTTTTTGGCAATAGAGCTTTTATTCGCAAAAAAAGAATCTAGGTCTGGCAAAAAATTGGTGTAAAGAAAAACTATTGCTGCAAGTGCGAGTGACCCTAAAACGTATTCTTGAAAAATAAATCCCATTATGATATACAATACTGCTAGAGGGATGAGTACTCTTTTTGTGCTCCATTTAAGCAAACCCATGTGTTCTTTAATTTCATCAATTATTTTTTCAGGGCTAGCAAAAATAGGGAGAAACGAAGATGCATTAGATTCTTGTAGAGCTTTTTTTATTAATTTTTTCTCCATATGGATTGTAACGCGGAAATTAACTTAAATGTTTCTTATTTTTTTGGAGTTGTTTTTTTAGAGCAAAGAGCAGGTTTTTAAATGTTTCAAAGGCTTTGATTTGTATTAATCCGCACTTAGCTGGGCGAAGAGAGTATGATTTTTGAATTTAAAGTATTATACTCGTAAAAAATTTGTGTTTAGGTGATTAAATGATTTTTCCAATAAGAACAACAGTAGGACAAGAACAATTAGTTGTTGATATACTTAGTTCTAAAATAGCAAAAGAAGACTTGAATATTTATTCAATTGCGGTTGTGCCCGGACTTAAAGGATACATTTTAATTGAAGCTGATAATGAAATTACCCTAAGAAGAGGAATAACTGATACACCTCACATAAAAGGATCAGGAATTGTTAAAGGCGCAGTTAATATTGAAGAACTCTCAGGTTTACTAGAATCAAAGCCATTAATGAAATCTATCCAAGAAGGACAAAAAGTTGAAATTGTTTCAGGTCCATTCAAAGGTGAAAAAGCTAAAGTTACAAGAGTTAACCAAGCTAAAGAAGAAGTTACTGTTGAACTCTTAGAAGCCGCAGTAAAAATCCCTGTCACAATCAAAGCTGAGAACATAAAAATAATTCAATAATTGGGTTATTAGTAAAATGTTTTGCGCAAGTGTTGCGCAAATTTTATAGTTACGCAAAGGAAAAAGCTTCAAAAAAATAAAAAGGTGAAAAAATGGGTGAATTGAAAGTAATGGTTGACGGAGGAAAAGCTTCCGCAGGTGCTCCACTAGGGCCAGCTCTAGGACCAACAGGGGTAAATATTGGGGAAGTTGTTGCTCAAATAAACGAAAAAACAGCAGCATTATCCGGAATGAAAGTTCCTGTTACAATTAAGATTAACAAAAACAAAACTTTTGAAATAGAAGTTGGGTTACCTCCAATGAGTGCTTTAATCAAAAAAGAAGCAAAAGCAGTTAAGGGTGCAGCTAATCCAAAAATTGATGTAATGGGAAACTTATCAATAAAACAAGTAGTTGGAATTGCAAAAACTAATTTTGATAAATTAAATGCAACTTCAATGAAAGAGTGTGCAAAAATCGTTGTTGGTTCATGCGATTCAATGGGAATAACTATCGAAGGAATGAAAGCACGAGACGCACAAAAAGCAATTAGAACTGGAAAATGGGACGCTGAATTTGAATAATTCAGTTGTTCTCTTATTTTTTTAAATTCTTTTTCTTTAATATAAAATAAAAGCATATATTTTTGCTTCCTGTTTTCTGTGTTGATTTATGGCTTATTATGAATGCTTGGGGGCAAATTTAAAAAGTTGTTCTCCATTATATTTATGGAAAAATTATGAACTTGAACAAAGGGCCAAAACCAATTAGTATGGGTCAAAGGCCATTAGTTTTAAATCCTACCCGAAGAAGAAAAGACTTTAGAGAGCTTACAAGAGGGCTTCCCAAAAATCGAGTTAACGAATTTAGGGATAGCGTTGAGGTATTATTGGATACAAAACGAAGGGTAATTTATAAATCGACACAAGACCATGAGTTTGCGAAGCATTTTGCTAAGCATTTGGAAAGAATGGATTTAAAATTTGTTGAATTAGTGCCAATAAAATCAACATTGGGAAAGGAACAAACGGACCATTATTTATTGGTGCCAAAATGTTTGCCCAAACTTACTGTGGAAGAGCTTTACTCTAATTCAATGAAACCAACATATCCTGTGTTGGCTCAAAGATATTTTCGTCGGCCATCACTAAAATCACTTTATGACTACTTGTACATTGGCTCTCCACGCCATAGTAGTCTTTCCCAATATAGTAGTGAGGCTGAAATTATTGTTGATTGGAAGTATTGTCATGACTTATTAAAGATCAATCCGGAAATTGATATTAATATGGTAAAGCAAGCTTTGTCTGAACTACGCAAAGCCTTTGATTCGTGGGAACAGCCAAGGGAAGAGATGCAGAAAAAAAATTTGGGTGGATATATTTTTATGGGCGGGGCAAATTTTATTGTTTTTGGGCTAACAAAAGATAGAAAAAAATTAAAAGTTGGGTTGGTGGATGTCTAAAATAAGAAATAAATTAACTAATTCAAATCTAATATATTACATTAATTTTAGAAAATCTGTTTCTTTATTTCTATCAATGAGTTTGTGTGCGTACTGCATTTCTTGGGGAGTATAAATGTAGATTATTTTAAATTTACCAGAAGTTGTTTGATTAACCATATCATACTTAAGTTCAATAATATGTATTTGCCCCCAATAGAGCCACTTGCCGTCAATGTTTTGCGCAAGAAAGTTTCTGACTGGCGGTTGCTGATAAACTCTAATCCGTGGTTTGTTTTTGAATTCAAATACTCTTCCTTCGAAATCTTTGGTTAAAAATGGATTTTTTTATGTTTCTCATAATCAAGCTCTTTAGGAAATCCTTGCTCAATAGAAATTTGCAGAGTATCATTAATTTCAATAAAACTACCCATCACAAAACCAATTTATGAAATGTTTAAAGATGCTTGCTTTATGGGAAAAGCAATATTATTCTACAGACTATTTCCTAAAACCCCAAAAACATTAATTTACGAGGCTGATTTTGCCCTAAGCTTTATAAACCTTTCATGACGCTTTTTAATTAAGAAATAAGCCTAATTAGTAGGCCGTTGTAATCCGCAAGGATTGCAGTTACCGCTTCGGCGGAAGGTGTTTAGAATGAGACAAGACGAAGCAATTAATGCACTTAAGAAATTGCACGAAATTACTGTTAAAAGAAAATTTACTCAATCATTAGAAATGATGGTTAATTTTACTGGGCTTGACATGAAGAAGCCAACTAACCAAGTTAATGTTAAAGTTGTTTTACCAGTTCCAACAGGAAAAGGATCTGGAAAAGTTGCTGTTTTTGCTAAATCTGATGAATTAATTGATTCTATTAAAGGGAAAGTTGACAGAGTAATTGATGATAAAGAAATTGAAGCTTTGGCTAAAGATAGAGCAAAAGTTGGTGAATTACTTACTTTTGATGCATTATTCGCTGAAGGTCCATGCATGTTAACAGTTGCAAGATTCTTAGGACAACAATTAGCTCCTAAAGGAAAAATGCCCAAACCAATTTTGAGTGTTTCTTCATTTGATGAAGCGTTAGCTAAAGCTAAAACACAAATTACTGTTTCAAATAAAAAAGGAAAATTCATGCCTGTTGTTCACTGCGTAGTTGGAAGAGAAGGGATGAAGGATGAAGATATTGCCGAAAATATGATTGCTGTTTATGATGCAGTTCTAAACTCATTACCACAGAAAAAGCAGAACATAAAGAATGTTTACATAAAAATGACTATGAGTGCTCCTGTAAAAATAGGTGATGTTCAATGACTAGTCACACAAAGAAATGGAAAGCAAATAAAAGAATTGAATTAGCTGGACTTGCTAAAACATCTAAGTTTGTAGCGGTAGCGACACTAGACAAATTACCTGCAAGTATTGTTTCTGTTTTAAGAAAGAAATTAGCTGGTAAAGCAGAGTTAAGAGTTTCAAAAACAAGGGTTGTTCAAAGAGCTTTAGTTGAAGCAGGAATTGATACAAAGAAACTTGATCCTTATATTGCAAAAAGTGTTTTAGTAATTTTCTCAAAAATTAATCCTTTTGAATTATTTTCATTTGTAAAGAAAAATAAGGGTAGTGCAGCAGCTAAAGAAAATGATGTTGCAGACGCTGATATTTTGGTTCAAGCAGGGGACACAGGTCTTCCTCCAGGACCAGCATTATCAACACTTAAGGCCGCTGGCCTAGAAGTAAAAGTAGCTGGTGCAACAATTGCAATTTCAAAAGATAAAGTTGTTGCAAAGAAAGGTGAACCAATTAAGAAAGAAGTTGCTGATGTTTTAGGAAAATTAAATATTAAACCAATCAAGATCGGGATGAGTATAATTGGTGTTTTAGATTTAAATGATAATACGTTCTACGCCGCAGATGTGCTAGATGTTGATGAAGAAGAATTGTTCAATAAGTTTGTGTTGGCTTACCAACAATCAATGAACTTGGCAGTGAATGCTGAAATATTCGAAGATAAAGCGGTTGAATTAATTGTTGTTAAAGCACAAAGAGAAGCAAATGCTCTTGAAAAAGAAATTGCTTCGGTTGTGCCTACACAATAATTTTACATTTGAGGGTGAAAGTATGCAATATATATACGCAGCAATGTTGCTTCATTCAAACAAGCAAGAGTTGACTGAAGGAAATGTTGAAAGTGTGTTAAAATCAGCTAAGGTTGAATTTGACGCAACAAAAGTAAAAGCAATGGTGGCATCACTAAAGAACATAAATATAGACGATGCTATAGCTAAAGCAGCAGTTGCCGCAGTAGCAGCACCAGCAGCAGGCGCAGCACCGGTAGTTGAAGAAAAGAAAGAAGAAAAGAAAACAGAAGAAGAAGCAGCAGCTGGACTTGGAAGTCTATTCGGATAAATTCCTAATTAAAGGAAATATTCTAGTAGCAGCTTTCACCAATTGATGCTTGTTCGCTAGTTTAGTGCGAGTAAAATCGCACTAAATTATTGCGAAACTAATTTTTTAATAAAATTTAAATTAAAGTTTTTGAGGGCTTGTTCTGCTTAGAACAGAATTAAATCTTTTCAAGGTAATAAACATTTAATAAAACTTCAAATTGATCATACACTTTAATTTTAACTCTTTTTACTTCAATTTTTTTGTAGAGCTTTCTTGGTATTACAACAGGTATTTCTGAGGTAAACAATAGTCTTCCATTTTTTCTTAAAAGTTTGTGGCATTCAAAAAGTGCTTTTTTTGGGTTTTTTGTATTTCCTATCCCGAGATTTGAGTGAATAAAATTGAATGAGTTCGGCGCAAAAACGTGTGATAGGTTTTCTGCATGTGCTACATGAAAATCAACATTTTTTGCATATTGTTCCCAAACAGGTAATCTGCGGGTCCCTGTCGCAGTTACTTTTATTTTTCCACCAATTATTCTAAATATATTTCCCTTAAGTTCATTTGCGGCTTTTCCTCCGCCACAACCTACTTCAAGAACGCGATAATTCTTGGGGTTTTGAAGACGATGGTGCTCAATGCTTCCAACAAAGTCTCGTTGATAGTAATATCTCAGCTGATTAACGTGGGCGTTAAAACTTACGCCATAGCCTGGCTTTTCTAGTGTGGGAGAAAGACTATTTCTGTCAAGTCTTCTTGCTTCCTTTAAACGAACTGCTAGAGCGTTTCTTTGGGGGGTGTTAGTTTTACGTCCTTTTAGTTTCATCAGTGCTTTTTTT
Source organism: archaeon (assembly GCA_041664905.1). Taxonomy (GTDB): domain Archaea; phylum Iainarchaeota; class Iainarchaeia; order Iainarchaeales; family JAAZKV01; genus JAAZKV01. The sequence goes on along the minus strand of JBAYJX010000025.1, from coordinate 10,065 downwards.
TGCATTATTAAAGGATGGTTTAGAAGTAATTAAATCTTTCTTGTTTGTTTTGGCAGGAGTTTTTTTGTACAGCTGTCTAATTTTTCTTGGAAAAAATTTTGTCTAGTGACATAGTTTTGGATAAGTATTTATATAAGGTAAGACACAATAATACATGAAAACAAATTCATGTGAAAGTGGGTGTGTTTTCAAGAGAGTAATGTCTCTACACAGAACTGTGTAGACGGGCTGACGCAGAAAAGCGTGCTCACCGACGTGTGGTAAAGACTTTTGCATTGATGTTTCTGCGCCATAGCCCAAAAATATTATTTCTATATTTTGGTATTTTTTATTGTTTTATTGAGCTATTTTTTCTTCCAAAAAGAATTATAAACTCCTAAATAATTAATATACTCGAATTAAAGTTGATTAAAATGATTGATTCAAAGCGATTTACTTTTTTTACACAGTTATTCTTAATTTTTTTATTCTTAGTTTTATTAACCACTCCTGCATTAGCAATTCTCCAGAATGGTGACATAAAAATTTTTGCGGTTACTGAAGACAATAAAGGGATGGCTGCTGAGCTATATATTTACACAATTCCCGGCTCGGGTAAAATAGCTTTTATTACTTCTAATTCATTAGTTGGAAAAGATACTCAAACAACAGGGAATATTTCCATACAAATTTCTAAAAAACTTACAAATATACAAATAACTGACAAAGATATTATTTTTGATATTAGGGCAAATGCGAGTGAAGTTGATGGGCCTTCAGCAGGTGCAGCAATGACACTGTTAACTTATTCAATGCTTTCTGAAAAGACGCTTAATCCTGTAGTTGCTTTAACCGGGACAATAAATGTTGATGGTTCAATTGGTATGGTTGGTGGAGTAGGACCTAAATCAGTTGCTGCTGCAGAAGCTGGAGTAAAATTATTTTTGATTCCTTCTGGAGAAGCTGTTGCAGATATTGAAGAAAATGGTTCAATGAAAACAGTTAACTTGCTTGAGTATGGTCCTCAAAAATTAGGGATGAAAATTGTTGAGGTTAGCACAATTGAGCAAGCAATTGGATTTGCTTATTCAGATATAAGTTCAATAAAAGTTGATTCTAATAATGCAAATTTACAAATATTTATCCCTAAGCCAATTTCTTATTCTCCAAGTCTTGCTCCTATGGAACAAATTTCCCAAAATTATATAACTCAAGCACAAGCAGTGATTGATGATGCTAAGAATGCACTTGAAAAAAGTACTATTCCTGATGATTTAAGAGCAACTCTTTACCAGAGGCATAGTGCAACAAAAAGAAGCGTTGAAATGGCACAAAGATTCTTAGATCAAAATTATTTGTATTCTGCAGCAAACTATGCTTTTAATGCAAGGGTAATGGCAGGGGCAATAAAAGAAATTGCAGAAAATCCTTCGCTTATTTCTTCAGATGTATTACTTGGCTCAAAAATTTCTCAATTAGAAAAAGAAATTGCTTTAGTTAAGCAACAAATGGATTTTGTTTCAATTTCTGATTTTGAGTGGGTTATTGGAGCACAACAAAGAATAGCTTATGCTGAAAATGCTTTGGCTAATATTAAATCTACTCTTAGTGATGATGTTAATGCTCCTCAAGTAGGTACTGCTAATGATCAAAAGATAATAGTTCAAGAGATTTATTTTGAAAAAGTTTATGAGTTTGAATCTGCCGTTGCTTGGACTAGTGTTGCACAAGATTTCTTAAGCCAAGCTAGAAAAATGAATTCAAAGAAGATTCCTTTCTATTCAAATGAATTTGTTGCTTTAGTAAAATCAAAATTAATTGATGTTAATAAATTAATTTCTGATTCAAATGTTTCCCAAAGTTCAGTTGATGAAGCAACTAGGCGGTATAATTCAGCAAAAGTTTCATTTGATAACAATTTTTTCTTTGCAGCGATTTATGATGCATTCTTTGCAGAAGCTTTTATTTTAGGCGAAACAAATAGAAAAAATATTGACCAGAATAAACTTTTTGGAATTGTTGCGAGTGAACTTGAAAATGGGGAAAATTCAAATTCAGTTTGGGCAAGTTTATTTTTTGATCATGCCAAGTTTTACTATGAAAATGCTGCTTTTAATATAAAACTTGGTAGAACTGCTGAAGTTGTTCAAAGTACGATGACTAGTTATGACTTGATTTTTTTAAGCAAAAAAATTGTTGAAGCAAAGAAAATTATAATGAACTATGTTTCTTCTGCTCCATTGCAAGAATACGTTGAAAATGAACCCATTATTGATGTAAAATACACTAAACGTGATGATACTACTCAATATTTGTTAGTTCTTTTAATGCTCTTGATTATCTTGCTAGTAAGTTTAATTTTATTGTTTGGGCTTGCTTCAAAAGCAAGAGAAAATAAACTTACTTATGATTCACGAAAGAGCAAGATTGGAATAGTTCTTTCTAATCTTGATAAAGCTCTCTCTTCAAAAAAGATATCTGATGCAGAGTACTTTTTTATGAAAAAGAAATATGAGGATGAATTAAATCAATCTCCTGGGATTGGGACAACTAGAAAAAGAAGCGTTATGAATATTGATGATTTAAGAGGAAAGTTAAGAGCACTTGAGAGAGGGATAATTGATCTTCGTAGACACTATAAGGAAGGGTTAATCATTCCTGAAGATTATGAAAAACATTATGCTCAAGTTCACGAAGAAATACTTGATATTAAATCACAAATGCGATTTGTTCAAGAAGAAAATAGACTTAAACAGAAAAGTGATTCGCCTGTATCAAAGTTAATGAAAAGATTTTCAAAAGCAAAAGACTCTGTGGTTAAAGGCACCGAAGAGCTTGTTGAAGATGAAAAAAGAGGAATATTTGCAGAAAAAGTAAAAAGAAGAAAATTACTAAAGAAATATTCTACTCGTCAGGGAAAAGACTAAATTTTATCTGAAAATAAGTTGAAGTTATTTTGAGCTGTTTTTTTTTTGTTTAATTAATTGTCCTTCAAACCTTATTCTTTTTCTACTTCTTCATAGGTTTCTTCTGAATTAGTTTTAATTTCTTTTAATTCTTCATCTTTAGCATTCTTTAATTTTAATCCGATTACTGAACTATCATCTCTTCCTCTAGCTATTCCAAGTATTTGGTGTGCTTTTTTTGTTATTACATCATTGTGAGTGATTGCAATAAATTGGCTTTTTTCTGCAATCATTTCAATTAAATTACTCATCTTTAATGAATTCTCTTTATCTAGTGCTGCATCTGCTTCATCAAATGCATAAAATGGAGCTGGTCTATATAGTTGTATTGCAAACATAAATGCGAGTGCAGTAAGAGTCTTTTCTCCGCCACTCATTGAGTCAATGTTAAGTAGTTTTCCTGCTTTGTGCTTTGCATCAATCATTAATCCACAGTCAAGTGGTTTTTCAGGATCGGCCATGCTTAGGTTTCCTTCTCCGTTAAAGAATTTGAAGAAAATGTTTTGGAAGTTCTTATTAACTTCATTAAAGCACTCCATAAATACATTAGTTCGTTTAACCTCAATCTTATCTATCATATCAAGCACAGCAAGTCTTTCATCCGATAATTTAGTTGCTTTTTGCTGTATGTCCTCAACTTCTTTCTTTAGTTCGGTGAAATTATCAAGCGCCTTCATGTTAACTGCCCCAATTTCATTTAATTTTCTTTCAACAACAATAATTCTTTCTTTACATTCTTCAAGACTTTTTGATGAGTAAGATTCAACTCCTTCAAATCCTTTCTTTTCTTCGTTTAAGTCAGCTTGTCTTACTCCTAATTTGCTTTTCTCAATATTCCATTCATTTACTCTTGATTCAATTTTTTTAGCTTTTGCAGATTCGTATATTATTTCTTTGTCGGCTTTGTCAATTCTTTTGTCAACTTGATCTTTTTCTTCAGCGAGCAAAGCGTTTCTTTTTTTTGCATTTGTTAGTTCTTTTTCTTTTTCAATAACTTCTTCTTTTATTGATTTAATTGAATCTTCTTTATCTTTGATTTCTTTTTCAATAAGCTCAACTTCAACTATCAAATTATTATTCTCTACTCCAAAACCCTCTTCTTTAGAGTTATTTGTTTCTAATTTGTTATTTACTTCTCCGAGTGTTGAAGAAACTACACTTTTCTTATGTAGCAGTTCTTCGTGTATTTTAGTTGTTTTTGAATATTCTTCAAAAATATCTTGCTTTCTGATAGAATTTATTTTGTTTTTAAGCAATTCTTTCTCTTCAAGCATCCCTTTAATTTTTTCATTTGCCTTATCTCTCTTATGGAGTTGTTCCTCAATCCCTTTTGAATCAAGCTCTTTTTCTAATTGTCTAATTCTTTCTTCAATCTCTTTTTGTCTGTGTTTTAAAGACTCTTCATTTTCAATTTCTGCAGAAAGTTTTGCTAGTAGAATTGTTTCTTCTCTTTTTTGATTAATTTGGTTTCGAATTTTATTAATATTTTCTTCAATAACACTCTCTTTTTGTGCTAATTCTTTAATTATTACTTCTTTTTGTCTGAGTAGGGAGAGCTTTTTGTCTTCTTTTAAATCAGAATCACAAACAGGGCACTGGGAACTAGTGGTTTTCTTAAGTTCACTTATTGATTTTTCTTCATTAGCTCTTTTTGCCCCAAACATATTTTTTTCTGTTAATAGTTGGGAAAGATTTTGTTCAAGCTCAGAAAGTTGTTTTTGTGGATTGTTTTTACTATGCTCGGCAATTTTTTGTTTCTTTTCTTCAAGTTCAGTAATTTCTTCAGCAAGGGAGTTTTTTTCTTCAGTTAATTCACTTAATTTCTTATTATTGAACTCTTTTTGTTTTTCCCAATTTCTGGCAAAAACTTCAAGGTCAAATGCTTCTTTTTTAGCTTCATCAATTGTTTTGTTTAGTGTTTCAAGTAAGTTTTCTTCTTTTATAAGATCAGTACTTTTGGTTTTAACTATTGATTCAAGAGAAGACTTCTTCTTTGAAATCTCATTTAGTTCTTCCTCAATTTGCTTAAGCTCACTCTCAAGTTTAGCTTGTTTTTGTTGTTGTTCTTTTTTTTCGTGATCAATTCTACTTAATTCAAGTTTGTAAGACTGTATTTTTTCATTGTTTTTTCTTATTTGTTCTTTTTTAAGATCAATTTTTTCTTGTTCAAGCAACATTTTTCCTTTCTTTTCTTCATATTCTCTTCCAATTGTAGTATAAGTTACTTCTGAGGCTTTTATCATTTGTTTTGATAACTCGTCTGATTTTTTCTTGGATTCAATAAGTTCTTTTCTTATCTCAATTATCCTGTCCTCTATGATCTTTCTTTGACCTTCCATTTCACTAATCTCATTATCTGCTTCAAGATACTTTTTTTCAATCCCGTAAAGTTCTTTTGAAATAATAGTTATTTTTGTTCTTTTGAGTTCATCTTCAAGTTCTGCGTGTTCTTTTGCAGCCTTCATTTCGCTTTCAAGTTCAACTAAAAAAGAGTTTCTTTCATTAAGAATAATTGTAGCTTCTTTAATTCGTGAATCAACTTTATCTAGTTCTTTAATTGCCTCATCTTTCTTTTGATCAAATTCACTAAGCCCAGCAATATTGTCTATTATTTCTCTTCGTTCAATTGGCGACATTTCAATTATCTTTGTAATGTCCCCCTGTGTTACAATATTGTGTCCTGATACATCAATTCCAAGTTCGGTTAAAAGAGAACTAATTTCATTTAGGGTAGTTCTCTTTCCATCTAGGCGATAAACACTTTTTCCTTGCTTATCAATCATTCTACTTATCTCGTATTGTTTTTCATTATCTTTTACTAACAAATCAACTTTTCCATAATTCTCTTTAGCATCATTATTAACTAAATCAGTTAGTTTTCCTGCTCGAAGTGTTTTAAGCGAAGTAATTCCTAAAACAAAAAGAAGGGCATCAAGAACATTACTTTTACCAGAACCATTGCTTCCAACAATTGCGGTAAATCCTTTGCTTATTGGTATCTCTGCTTTTTTAAAAGACTTAAAGTTCTTTAGAGTAAGCTTGATTAGGCGTGTCATTTAGCTCACTTTTGCTTAGAATAAAAATAATTTGTTATTGATGCAACAAAATATGTGCTTGCAAATGCTTCTCCAATAATAAAGAAAATAATCTCTAGTTCTGCCGGAGCAAATGCTCCAATTTGTGAAATTATTATCATTCCGGCAACACTTATTATTGATGTGAACAAAACAAGTACAACACTTTTCCAAAATCTTTTGTCAGTGTATTTCCAAGTTTCCTGAAAAGCCTTTTTGAAATCTTTTTGAATAAGAGCGGGGATTAAGAAAGTTATTTTGATTAAGACTACAAACAAAATAATTGCAATTATTAATACAATCAGATTTGACAATAACTCGCTAATTGGAGTTAAGCTCATTGCTAAACTAAATGCTCCGCCAAAAATTATTAGTCCTGCAATACACACAACAGTTAAAGCAAGAGATTTTTTCCACTCTTTAATAGAATCATTAATTGCATCAACAAACTTCTCTTTATTTGTAAGTCTAGCAACACTAGTTAATGCGATGAATCCAATTATTGACATTATAAATCCAATAACAATCATGGCTGCTAGTTCAGTTGGATAATTTGAAACAAGTATTCCTAGTAAATTATCACTTGGTAAACTATCATAATAAAGAACAAAATCAATTGTTGGTCTTTCTAGAACCCAGCCTGCTGAAAAATTTATTCCGCCTGAGATTAAGGATATTATTATCATTGGAATCAAAAAATAGGGTTTTGTAATTGTTTGTATTAAAGTAGTGAATAAATTTGAGAAAAGCACTTGACCACCAACCGTTAATATTAAGTAAAAGGGCTTTAAATTCCTTTGCGTTATATCAAAAGACATTAATTTAGAAATTTCTTTTAGGGTGTTGGGTGGAGATTTTGTTAAGGGTGTTTGATTAGTGTTTTGTTCTTGTGGGTTATTTGAAATTTAAGCCCGCTAAGAACCTTTTAAAACCTTCTTATTCACTTTTTCTTTATTCTGGTGAGTTTATGAAGTTCCCAAAAGAAAAAAAGATTTACTGTGTTAAGTGCAAAAAGCATACTAAACACAAATTAAAAGAATTCAAATCGGGTGCTGCTAGAGCAAGTGCTGCTGGGGCAAGAAGACACGATAGAAACACAAAGCACGGTTATATGGGAAAATACAAGTTTACTGTTTTAGTTAAGAAACAAAACAAGAGACCTACATTTGTTGCTGAATGCGCTGAATGTAAGAAAAAGATTTCTTATTCTTTAGGAAAGAGAATGAAGAAAATCACTCAACAATAAACGTTCGAGTGATTTTTCCTATTTTTTTATTTAATTCCTATTCTTATTGCCCTATCTTATTTAGTTTTTTTGGTTTTCTTCATAGGCAACCACGAAGTTTATTAACTTCTTAATCTCTCTTTAGTTTATGACATTCAATAATTCAGTTCTTTTAATAGTAAAGCAATCCCCTGGGATTGATTATAATGATTTATTGACTAGAATTGCTCCGCGATATAAGAATCCAGCTTCGGCAAAATCAGCTCTTGCTCGTTCGCTAAAGGATTTAGTTTCTTTTGGTTTAATGAAAAAAGAGGGTACTAAATTTTTTATTACTGATAAAGGATTTTCTTCAATGAATATTGAAATGAAGGACAAATTAGTTCTTCGTTTGAACGAAGAAATGAAACATCCTCTTACTAATTTAGAGGAAATTCTTCGTTTTTTAGTTATTCTTTCTCAGAGGGGAAACCAGGACAAGGATTTGTTGAATAATGCAAAAGAAAATGCTTCTTTTACAATTAAAGATATTCATGAATTGCAAAGCAAAATTCGTGCTCAAAGAAAACACTTGAAAAAAATGGCTCTTTTACTTGAACAACAATCTTTGAAATTAAAAGAACTTGATTTTAATGATTCATGCGAATATACTTTTGATGATTTCTTTGTTTCGAGAGTAAATTTGTATTCTAAAAATCAAAAAGTAATTGTTGAAACAAAAGATAGTGATGTTTTAGCTAAAATTCCTGAACACTGGAAAAAACAAGCAATTATCTCGGTTGAAGGAGAAAATATTTACTTGCTTTTACAGGTTTTAGCTTCGGTCCCTTCTGCAAAAGCAATTCTCTATTTACAAGGGCTAAAAATTATCTTGATGGCTGGGAAAGCTAATTGTTTTGCTTCGCATAGAACTTTGAATGTGTTTTCTGAAACGAAACTAGTTGATGTTGTAAAAGAAGAACAAAAAAATATTTCTCAAAATTAGTTTGTTGCTTGTGGTAATTGGGTTAGATTAGTTTGCTTCATTAATTCTTCTTCCGTTAATTGCATCAATAAGTACAATTCTTTCTTCGCCAGTTTTCTTCTTTAGTACGCCTTCCCATACCGGTAGGAACAAGTGAGTAACTTCTTTCACAGCAATATTTCCCCAAAGTTTCTTTAGCAGGTCAGGAATTTCTTTTTCGGTTAAGTTAGGGCTTACTAGTGCAGCTGTTTCAACTTCTGTAATAGCGCGCTTGCCAATACTTGTAAGTAAGTTATGTAGTGGATTCGGTGGTAGGTCCATCTCAAGCTTTGGACTTGTTGCATAAATTGGCTTACCATTATTTTCAATAAACACTAAAATATTTTTCTTTACTAAACTCTCAAGTATTCTCTTTGCATTACCCTCTTCCATTTTCATGAATGCAGCAACTTCTTTTGCACTCCTCTTCTTCTCAGCAACTAACTTTAGAACAGTTGTTTCGGAGTCATTCAAATCAAGGAAAATTGGTAAACCCTTACTTTCTTTTAGCACTCCATTATCATCGTGAATAAATTCTCTAGTTAGGGAATTAATGTAAGCTTCTCCAGTGTGGAAAGAATCTTTGTGACTATAATACTTGAACCTCACTTTGTATAATAAAGAATATTTCATTACTAATCTATCAAGTATTTCATTATCTAGGAAAATAAATTTCTTTGAAATGTTTGCCGCAAGTAACTTCCTTGCTTTCGCTTCATCAATCGAAGGGGTAAGAGCAGTTAATTCAACTTTTTCTTCAAACTCTTCGTTTTCATCGCCCAGTTCTTTTTTAGCTTTAATTAATTTATTAGCATAAGTTTCTTCCTTATCTTCTCCCTCAACTTGCGTTTCTTCGTTTAGAGTTTCTTCTTCAAGCTCTACTCTAGCTTCCTCATCCATTTCTTCTTTAACACCTTTAGCATATAATCTATCTTCAGTAACAGTTATTCCGGCTTTTTTAATTAACTCAAGAATTGTTTCAATAGAAATTTCTTTTTTATAAGTATTATTTAGTGTATCAAGAGTTTCCTTCAAACTATCAATTGAAATACTTGGATCTTTTGCTAATTGTCTTTGAACAATATTCACTGCTAGTACTTCAACTTGATTTTGAGCAAGTTCTTGCTTAGTTTCGGTGGTCTCAGCATCACGACCCTCGTGTTGACTCATTCTTGGTCTAATACTCATTATGAAAGCTCTACTTGTTGTTTCGCTTCTGTCCCCAGTAAGAGCTATTCCAACAGGCATTGTTTTGATAAAATTAGATCTCTTGTACTGGCTAGGCACAATAGTAGGGGTTCTTTTTGAAATTGCTTTAATATCATCATCAAACACAAGCTTGTGAGCCATTATTACATCAAGTTGACTCAATACTCTTGAATCAATTGCACTTGGTTGCTGAGTAGCAAAAACTAAAGAGCACCCAGGTCTTCTTCCTTGTTTAACATATTCTACAAGCGCACTACTTGCGGGAGTCTTTTGGTTTCCTCCCGGGATTAGCGTGTGGGCTTCATCAAGGAAAAGCCAAGTTGGGGGAATATTTAGTTCAACTAAATCCTCCATGTTAGTTTCATCAGTAAACTTTTCAGCAGCTTCTCTTCGTGTACCAAGTTTTCTTGCAGCAAGTAATCTTCTAGCAATTATTCCAACAACTAAGGAACTAACATTATCCTCTAAGAAACTTGTATCAAGGATTGTCATTTGTCCTGCTCTTGAAATTAAACCTAAGGAAGTTCCTTTATCATCAAAAATTCCCCAGTGCTTTGCCGCATCAAATCTACTTACAAGAGCTCTAATTGAATCCGCTTTGTAACCTTT
>JBAYJX010000024.1:0-19254 GCA_041664905.1 archaeon | reverse complement strand
GTCTTTTTTTGCTAACAAAATAGTTTCATCGCTTTTTAGGATTGGTCTTTCTTCATAATATCTTCCATAAGTATATTCTATTCCATCTACTCCGAGAGTATTAATGAATTCAACTACGTTTATTTGGTCTAGGAATTTATAGAAATTTCCAGTGGCACAAGAGAGTAGTTTCATAAAACAAACAACAGGGATTGTTGTTAAAAAACCTTGTTAAACTAACTAAAAGTGTAGTGCCTAAATCAAGAAATTTTAGAGAAAGTATTTTATAGAAGCTAGTATATTGTACTGCTGATAGGTTGAATGTTTAGCGAGTGATTTGAACCGAACTATGTGAAATTGTAGGGCGTATGACTTTTTGTTCAAAGCAGTTCCCGTGCATATTAACTTTTTATTGGTAGTTGGTGTTGTGATGGCAGAAATAAAAGTTCTAATTGAAGGGTATGCAAAGCAAGTAAAAGGTGGCTGGATTGCTAGTTCTACTGTTACTCTAATTAAATCAAATGGAAAAAATATTATTGTTGACCCAGGGTGTAACCGGAAAAAACTTTTTGAAGTATTAAAAAAAGAAAAGCTTTCTGTTTCTGATATTGATTTTGTAATTTTAACTCATGCGCATGCAGATCATACTTTGCTTTGTGGAATATTTGATAAAGCAAGAGTGCTGAATGCAGTAGAGATTTATGATAATGACAGGCAGGTTGAGTATGGTAACTTTGTTCCAGATACGGATGTTGAAATAATTCAAACTCCTGGCCATTGTGTTGAGCACTGTTCTGTGTTAATTTCAACAGAAAAAGGAACTGTTGTTGTTGCAGGAGATGTGTTTTGGTGGGTTGAGAGTGAAAAACAAATAGTTGATGTTGAAAAAGTGGATGATGCACATCCGTTAGAAACCAATATGGTTGAATTAATTAAATCCCGCAAAAAAATAATAGCTGTTGCGGAGTTTATTATTCCTGGCCACGGAAAAATGTTTAAAGCACAAAAGAAAGTTTGCCAGGGTTGATTTAAATGGAGTGTAAGCAGAAACAAAATTTGAAAGGTTGTACTTGTTCTTTTGATTGTGAAAAGAAGGGTTTTTGTTGTGAGTGTGTAAAATATCATAGGACAAAAAAAGAGTTGCCTGCTTGTTATTTTTCAAAAGAAAAAGAAGCTACTGGGGATCGAAGTATAAAGAATTATTTGCGTTGAGTGCTAGGTAAATACTTTGGTTCAACTAGAGAATGAATTTTTTTAACTAAACCAGTTTCTCTAGTACTAATTACTCCGTAATACAAATCATGAATTGTTCTTCCTTTGGAAACGTAATCCTGAACCTGGAGTAATCCAGAAAAATAACAGTGATCTTTAGTAAAAGCTCCTTTTTTTCCAGATGTAACTCCGCGTTTAACTCGTTGGGTAATTGTATAAGCATCTTCTTCCGGTAGGTATTTGTTCATTTCTTCGAAAGTATCAAAGAAATCGTGTTTTAGCGCGTAATCAACCGCATATAATCTTCCTGCAATTATTTTTTCTTGAGCAGGTGACATTACTCCTAACGTTTGTTCATTATAAATTGCAAGCCCTTCTTCTGTTTTGAGTTCATCTCCTCCAAAATCAAGTGAAAGGATTTTTAGGGGTTGCAAGTTTCCATTTAGGTATCTATATATGTGGGTTTGAATTTCGTGGATAAAGTATCTTTCTACATCTTTGTTTGAAAATAATTGGTTTTTGTTTAGTTTTAGTTTTTTTTCAGTTAAATGAACTGAAGCTTTGGCAGACATATTGTCTTCAATTGAGATAGTAAAGTCCGTGCCTGTAAGGTGTGGCTCAAGAAGAGTTTTGAGGTTTTCTGGAGTAAGACTTTTTTCTTCAGCAGAAACTTTTCTATTTAATATTTCTATTGCAAGTTTCTTTTCGCGGCTATTTGGCTCCCCATATTGTATTTTGGAGTTGTGGCAAAAATCTTTTGTATTAACGCTTTCAATTAGTGTGAGTCCCCCTAAAAGGCAATTAACTCTTTCAAAAAATATTTTTTCTTCAATACTTGTTCCAAGCTCTTTTTTGATAAGCTCAAGTTGTTGTTTTTCTTTTGTAAAATCTTTTCGTTTGTTATATTCGAATAAAGGGGTGTATTGTTTGTATTCTCGTAGTTTTGAAAAAAATAGTTCTTTTTGTTTTTGAGAATTAATTGGATTAATTGATTCTAACATGCTTTTTTCAAATGATTTAACAATTTTTAGTATTTGAGAATCAATTTTGTGTATTTTTTCATAATCCATTTTGGGTTTCACTTTTTCAAAAAATCCGGTAAATGTTTTGGTTTAACCAGTCCATCAACTGCGAGTACTAGGGGTGTATCATTTATTGAGTATCTTCCATAATAAAGATTTTGCATGGTTTGTTCTTTTAAAAAGTCTTGTACTAAAAGCATTCCTTTCAAATATAAACAATCCTTGGTAAACGCTCCTTCGCCATCTTGTTTCCAAACCCCTCTTTTTGCTCTAAATGTAAGAGTAAATGCATCTATTGGGGAAAAATGTTTTGCCATTTCTTCGTATGTGTTATAAAAACTATTTTTTGAAGCAGTGTTAATTGCAACTACTCTTCCTGCGTATTCTTTGATTTGGGATTCAATGTTAATTCCTTGTGATTGTTCTGCCATGACTGCTATTCCTTCTTCGGTTTCAAGTGTTTCTTTTGATAATCCTCTTGCAAAAATACCGTAGGGTTGAGCTAATCCATTTTCATATCTATATATGTGTCCTTCAATTTCGTGGGCAATTAATCTCTTTAGAGAATTTTGAGATAAGGAAACGTCTTTACTTATTAGTATTTCTTTTGTTCTAATATTTACCGCAAATTTTGAGCCCCCTGAAGTGCGTTGAACTATTTTGTAGGGTAGTTTTTTCTTTTTTAGAAATGAATTAATTATTTTTTTTGCTTCGTCAAAGTGAATTATTGTTTTTTCTTCTTCAAACTTTTTCTCTAAATACTCTTTTGCATAATTGAGTGTTTTTGCATCAACCCCTCCATAATAAGCCTCTGAGTTTGCGGAAAAGTTTTGGGTTCCAACGCTTCTTATCATTTCCATTCTGTCAAAGAGATCAAGTACTTTTCTTTCGTAAATAAGTGCAAGCGTATTTTCATCGTATTTGCTTACTTCTTCAAGGAGTTCTTTGAGTTCATTTTTGTAAGTGTTAAATGCTGGGGACATTGTAAAGTAGGAATATATTGGGTTTCTTGGGGCATAAGTGAATAGTGGGTTGTATTGTTCATTTTTTTCTAAATGTGAAAAGAATTTGTTTCTTTCTTCCTCAAGATTTGTTGGGTTTATATAAGCTAGGAGATTTGTTTCTATTGCTCCGGCAAGTAAGCATATTTTTTGATCAAGTAAGGAGTAATTGTTGAAAGCCATTTTTTTGTGCACCTGTTGTAAATTAGTTTAGTGAAATTAATATTTGTTTGTGTGGCGGGTTTTTAGATTAAATTTTGGAACAGAGTTTGTTTATAATAAATTTTTGATTTTGTTTTCAGTTTTGTCAGCAATTACTCTTATCCATTCGTGGATTACCATGCTTCCAAGGTATTTTTTGAATGGTCCTGGCATAAAGTTAACTTCTATTACAACCCATTTGTTTTTGTATTCCATTAAATCAACTGCACAAATATCCATGCCTAGGGTTTTAGCAGAGTTTCTTGCAATATCAAGCATTTCGGGAGTAGGGTTTATTGGCATTGCGCTTCCACCTCTTGAAATATTTGCTCTCCAATCCCCTTTTTTGCATTTTCTTTTTACTGCAATAACATAATCTCCAAATACGTAACATCTAACATCAGAATCTTTTCCTTTGATGAATTTTTGTGTGCAAATAAATTCTTCAAATAAGTGTACTGTGTCAAGTATGCTTTCCATTTGTTCTTTTGAGTTAACAAGTACTACTCCTTTTCCAGCAAATCCTGAAATTAATTTCATTACAAATGGATAACCTGTTTCATTAACTGCATAATCTGCATATTTTGGGGAAATTGATAAGGTGCTAAGTATTCCTGGTATTCCTTTGTTTGAGAGTTTTTGGGAGGTAAAGAATTTGTGATTTGTTACTTGGTATGAATCAAGTGTTAGTGGGCAATAGGCGCTACTGCTTTCTATTGCTTTCATTAGTGCTTCTCCGAGTAAGAAGTCTCTTGAAGAAATTCTTGGGTATATTGCATCAAAAGCAAGAAGATTTTTTCCTTTGTAAAACAATCCAACTTTTCCTTCAGCGGTTTGTATTTGTATTCTGTCAATTGGGACAAAAAGAACTGAATCAAATCTTTTCTTAGCTTCTTCTAGAAGAGAATTTACTGTTGATTCTTTGTAGGTCTTTGATCCGATTATTAGTAGGCTTTTGTTTTTTGTTTTTGATTGTATTTTTGGTTCATTTTTTATAAATGCGTATTTTGGCGGGCTCATTTGAAAAACCTCGCTAGTATTGTTTTTGATAAAAGTTTTTTTATTCCCAAGAAATCATAGGTTGTCTTTCTTTTGCTTTCGTGTTGCTCGGCTTTTTCAATCAAAAAGTGTGCAACGCATTCTTCTAAATTATCCGAACAAATATTATCAAATTCTTCTAATGGGAAAGATGGTTCAACTTTTACTACTTTTCCTTTTACCAAATCTACTCTTGCAATATCTAATTTGCATGCGTGTGCTGCACTAATAGCAATTTTTTCTTCGTTTTCAGTTGGTTTGTAACAAGTCCCTTTGCTAATTTCAGCAACTTCTCCATCAAAGTGTTTTCTTTTTATTGCAAAAACCTTTCTGCCAATAACTACGCAAGAAATTGTATCGCCTTGGATAAATTCTCTTAAAATAAATCCTTCTATTTCAGTTTTAATGCTTTTAATAAAAATATTTAGTTCTCTACTGTTGTTTACAATTAGTGCTTGTTGTGGTTTTTTATTAATAAATGATTTTGCGAGTAATGGGTAATAAATTTTTTTGGATAGTTTTTCAATGTGTTTTGCTGAGGCACTTGAAATTGTTCTTGGTGCCGGTATTCCTTCTATTGCAAGTGTTACAAATTGGTATGGTTCGTTAAGTGCAATATAATAAGCCCCTTTTTTTGCGTTACAATATATTCCTTGGTTTGTAAGTTCTTCAAGTAATGGTTCGATGAATTGGGCTAGGGTTGGTCGAACATAAATAAATACTGCATCATATAAAGGGAGTTCTTTTCCTAGTGCTTTAATTAAGGTTTCTTTGTGTTTGCTTACAAGAGTAATTTTTGAGACTCGTAAGTATTTTGCATGTACTCCTTTTTCTTTCAGGGCTTGTAAGAAAGCGTCTGCTTTTATCTTCTTTTCAGCAATAACTAAAATATCCATTGTTTTACCAAACCTTATCAAGCTTTTAATGAATCCACTTCTATAAAAGGCTTTCTTTGATTTTCTAAAGCTATTATCACCAAAAACCTTAATAATTCGGTTTCCCTATTAATTTCAGATTGATTTTTAGTGATTGTATGGGTAAGTCAAAAAAAATTATTGGTTTAGTTGAACTAGTTGAAGTTAGGGGCAAAAAGGGTTCTGTTACTAAGCGTGCTTTGTTTGATACAGGGGCCACTAGAACTTGTATTGATGTGCGTACTGCGGCTAAAGCTGGTGTGGGCCCCATAATTTCTAGTGTTCGTGTTAAGAGTGCTTCTTCTCCAAGGGGGTACACAAGGAGAGCTATTGCTCAAGCAACTATTATTGTTAAAGGAAAAAGTATTAGAACGGGAGTAAATATTGAAGATAGAGAAGGTTTGCCTTATTCTGTTTTAATTGGAAGGGATATTATTCACAATAATTTTTTGATTGATGTTTCAAAAACTCACACTAGTAATAAAGTTGGGGATAATAAGGATAAGGGCGAGAGGGATAGGTTGCTTGGGCCCGATTCAATGGTTAGAAGTATTGCAAAGAAAAGAACTTAAGGTTTTGTTTGAGTTAGGTTTTATTTGGGTTAGGTGTTGTTTATGGATAAAATTGAATACAAAGAGCTTAAAGAAATTAATTTGAATACCCAGGCAGAAATTCATGCTTTGTTTCCTAAATGGAAAAAATCTTCTGTTCAAAAAAAGCTTAATGCTACGCTTGTAGGAATTGATGAAAGATTTGTTGCTATTGAAGATGGTAGAATAGTTGGCCACGTAAAAGTAGTTTTTGGAAAAGGTTTGCACAAGCATAGGGTTGAAGTTACTTCTCTTGTAGTTGAAGAACACCATAGAAGAAAACATATTGGAGTTGAATTAATGAAATTTGCATTATCTTCTCTTCCTAAAGGGAAAGAACTTGTTCTGCTTTCTGTTGATTCAAAAAACAAGGCTGCAATTTCTTTGTATAAAAAAATAGGGTTTGTTAAATATGGGTTACTAAAGAAAGCGGCAATTATTAACGGAAAATATGTTGATAATTATTTAATGAAAAAGGATTTAGCTTAGCTTTGCGTAAAATGGTCATTAATTAGCTTTATATAGGTGAATTTTCATTGTATTCAAAGTGATTATATGGTTTTTAGTATAATATTTCATCCGACAAAGACTTTTGAAACTGCTCTTGAAGTAGCAAATGTTAGCAAAGCTTTGATTATTGTTCTCTTATCAGGTTTGTTTTTTGGTTTAGCTGCTTTTTTTTTAACGGCTCAACTTGTTCCTGCAATTTATCTCTTTATTTTTGCAATAGTGCAGTGGTTAGTGTATAGTGCGATTGTTTGGTTTTTTGAGTTTGTTCATGTTAGAAAAAGAAAGAAAATGGTTGGAACTAGTTTTACTCAGTGTGCTTGTGTTGTTGGTGAGCTTTGGAAGATTAATTTAATTAGTAGTATTTTGGCTGCGTTTGTAGCTTTTATTTTTCCGTTTTCAAGTGATGCTTTATTGCTTGTAGTTGGATCAATTTTCATGATTATTATTGTAATTTTGGTGATTGCTTGGATTGTGGCTTCATTTAAGATGCTTAAGGTGCTAGTTGGTGTACACAAGTGGAAGCTTGTAATAAATTGGGCAATAATTAACCTTCTTAACCTTATGATAATTGGTTTTATTTCAAGTCTTGTTAACCTTCTAATTTAATTTTCTGCCCCCCTGGGTTGTATTCTAACTAACTCTTGTTGTTTATTTTGGCGATTTAAGCTATTTTAATTAATTTTAGCCCCCCTAAGAAAGATTTATAAAGGCAAATAGAAGGAAAATTAGTGTGGTTTTGATGAAGAAATTATGTTCTGAATGTAAGGCAAAGTTTGACGTTTCTCTGGATGATTTGGAAGAAGGGGATGCTTTGGCTTGTCCTGAATGCAACCTTGAGTATACTATAGTTGCTGATAAAAAAGGTGTCCTTAAGCTTATTGAAAGTAAAACTCTTGAAATGGAAGATGAGGAAGAGGAAGATGATTCAGAAGAAAGTGAAACTGACGATTGTGACTCTGACTGATTAAAATCCACTTCCAGTACTATCTTTAAATATTGCCTAACACAATTTAGTTTAGGTAACTTAAGATAAAATAAGAGTGTGTTGGTTTATGTCACTAAAATTCTTTAATTCTTTTGGAAATAAACTTGAAGAGTTTAAACCAATTAAATCTGGCCAAGTGGGTTTGTATACTTGCGGCCCTACTGTCTATAATTTAGTTCATATCGGCAATCTAAAATGTTATACTTGGGAAGATTTGCTTAAACGTTACTTAATCTTTAAAGGCTATAAAGTAAAACAAGTAATGAATTTTACTGATGTTGATGATAAGACAATTAAGGGTAGTATTCAAAATAGTTTGCCGTTGAGTGAGTATACTGACAAATATAAGAAAGCATTCATGGAAGATGTTGTAAAATTAAATATTTTGCCTGCAGAAATTTATTGTTCCGCAACTGAGCATATTGTTGAAATGGTTAAGCTAGTGCAGGTTCTTTTGGATAAGGGGATTGCTTATCGCGCAGAGGATGGGTGTATTTATTTTTCAATTAAAAAGTTTGCAAATTATGGAAAACTTGCCGGTCTTGATCCAAAGAAATTAAAAGCTGGTGCGAGAGTTAAACAGGATGAGTATGAAAAAGAAGGGGTTGGAGATTTTGCTTTGTGGAAAGCTTGGGATGATAATGATGGTCCTGTTTTTTGGGAAACTTCTCTTGGAAAAGGCAGACCTGGTTGGCATATTGAGTGTTCTGCAATGAGTATGAAATATTTGGGTGAACACTTTGATTTGCATACTGGTGGAGTAGATAATAAGTTTCCTCATCACGAAAATGAAATTGCTCAAAGTGAAGCTGCTACTGGAAAGAAATTTGTTAATTATTGGCTTCATACAGCGCATTTAATGGTTAATGGCCAAAAAATGTCTAAGAGTTTAGGAAATTTTTTTACTCTTCGCGATTTGTTGGACAAAGGGTTTTCTCCAATGGCGATTAGGTATGTTTTCATTAATACTAATTATCGTCAATCTTTGAATTTTACTTTTGAATCAGTTAGTGATGCACAGAAAACTATTGAGGGGTTGCAAAATTTTATTGAACGATTAAAATCAATTAAAGAAAAAAAGGCTGGGGATGGAGTAAAATCAATTGTTGATAATGCTCTAGAAGGATTTACTGTTGCAATGGATAGTGACTTGAATGTCCCTGAAGCGATGAAACATGTTTTTGAGTTTGTGAGTAAAATAAATAAAATGATTGACAAGTCCGAACTTGGGGTTAGTGGGGCTAGCGAAGCACTTACTTTTTTAAAGAAAATAAATTCAGTTATTGGTGTGCTTAGTTTTGAAGAAAAGTTCTTTGAGTTAACCGAGAGTCAACAAGCGCTTATTTTAGCAAGAAATCTTGCTCGAAGCAAAAAAGATTGGAAGAGGTCTGATGAATTAAGAGATAAACTTAAGGCGCAAGGAGTTCTTTTAGTTGACAATAAAGATGGTTCCTCTTCTGCTAAAGCTCTTTAATTTTCTTTAGTTAAACTCTTTTTTTGCTTGGACAAAATGATTTTAAACCAGAGAATCCTTATTTAACAAGGTTAAGGGTGTTTTTTTTTGGACGCAATTTTGTTATTTACACATATTGCTGAGATAATTGTAGTTGCTACAATTGTTAGTGCTTTGTTAAAAAAATTAAAACAACCTACTCTTTTTGCTTATATTATTGCAGGAATACTTTTGGGGCCATTTTTTTTTGGGAATGTTGATTGGTCATCACTAGGATTGCCTTTTGAGATTGGGGTTAAGCAGGTTTCAAGCGAAATTCAATTGCTGTCTCTTCTAGGGGCTTCGCTTTTGTTATTTTCAATTGGGATTGAAACCTCTATTCATCGTCTACTTAAGATTGGAAAGCCAGTACTGCTAGGGACATTGTTGCAAGTGGGTTTAGTAATTTTATTTACTTTTCTTTTCACTGTTCCAACTCATTTACTTGAGTTTGAACAAGCTTTATTTGTTGGAGTAATAATTGCATTTTCTTCTACAATGATTGTAGTAAAAATATTATCTGATTCAAATGAACTTAATACTCTCCAAGGGAGATTGCTTGTTTCAATTCTTTTGTTACAAGATTTCTTGGTTGTGTTTTTCGTTCCTTTGCTTGCAAACCTGTCTAGTCTTGGAGATGCGAATGTTTTTCTTAATATTATCGGAAAAAGTATTTTTCTGATTTTAGTTGCTCTTGTGTTGAATAGATTTGTTTTTCCAAGATTATTTAGGGTTGCTGTGCAAGAACAAGAATTGTTTTTGCTTTCGAGTATTGCAACTGCTTTTGTTTTTATTGGTTTAAGTGCTTTACTAAAGATTCCTGAACCTATTGGGGCTTTTATTGGGGGGCTTGCATTAAGCACTCTTCCATATAACTTTGAAATATTTTCAAAAATTAGGGCTTTGCGTGATTTTTTCTTAACAATATTCTTTGTTTCTTTAGGAATTCAATTAAGTTTTGGTTTTTCATCTTTAAATATTTGGCTTATTTGCGCAATTTTAGCCGTTATATTTGTTATTAAACCGCTTATTTTCTTCGGGATTTCTCTTCTTCTTGGGTATGGAAGTAAAATGGGGGTTAAATTAGGTTTAGGGCTTGCGAGTATTTCTGAATTTGGTTTTGAAATAACTACGATTGCGATTGGTACGGTAATGGTTTCTGGAGCAAGTGTTTTTTCAAAGGATTTAGCTTCTTTTATTATTACGATTATTGCTGTTTCAATGATAATTACTCCTTACTTAATGGCTTCTTCAAGTAGAGTTACTCAATTTGTTTATGATTTTGTTAAAGGATTGCCAAGGAGTTTTAGAAGAGATTTTTTTAATCGTAAACTTGAAGAACTTGAAAGAATTCCTTCTAAGCGTGATTTAAAGGAGCACATAATAATTGCTGGCGGTGGAACAGTTGGTAGGGGACTTGCAAAAGAACTTGTTAAATCTAATCAAGTACTTGTAATTGATCATGATCCTGAAGTAGTTGCTCAAGGACAAAAAGATGGTTTGCCTTATGTTTATGGTACCTCGGAAAATGAAGCCTTGTGGGATAAACTTGATTTAATTGATGCAAAATTAGTTGTTGTTACAATTTTGAATCATAATGAAGCAATTCGTTTAATTGCACAAGCGAGGTGTGTTTGTCCAAAAATAACTATTTTTGCTATTGCGCATTATTTCACTGATGCTTTGGATTTCTATAATAAAGGAGTTGATTTTGTTGCAATGCCTTCAGTTATTGGGTCAAACATTTTCCTTGAAAACATTTGCAAATTTACTGAATCGGGTAAGCTCTACAAAGTTCAGAATTTTAAAACAGAATATTTAAAGTACCTTGAAGAACAAGCGATTGAAGAGAAAAAATATAGGGGTAGAAACTAATTTAGTGTTTTTTTGAATTTTTTAGTCAATTGTTTGTTTTATTTGATTAGTTTTCCTTATTTGATTAGTTTTTCTTGTGTAAGAATATTTTTCCAGTTTTCTTTTAACCACTTTTCTGATTTTTCAGTAATTTCTGCCCACCCGTGTCTTGCAAGTTCTTTTTCTACAATCCCTCCTTTGTGGGGGTGTTTGTGTTTTCTTTCATGATTTGAACCAAATCCTTGGAAGTAGTGAGTAAGTTCATGCATTAGCACATAATCCAAAACATATTCTGGAACTTGGAGACTTTTTAAGAGTGAATTAATTTCAATCTCCGAACCATACTCTGAATTTTCTAGTGGTTTTATGTGTCCAAGTGTTCTTCTCCACTTTCCGCCCCATTTTACTACAAGAAAATTAATTACCCCTCTTTCAGGAAAGTTTTCTCTAATTAATGCAGCGGCTTTGGTTGCAAGGTACCTATCATAATCAGTGTTTGTAACCATAAGTTAGAAATGTCGTTATTGTTTATTAACCTGTGAGATGTATTATTGTAATGGACTTATTTGCCCCTTTTTCATTTTTGCTAGTACTAATTGCACTTTGTTTGTTTGAAATTGTTAATAGTATTGATAATGCGATAGTTGATGCTGAAGTTCTTGCGAGCGTTGCAAAAAAATCTAGAAGAATATTCATGTTTATTGACACTGTATTCTCTATTCTGATTGTAAGGGGGCTTTTGCCTTGGTTAATTGTTTTTGCAACTATTCCTTCGCTTGGTTTTTTTGGAGCATTTAATGCTACTGGTACTGGCGGGGAAGAAGTTCAACTTGCAATAGATACTGCTTTACCATTTTTGCTTATTGCTGCTGGAACTTTTTTTATTTTATTGTTTTTTGATTGGATTTTTAGAAAACCAAAAAACTTTGCACATATTCATGAAAAGATTCTTCACGGTAGAGATGAGTTATTTCACATATTCTTGTTAATTTTTTTAGGGGTAATGGTTTTTGCTTCGCTTGCAGTAAACCCTATTTTTGTAATGCCTATTTTTATTGGGGCAACAGTGTTTTTTGTTCTTCATGGAATAAAAACTCATTTTTTATTGCACAAAAAATCTCTTGCTTCTGGTGAAGGCAAAAACCTTCCTGATGTGAACAAATTAGCTTACTTGGAAATAATTGACGCTGTTTTTTCTGTAGATAGTGTTCTTGGCGCATTTGCATTTACTTTCTCGGTTCCTTTAATTGTAATCGGGGCTGGTTTAGGTGCAGTTGTTGTAAGATTAATTACTCTAAAAAATATTGATAAACTAAAAAAGTATGCTTATTTGCGTAATGGGGCAATGTATTCAATTTTGTTTTTGGGGTTATCAATGCTTCTTGAAGCATTCGGAGTAGATTTACCTTTGTGGTTGTCTCCAGTTATAACAATTATAATAATATTTTATTTTATTCATCGTTCTCATCAAGAAGCAAAATTGCTTCATGCGTTAGAAGTTGAAGTGCATTTAGCAAGATGAGTTGTTTGGTTCTGATTAGAATTACTTATTGTAAAAACTATTTTTTTTACTTTGATGAAGGAGTAATTACTTCTAGAGTTGTTTTAACATTTCCTATATTTGAAGCTACTTCAATAGTATAACTTCCTGTTAATACTGTTTTGTCTGGTCTAGTATTAAATGAACATTTTAGAACTCTTTTTTCGTTTTGAGAAACATTTTGAATAATGTATGCATTTTGATTTGCATCATACAAAGCGCCTACACACATTTCATACAATATTTCTCTATCATAGTTAAAATTGTACAAAATATCTTTTGTAGCTGTGTCTTTGTTTGTAAAAGAAATGCTCATTTCTGCTCTATCAATACTCTTTGTTTTATCAAGAGGAACATTATTCCAGGATAATTGTACTGCTGGATTTATTGAATTAGAAAAAAAATCAGCCACTCCTTGAGTTAAAGGTGGGAGAAACATTACTAACAAAACAATAATTATTATTGCAAGTACTCCAAAAACAAATATTTTTTTCTCTTTCTCCATCCCCCAAGAAGGATTTGCTGGGCTAGGAAGCTCGACTTTGGGTAAATGTATCTTTGGTCCGTAAAGTGACATGATACAATAAAGGATTTACTTTATTTAAAGGTTTTGTAAGCTTAAAGGGCAAGGCTCATTTACATTTTTGGTTGAATTGTTCCTTAACAAGTTAATTTCAATGATAATTAGTTTTTAGTAGTTTATTGGATAATAATTGGGGTAGTTTCCTTAGGTAGACTTTTTAAGTATTGAAGAGACTTGAACATAAAAAAACCAACTACTATTGAAATACCAAATAGTATGCAAGCATAATCAAATGGGTATTCAAATGTACGATGACCTCCGGGGCCCAACCCAATAATTATAAAAATCAAAGATAAAATAGCTTGCACAGAACACCAAATAATGCCCAGATAAGTTGCTGACTTTTTTTTGTCTTGTAATAAGAGAAGTGTGACAAAAGAAACTAGTGAAATAGGCAGAATAGCTATGATGTAAATGATTCCAAAAACACCAACTGCAAATCCCCCGCCTTCTGATCCGCCAAAAATGTTAAGATAAAAGAAAATAAAAAACAAGTAGATCAAGGGTAATAAAGATAGGCCTAATAGGCCAGTAACAATAAATTTTGTTGCTTTGTAGTAAGTTTCAAGTTCCACAAAAGATAAATAAGTTAGGTTCTATTTAAATCTACTTGCCCTTTGAAATAGAGCCTCTGGAAAAGAAGTGCAAGCAGTTACTCTTCAGTTCTTGGCTTCTTCATTCCGTCTGTTTTTGGGCAGGTTCTGCACATTGAAGCCATTAGGCTTGGTTCTTCGGGACAATCAGGAAACAATCCTTTGCATGCAGGAAATTCTCCTGCACCAACTAGCTCAGCTTCGTTAGTTGATTTGAATTTTTGTTTACTATAATAAGTTAAACTTCCGCCCATACAAATATTATTCAAAAAAGGTATTTTAATTGTATTTATGGCAGAGTAAAAAGTTGGTCGTCAGTTGCTTCAAATACTTTTGCTCTAACACCAGCATCTAGCCATGCGTGAGCATAAGAGAAACTTGCTAATGCAACTAATAGTTCTCCTTTTTCTTTGTAGTATTTTGCATCATTAAAATAGTTTTTTGCCATTGAAAGAAAATCAAGAGCAATTTTTTCTTCATTAGGGGTAATTCCTTTTTTAATTTTAATTTCTTTTAGTGCGCGTTCTGTAAGTTTTTGGTATTTCTCAACTTTTGTAACTAAATCTTTTTCCAGAGTCATTTTCTCAAATCCTTTTAGTTGGGCAATTCAATCCTTCCACTTAATTTTTGCTCCGTGTAATTGTGTTAAGCATTCCTTTTCTTTTTCATTAAGTTTTCCAGGAATTATTAGGCTTTGTGGGAAGGTTTCGTAAATTTCTTTTGATTCAATTATTTGAGTGTGTCCTGCAAGTATTTTTTGTTTTTCAGAACCCATTCCAATTAGTGCAACATAAAGCCAATTGTTGTGTTCGTTTCTTTTCTCTGCAATTTTTTCAAGTACTTCTATTCCTTCTTTTGCATTCATCATTTTTTGTGGTTTTTGATCTTTCTTAATATCGAGTAAACAAAGCGTGTGTAACCCGCTTTTCTGGTTTTCTTTTATTTGGTCATAAAATGATTCTGGTTCAAATCCTTCTACATGGTAACAAATAGTAACGGTTCTTCCGAATTTGTATTCATCAAGCCCAGATTCAGCAATCATATTTGTAATAGATATTCCGGGGATAACTTTGTACTTTATTCCCTTTTCCTTGGCATCAAGTAATAGTTGAATGTGTGTGGTTGCTGTTAATGGGTTTCCAAATATGAGTAACCCAACATTGTTTTTGTTTGCGCTCATTAAAGCAGATTCAAATTGTTCTTCAACCTCGTTTCTATTTAGTTCTAAAAATTTCTTTCCAGTTAATTCCTTTAACTCGTCAATAAACCCTTGTGCGTATTGTGAAGTGTATACTTCAACAAAAGCCGTATCGCACTTTTTAATAGTCTCAATAGCCTCAAGCGTAACGTGTTCGGGTTTAAGTCCAATTCCAATTAAATAAAGCATACTTACCAAAGTATCTCTTTTAGGCATAGTTTTTAATAATCAACTAAAGCTAAAAAGGCCTTAAAACTGGTTTAGGCGCCATTTTGGGTGGTTTTAGATAATTCCTAGTTTGAATAAGCTAGCTAGGCCAGTGGCAAATCCTAGAATAGCAATTATTACTTTAATAAAACCAATTAAGTTTTTTCTTTGAACAATTTTTTGAGGGTTTTTGTTCTGTTTTTCAAAATCTTTAATATAATCATCAAGGCTCCAGCAAATGAGCACTGCGAGTACGAGTTTTAGTCCTGCAAAAATAATTGGGTTTATTTGAATTAGCATGTTTGAGAAAACGTGTTGTTCGGAGAAACCAAAAAAAGCTATTGCAATTGAACTTGCTATCCCATCAATTGCTTGTCCAGCAACAATAAGATAATTTAATTTATCATGAAGAATTTTGTACTTTGTAAATCTATTAATTACTCTGCATAATCCGTAAGAAATTACAATAATTATTATTGTTGTGATAATAAAAGGAATCCAATTATTGAAGTGTGCGAAATTAAATAAAATTGGTATTAATGCAACAGTTGCTCCAAATAAAAACAATCTTTTGTAATTTAGTTCTTTCCAAACTTTTGAAATAATTAATCCAATTAAAACAATTGTGAAAGTAAGTATCCATATTCCGGGTGTAAAAAACCAAAATCCAATTTGAAGGGGGCTCGCGGTTTTAGTTATCCCTTCAATAACCAAATGTCCTGCTTCTATTTGGTGCATTATTACTCTCATTGAAATTCCAAATAAAATGTAAGGGATTATTGAAATAAAGAATTTAGTGTTAAATTTTATTTTTTTATTCAAAAACAAGTATATTGCTGCACAGCACAGTATAAGTAAAATAATGTAAACCCCAGTGTTAACTAAATTGTATCCTTGGAGTTCGGGACTAATTATGGGGTTTATGAAGAATTCTTGAATAAAGTTTGTTTCCATACTTAGTTTTAAATTAAGTTACTATTAAATTCTTATCATGGTCATGGAAACAGAGCTTCTTAGGGATGTAAATAGGAAACCAGTTACTCTTAAAGAGGCTCTTGAATTAAAGCTTCCGCTAAAGGAAAGGCAATTTGCAACTAATGCGTATGATTCTTTTGGAAATATTGCGGTTATTGAAATTCCTAAAGAACTTAATAAAAGAAAAAAACTAATTGGAGAAACTTTAATTGAGTTAAACCCTCGGTTTGAAACTGTTTGTTCTATTGAGAGTAATCATGAAGGGAAGTATAGGGTGCAGAAAGTAAAAGTTATTGCTGGTAAAAAACAACTTGTTGCAACTTACAAGGAAAGTGGTTGCACTTTTTTAGTTCCTTTGGGAAAAGTATTTTTTTCACCAAGATTAAGTGGGGAGCGTTCAAGGCTATCTGCAATAATTCAACCAAATGAAGTGGTTGGTTGTTGGTTTAGTGGGGTTGGTCCTTACCCAATAGTATTTGCAAAGAATTCTTCTGTTGGAAAAATTGTTGCGATTGAACTAAATCCAATTGCACACAAATATGCTTTGAAAAATGCCGAACTTAATAAAGTAAATAAAGATTGTCCTAAAGGAAAAGAAAGAGTTGTTTTTGTTAAGGGGGATGTAAAAAAAGTTGCCAAGAAGTATAAGCGTTTTTTTGATAGGATTGCAATGCCTCTTCCTCACACAGGTTACCAATTCCTAAAAGAAGCTTTTTATTGCATTAAAACTAATGGGATGATTCATTTTTATGAAATAGTTGTTAAGGATGACTTTGCCACTCCTGAAAAGCAAATCATGGATGAAGCCAAAAAAGCTAAGCGAAAAGTAGAGATTGTGAGAAAATCAAGAGTAAGGAGTTTTTCTCCTGTAAAAGAACAAGTGGTATTTGATATTTTTGTGCTTGAGTAAGTAAATAGTTAATGTTTAATACTGGGTTAATTGTAGTCTTTTTATGTCTCTTGCGCGTAGAAGAGTTTCTGCTCAGCGTCTTTTTTCTTCTCCACTTACTCGTCGTTATAAAAATATTCGTCGTGCTTTTCGCAGTTTTTCTACTGAGGAAGCTTGGACTTTTGTTGTTTCTTCAAAAGGAAAAAGAAGGTTTTGCAGAGTACACAGAATTAGAAGTTCAAAACCTCTTGCAACTCAACAGAAGTTAGTTTTAGATTTGTTTCACAAGTTGTATCCAAATAATTCTTTAACTCCTGTTGGGTTAATACGAATTCCGGGTAAGGTAATACGAGCAAGTTATCCTGAGGAGTTTGAAGCATATACTTATGTCCAAGATGGTTCTCTTAGAGATTTTTTGAACAGGGGACTTAAGCGACGTGAGAGGGGATTGTACAAATTTCCTATTTGGGGAGTTGTTAGCGAAATTGAACGGCGTCAAAGTCCAGATTTTAAAGTATACCAAAGAGAAGTTAGGGGTGGCGTAGCCAATTTTTCCAAAGCTGCAAAAAGACACATCGCGTTTATGAAAAGCGTTGCTTATCCTTTGGCAAACAAAATATTAAAAGAAAGTGGAATTCGAGTGGATTACACTGGAAACATAAGTAATGTTAGAGGTAATCCATTATTTTTTGAACCAAAAATTACTGCTCCGACTAAATTGATTGCACTTATTAAAACTAAACCTTCTAAAGAAAGAAAAGGGTTAATGCAAATCGCACGTAATTTAAATTTGGTTTAGTTAAGTGCATTTTGGGGGGCTTAGCTATTTGTCAACTAGAGCAATGATTTCCTTTTTAAATTAATTCTTACCGAATTGTTTTAGGTGAGTCAAAAATGGTTTTGAATTTAATTTTCTTAGGGCCTCCTGGGGCAGGTAAAGGGACTGTTGCACAGGCAGTAATGGATAAGTACAAATTAGTGCAAGTTTCTACTGGGGACTTGATTAGAGCAGAAATTGCTTCTGGTTCTGATTTTGGAAAAGAGTTAGCTGCTATAGTTAATGCTGGTCAACTAGTTGGCGATGATTTAATTTCAAAAATGCTTGATAAGGAAATTAGGTCTAAAGCAAAGAATGCTTCTTTTAATGGATTTATTTTAGATGGGTTTCCTAGAACTCTTGCCCAAGCACCAATGCTTGATAATATTCTTTCAGGAGTTGGACAAAAATTAACCGCGGTTATTTACATTGAGTCTTCAAAAGAAAGTGTAGTAAAAAGACTTTCGTCAAGATGGACTTGTTCTGTTTGCAAGAAAGTATATAACACAATTTCTTTGCCTTCAAAAAAGCCAGGTGTTTGTGATGAAGATGGCGGAAAGTTAATCCAAAGAGATGATGATAAGCAAGAAACAATTGCAAAAAGATATGATACTTTCATTGAGAAAACTTCTCCATTGATAGAGTATTACCAAAAGAAAGGTTTGCTTCACAGGTATGATGGAAACGTTCCTCCAGCTCCATCAATTGCTGCTGCAGAAGCAATAATTGCAAAAATAGCAAAGAATTAGTTTTTTTAGATTGCATTGGGGGTTAAACCTCAATGCTTTCCCCTATTTTTAGAATTTTGTATTTGAGTTCGTTTTTTTGTAGTTCTTCTTCCATTCTTTTCATATCTACTGGATATTTTGGATTATCATAGTGCATTGGGATTATTAGTTTTGCACCAGTTTCTTTTGCAAAGAGTGCTGCTTCAAATGGAGCCATTGTTAATCCGTATCCAGTAAATGGGAGTAGTATTATTTCGCACTTGTAATCATTATTGAAGCAAATAGTATCTCCTGTGTGATAGATTTTTTGTTTTCCTGTGTCAATAATATATCCAACTTCTTCCTTAGCTTCTTTTCCGCCTTTTAGTAAAGGGTTGTATCCATGAATTGCGTGCACAACTTCAATAGTTAGTTCAGCAAGTTTGAATTTATCTTTTTCTTGTATTATTTCAAATTTAGTGTTTGGGTAAGAGTTAGCAGTTTCTTTTGTTGCATATATTTTGGTTTTTGCAGAAGTGATTTTGCTAACAGCTTCTTCAAAGAAGTGGTCTTGGTGTTTGTGAGTCACTAAAATAAAATCGGGGTTCATCCATTCTTTGATTGTTTGTTCGTTAAGTAAAAGAAAACCCGGATCAAGGAGTATTTTGATTTTTTTGTCTTCTAAAAGAAAACAAGATTGTGCATATTTAGTGAGTTTCATACTATATGCCCAATCACAAAGAATTTTATTTCTTTACTTTATAGCATCCCAGATGATATTGTCTCTTGGGTTTACCATTGCGCCTTTTGGAGTTATTTCAAATGGGTGCGGGTTCTTGTCATGGTTTGTTCCGCGCATTTTTCTAACAAACAAACTTCTGTTTGGTGGGGAAAAGTATAGTGCGATTACTCCGTCTACAACAAATTCTTCTACTCCGAATGCTGAG
>JBAYJX010000023.1:0-20195 GCA_041664905.1 archaeon | reverse complement strand
GTGGTTGGGAAGAATTAAAGTAAGAAAGTTTAGTTTTTACCGGCGTTTCTTCTTTTTATTTCAGCATTAACTAGCGATATTGCAGTTCTTAGTTTTTGTATGTCCCCATCTATATATTTTGAATTTTCGCCTTTTGATTTGCATGCTTTGAGAAATCTATATGCAGATTTAAGTGTGGTTCTTGCATTATAAAGATAAGTAGGTGATGCTTGAGGGGTTTTTATAAAGGCTTCAAATCTTTTTGGGCTTTCTGCAATCTTTCCAATTATTTTGCCAGCATCAAGTGTGATCTGTCGGTCATTTTTTAGTTGTTTTTGTTTAGCGCTAATAAGCTTAACCGGATTTCGCCTAATAGCAAATTTGCTTGGAGTTTTGTTTGGAATTATTATCAGCATAATAAGATATTTGGGTTTGTTCTATTTAAATGTTATTTGAGTGTTTGTGCAATTTTGGGCTTTAATAGTTTTTATACTAGTTAGAATGTAATTAATAGTGTGTTTGAATGAGTAAAATAGAACTTAACCTACAAGATTATTGGATTTTTTCTTTAATGATTGTCGGGGTACTGGTAGTTTTGTCACTTAGTGCTTTTTTTAGTGATTTTTTTAATTTGGCTTGGTATTTAATTTCGGTAGTTTTTTCTTTTCAAGCACCCATATGGTTTATTTTAGAAACTGTTTTGAGTTTATTCATTTTTTGTTTCTCGATTGTTGTTCTTGCGTTTTTATTTAATAAAAAGAAATTTGCTTACAAGCTTACAATTGTTTATGCTATATTTATGATTGTATATTCTATTTATTATTTTATTTCTTCAACTATGCCAATAATCCTCTCGTCCGGAGAGTTTGATGCGTATTATTTTCTGAGTGGGACTTCAGTTGCGATAGCAAATCTTGCATTAAGTCTAGTTCTAAAAGTTGCGCTAATTGTGTTTGTGTTAAAAAGCAAAACCGTTTTTAACAAAAAGTAAAGTAATCTAATTAGTAATCTTTTTAACTCGAATATTTGTTTCTTTCAAAGTTTCTGTAACCCATCACACATTGGGTATGCTGGGCATCCCCAGAATTTGCCATATTTGCCTTCGCGAAGAACCATATTTGAAGAACACTCAGGGCACTTTGGGGCAGAAACTTTTTCGTTTCGGTGTCTTGAACAAGTTGGCACGCCATCTTTGTTGTAAATAGTTGCGGTTGTTCCGCATTTAACACATTTCATGTCCTAAAGAAGAAGTTAAGAGAATTAAAACCTTTTCTTTTTGTGAAATTTGCTGCTAGCATAGAAAGGAGTTTTACCTTCTTTTGCGTGAGGCTTTTTATCATGAGAAAAAGATTTTGGTTTATCTGAACTGAAAGATTTTTCGTGTGTCCCTTCACTTTTTTCTACTGGTGCACTAGCTTTTGGTGCTTTGTGTTTTTGGTATTCGGGATTATAATGTGACTCTGGGAACAATGGTTCTGGAGTTCTAGGAGTTTTTTCGTGTCCACCAACAACTGCAGGGGCAGCACCTCGAGATGTGTCTTCATATCTTTTTATTGGGGCAGAATCAAAATTGTAAGTTCCTCTTGGTTTGCTATTGTAACTATTTTTTGAAGAAAAATTATTTCTTGGTTGTGAACTATAATTATCTCTGGGTTGGGCACTGTAATTATTTCTTGGAGCTGAATTATAACTATGCTGTGGTCTATCACTGTAATTACTTCTTTGACTTGGGTAATTAGTTCTTGGGCCTGAAGAAAAGCTGTTTCTTGGTCTTGAATAATTGTCTCTCGATTGTGCTGAGTAATTGTCTCTTGGTTGTGAATTATAAGCGGGTCTTGATGAATAATTTTCTCTAGGGGCATAACTTTGTCTTGGGGTGTAAGGTCTTTCGCTTGAGTAAGAACTATTTTGTTCTGCTTGTGGCGCTCTTCCTTGTGATTGGAAAGGTCTAGAATGTTGTCCGTGAGTTGGTCTGTCTGAGAATGAGGCTCGAGGATTTCGTCCATGCCCAAAATCTCTTCTTTCTCCAAATCCTCTTCTTTCAGATCTTTCATGTTCTTCTCCGAAAGAATCTTTTTTGAACTCAACTTCAGCAAATTCAGGAACAGTTTCTTGTAAGATTTCGTGTTTTCCTGATCGTAATAATCTATTAAAATTAGAATAATCTCTTTCAGTTACAAGTGTTACTGCGTCTCCTTTTTTTCCAGCTCTAGCAGTTCTTCCAATTCTATGAGTGTATTCTTCAGTAGTTCTTGGAACATCATAATTGTAAACGTGTGAAACGTTTTTGATATCAAGTCCTCTTGCAGCAACATCAGTTGCAACTAAAACATCAATTTTCGAATCCTTGAAAGCATTAACAGCAAATTGTCTTCTTCCTTGTGCTAAATCTCCATGTACTGGCATTGATGCAATATTTTGTTTTTTTAAGTTTCTTGCAATTCTATCAACTTCTCTTTTTGTTCCACAAAAAACAATTGCGGGACCAGAGGTTTTTGTTTTAAGCAAGTGGACTAGTAAAGAAAACTTTTCTTCTTTTCTTACACTATAAAAAACTTGTTTTAATAAAGATTTATCAACATGCATTTTTTCTTGAATTGTAACAGGATTTTTTAAGTACTTATTAGCTAGTGCTTGTGCTGCTTTTGGCATTGTTGCACTAAACATTATTGTTTGTCGAGAAGTTGGAGTTAGTCTCATTATTTTTTCAATGTCATCTTCAAATCCCATATCAAACATTCTATCTGCTTCATCAAGTACAACAAATTTTATTCCTCGTAAATCAACATTTCTTCTTCCAACATGATCAAGTAAACGTCCAGGAGTAGCAACAATTATTTCAGCAATTTTTAAATCTTCTATTTGTTGGTAAAATCCAACTCCACCATAAACACACTTAATATTTATTGGTAAAAACTTTGCCATTGATTCTAAACTATCTCTATCTTGAACACAAAGTTCTCTAGTTGGAGTAATTATTAGGGCTTGTATTCCATTTCCTGGAATAATTTTTTCTAAAATTGGTAAACCAAAAGCTGCGGTTTTACCAGAACCAGTAAGTGATAATCCGATTAAATCTCTTCCTGCTTTTAGTTCAGGAATGCATTTTGCCTGAATTGGCGTTGGGTCTTTAATACCCATTAATTTTAATCCTTCGACTAACTTTGGGTTTAAACCCATCTTTGTAAATCCCATTTTTAATCAACTATTATAAACAATTATTTTATCCAATGGTTAATAAAGCTCTGTTTTTTTGAAAATAAGCCAATTTTAGCTAGTAATCCTTCATTATACACTTGTTTTTCATATACTTTATTCCATTTTTTTCACAAAAATCAATGGCACTAGTTGATTCGCTACCTGGCTGAAACCAAGCCTTGGCTAAACCTAGTTGTTTTAGCTCTAAAAGCACTTTTAGAGCAACTTCTGGGGGAACTACTAAATCAACCCAATCAATTTTAATATGCGGATTTTGGGTAACAAACGAGGTTAAGTTAGGATAAGCAAC
The DNA here is from genome assembly GCA_041664905.1 of archaeon. GTDB lineage: Archaea > Iainarchaeota > Iainarchaeia > Iainarchaeales > JAAZKV01 > JAAZKV01. The sequence continues at coordinate 16,708 of JBAYJX010000023.1, read as the reverse complement.
TTGTCCAAGAATAAGGGTTTCTTTCGGGTTGATTGGAATTACATTAAATCCTTTTTTTAAAAGATTTTCAACAATTTTATAACCAAATTTATCTGGATTATTTGATGCCCCTACAATAAGAATAGTTTTCATGATGTAAATCCGACGGATTGATTTTAAAAAGTGATTGTAGCTAAAATTGTATAGTGTTTGAAATGAGTGATTTAGCCATTCAATTCTAGTTCTTTTCCTGAACACTTAATCGAAATAATGGATACTACTCTTCGAGATGGAGAGCAGACCGAAGAGGTTTCTTTTTCTGCGCAAGAAAAACTTTCTATTTCAAAAAAACTACTACTTGAAGTAAAAGTTGATAGGATAGAAATTGCTTCTGCGCGTGTGTCGCAAGGAGAACAAAAAACCTGTAAACAAATATTTGATTGGGCGAAAAGTGCAAATTTACTTGAAAAAATAGAAGTACTGAGTTTTGTTGATTACAATTTGAGTGTTGATTGGATTAGTGAAGCGGGTGGAAAAGTAATTAATCTTCTTTGTAAAGGGAGCAAAAATCATTGCCTAAATCAATTGCATAAAAAACCAGAAGAACATTTTGAAGAAATCAAAAAAACTATTTTATATGCCCAAAGCAAAAACTTTTTGATAAACGCATACCTAGAAGATTTTTCTAATGGGATAAGGGAAGATGAAAACTATGTGTTTGATATAACCAAGGTTTTGTTTGACTCTGGAGTTGAACGAGTAATGCTTTGCGATACTTTAGGGGTGCTTCAACCAATTAAAACAAAAGAATATGTTGCAAAAATGGTTGAAAATTTTTCTAACAAAAAATTTGATTTTCATGGCCACAATGATTACTCTTTAGCTGCAGCTAATTCACTTGAAGCAGTACTAGCTGGATGCAGCGGGGTTCATGTTACAGTAAATGGACTTGGAGAAAGAACAGGAAATGCTGCACTTGAAACAGTTGTTCCAATAATAAATGATTTTTCTAATAAAACTTGTAAAGTAGATGAAAAAAAACTTTCAAGTATTTCTCACTTAGTAGAACTATTTTCACATAGAAGAATTGCAAAGAATCACCCTATAATTGGTTCAGTTGTTTTTACTCAAACTGCTGGGATTCATGCTGATGGGGATAAAAAAGGAAACTTATACAAAAGTAAACTCTCTGCTGAACGATTTGGCAGAGCAACTAGATACGCGTTAGGAAAACTCTCAGGAAAAGCTTCAATTGAACTTACTCTAAGACAATTTGGTGTAACTCTTGAACCAGAATTATTAAAAAAAGTTCTTGCAAAAGTAGTTGATTTGGGTGATAAAAAGGAATTTGTTTCAAAAGAAGATTTGTTATTTTTGGTTAATGAATTACAAAACAATGGAGTAGTTGCAGAAAAGAGTTTCAAAATGCTCGAGTATACAATTACGTCTTCAAATAAGTCAAAACCAAAAGCAAGAATAAAGACTTTGTTAAATGGAAAAAATTATAGTTCAAATGCATTTGGAAATGGTGGTTATGATGCATTTGTAGGTGCATTAAAGAAAATATTTGTTAGGAATAAACTCTCTTTTCCTCAATTAATTGATTATGAAGTAAGAATACCTGTGGGTGGGCAGACTGATTCATTAGTTGAAACAAAAATAACTTGGAAAAGAGGAAACAGAAAAATAGAAACAATCGGAGTAAGTACTGACCAAGTTGAGGCTGCAATACGCGCAACAGAAAAAATGGTAAATGTAATATTGATGATGGAAAAAGATTTAGACTAATGTTTGGTGTAAAGCCTCAAATTTATTTAATTAGAGTTAAGAGAAAAGAAGTGTTTGTTTTTGCTTTTAGCGAATGAACTGAATTCTTTTCCATATAAATAAGCGTTCCTTTAGTCATCTTAATTTTCTTTCCCTTTAAATTAAACACCCCTTCGCCTTCGAGAACATTAACATATCCGGCTTTAGTTGAAGTGTGCTCTGACATTTCAGATCCGTGAGCCATGCAGAATAATGTAACTTCATTATTTTCAGCCTTAATTAAAACCTTGCTTAATATGCCGCTTTTAGGGTATTCAATTAATTTGTTAAGTTCAAAAGTGTTTTTCATGTTACTCACTTAGGGATTTACTAAGGATTAGCATATAAATAGTTGGTTAGACTTTCTGCAAGGACTTACTTTAATAGCTTTCATGGGGGGTCATCTTCATCATTTTTATACTAGTATTTGTAAGTATTAGTTTATGGAAAAAGATATTTTTTGTTCGCTTTACCCAGTTTGGAAAAAAGAGGGTAAAATGATTTGTGAGAATGAAAGCACTTATTCAATTTTATCAGTTACTCCGGCAATGCCATTACACGCAGTCATAATTCTAAAAAGACATGTTGAAAGTAATGGGGATTTAAGTGCTAAAGAGGCAAGTGATTTAGTTAGTGCAATAAAGAAAACTTTTGAAGTAATCCAAAGTATGGATAGTGAAAAAATAGTGGGTTTCTATAAAGATTTAGAACAAAATCCTCCTACAAAAGAATCAGCAGGATTTGCTCAAGCAATACTAGCTGATCCAGATATTCTAAAAAAACCTGTTGGATATAACACTGGGACAAATGTGGGAAAAGAAGCTGGACAGCTAGTTAATCATTATCATGTACACTTATTTCCAATTAGAAAACAAAGTTTGGGAATAGTTACAGCTATGCGTAATCATTATCAAAAACAATAACTGTGTTTTGTGAATATTGTGGGTTATTAGGATGAAAATTATTAAACTTAAAAACAATTCGAGTAAAGCAATTAATGAAGCAATTTTAGTTCTTCAAAAAGGGGGAATAATAGTATACCCTACAGAAACTTGTTACGGGTTAGGGGTTGATCCAACTAATCAAGCGGCTGTTAATAAATTAATTTCTTACAAAACTTTTAGAAATGATAAACCAATTTCAATTGCGGTTTCTGATAAAAAAATGGCTGAGAAATATGTTACTCTTAATAATACTGCAAAAAACCTTTACAAAGAATATTTGCCGGGGCCTTTTACAATAATCTCAAAAAGTAAAGGAAAAGTGGCGCTTGGGGTAGAGTCAAATATAAAAACTCAAGGTGTGAGAATTCCAAAATATGGGTTTGTGACAAATTTATTGAAAAAGTTTGGCAAACCAATTACTGCAACTTCAGCAAATATTTCATACAAAAAAACTCCTTATTCAGTAGAAGATATCTTTGCAAATACTTCTCAAAAACAAAAAGATTTAATTGATTTAATTATTGATGCGGGGGTACTGCCAAAAAATGATCCTTCTACTGTTATTGATACAACTCTTGATGATGTCAATGTTCTAAGACAGGGCGATATTATTTTGCACCACAAACATAAAGTGGTTACTCGTTCTGAAGAAGAAACAAGAGTGTTTGGAGAAAAATTAGCAATTAATTTAATCAATAAAAAATTGGATAAACCAATCATAGTCGCTTTACAAGGAGAACTAGGGACAGGGAAAACACAATTGTGTAAAGGTCTAGCAAAGTCTCTGGGAATAAAACAAGAAGTAGTTTCTCCAACCTTTGTCATTTGTAGAGAATATATAGTTAAGAACGACTTTAATAAATTTTTTCACATGGATATTTACAAACTAATTGAACCAGAAGAACTTTGGGAAGTGGGGTTTAAAGAAATGCTTTCAGATAGAAATCTAATTGTGATTGAATGGGCAGAAAAAGCATCCAAAATAATTAAAGATTTGGGTGAAACTGTTTTTGTTGTTTGGATTAATATGTATCACAAAAGCGAGAATGAACGAATTATTGAATATGGTGAATACTAATGAAAATACTTGCAATTGAAACTTCTTGTGATGATACTTGTGCAGCAGTTCTTGATAATGATAGAGTTCTAAGTAGTGTAGTTTCAACCCAAGTTGAGTTTCATAAAAAATTTGGGGGAGTTGTTCCGGGGATTGCAAGAGATAAACACAAAGAGTTTATTGATCCTTGCATTGAAAAAGCATTAAAACAAGCAAAAGTCACTATGGAGAAAATAGATTATATTGCAGTAACTTATGGACCTGGTCTAGCAATAGCTCTTGAGGTTGGATTAAAAAAAGCTCAAGCACTTTCCTTAGAGTACAAAAAAAAGTTAATCCCAGTTAATCATTTAGAAGGTCACGCACTCTCCCCCTTTCTAAAAGATAAAAATGGAAAGTTATATTCTAAGGTAAAACTAAATTTTCCATTTATTAGTATGATAATTTCCGGGGGGCATACTGAATTAGTTCTTGTTAGTGATTTTGGAAAATACGAGTTAATTGGTCAAACACTTGACGATGCTGCTGGTGAAGCATTTGATAAAGTTGCAAGATTATTAAAACTGGGTTATCCTGGAGGACCATTAATTTCAAAAGTTGCAGAAACCGGGGATCGGAACAAATATTTGCTTCCCAAACCAATGCTTAAATCAGCTGATTTTAATTTTAGTTTTTCAGGAGTAAAAACAGCTTGCCTTGTTGCACTAAGAAAAATATATGCTGAAAAGAATATTAATTCAAATGAAAAATTAATTTTGACTCAAAATGATCCGGGGTATTATGATTCAAAAGATATGGTTTTTACGAAAAAAGAAATAGCTGATTTTGCAGCTTCATTTGAAAAAACAATGGTAGATATTTTAGTTACTAAACTTCTAGCTGCTACTAAAAAGTATGGGGTGAAATATGTTTCGATTGGAGGCGGAGTTTGTGCAAATAATTACTTAAGAAAAACTATGCGAGAGGCTTTCTCAAAAAAAGGAGTTATTGTATCTATTCCAGACAAACGGTTTTGTACTGATAATGCAGGAATGATAGGAATTGTGGGTTACTATAAGGGGTTAAGAAAAGAATTTTCAAAAGATCCATCTAAGGTAGAAAGAGATCCTATTCTTAATTTTAAATCAGGTTGAAAAGTTAGAGCTTGTATTCTTCAATTATTTGTCCCAATTCAATTTCAGTAATTGCTTTTGTTACATTGTTATTTTCAAATATTTCATATTGCCCTATTTCTTTTATTAGAACAAATTCGATTTGGGAGTTTGTATTTTTTTTATCAATTCTCGCAGTTTCAATTATTTTTGTTGTTATAATATCCAAGGGTATTTTTGTTGAAAGACCCATTTTTACAAATAACTCTTTTTGTTCCTTGAAGTCCTCTTTGCTCAAAATACTTTTTTTATATGCAATGAATGCTTCAACACAAATTCCAATGGCGATTGCTTCCCCGTGCAACAAAGAGTAATTTGATAATTTTTCAATTGCGTGCCCAATTGTGTGGCCATAATTAAGTATCTTCCTTAGATTTGATTCTGTTGAGTCAGCAAGTACAATATCCATCTTTATTTTCATGCTGTCATGAAAGATTTTCTGCATGATTGTGCTGTACTCTACGCCATTTCTTGAAAGTATTATTGGCAGATTTTCTTTTACAAATGTGTATAATTCTTTGTCTTTAATTAGCCCGTGCTTTACTACTTCAACTAAACCATTAATATAATTTCTTTTTTCAAGAGTTTCTAAAAAAGAGGTGTCAACAAAAACTGCCAGAGGGTTATGAAAAACTCCAATGAGGTTTTTTCCTGTGGGGGTATCTACCCCAGTTTTTCCGCCATAACTGCTATCACTAATTGCCATGGTTGTAGTAGGTACCTGAACATAAGGGATTCCTCGCATATAGGTTCCTGCAACAAATCCCACCAAATCACCAACAACTCCGCCACCTAATGCAATAATCATTGAGTCCCTATCACATTTTTCTTTAAGCATTTCATCTTCAACAAAAGCTTTCATTTCTCTAGTCTTACTTTTCTCTCCTGCTTCAAAACTTATTAGTGCGGTTGGCAAGTTTGAGGAAATCATTTTTATGAGCAATTTTTCTCCATGAAACTTTCTGACATTTGAATCTGTTACAATAACATATTTTGTGACTTTTTTTTGTTTTAAGTACTTAATTAATTCAGGCATTAGGTTTGTGCCTGTAAAAATATCACAATTGGAATTTGTACCTTTTATTAAAAAACTATCTTTTTCCATATCAAAGACTGTGCTTAAGCACTTTTTTAACACCTTCCAAATAAGTTTTTTGCATGTGCGGAATAATTGGATTCGCTAATTTTAAGGATTCTGAATCTTTGGCAAAAAAGGGTCTTGAAGCTATCTCTTACCGTGGAACTGATCACTCAAAAGTTGTTTATCACGACAATTTAACTTTTGGCCATAATCTTCATTCAGTAGTTGATTTTGTGGTTCAGCCATTAGAATCAACTAAAGGAATTCTTGTAATTAATTGTGAAATATATAATTGGAAACAATTGGCAAAAAAATATAAATTAAAAGTAAAAAATGATGCAGAACTTGTTTTAGCGCTACTTGATTCAAAGCCGTTTAAAGCCTTGCCAAAAATAATTGAGCTATTTGATGGAGATTATGCGTTTTCTTACTACTCAAAAAAAGAAAATAAATTGCTTCTTGCGCGAGATATTATTGGGGTAAAACCATTAGTTTATTTTTTTGATGAGAAAACAAAAAAGTTAGCGTTTGCTTCTGAAAAGAAAGCTCTTAATGTTTCAAATTTAAATGCGGTTAACCTTAATCCAAGACAAATGATATTGTTTGATCTGGCTAAAAATTCTCTTACTTTTGTTAATAGAAAACTTTTGTTCAAAAAGTCAGCAAAATCCACGCAGATAAAAAAATCTCTTTTTCTTGCTGTTGAAAAAAGAATTCCTGATGCTGTGTTTGGTTTACTTCTTTCAGGAGGACTAGATTCATCTTTAATTGGGAAAATAATAAAAAAGCAAAAACCAAAAACAAAGTTTGTTGGGTTATTTGCGGGGGTATTTGATCCAGTGGCAGGTTTAGGTGAACCAAAAGATTATGAGTCCGCAGAAAAAGTAGCAAAGTTATTGGGGTGTGAATTTGTTGCAAAAAAAGTATTTGTGCCTGATTTTGAGCGTGAACTTCCAAAAATAATTTCTCTAATTGAATCAACTGATCCTGTGCGGGTCGGAGTTGCTTCAACAATTTATTTTGCAACAAAAGAAGCTAGTGCGCTAGGGTTAAAGGTAGTAATGTCAGGACTTGGAGCGGATGAGTTATTTGCTGGCTACTTTAGATTTAAGGAATCTAACAACATCAATAAAGATTGTTATAGTTATTTGATTAAAATGTACGAGAATGATTTGTACTTTGAAGATATTATCTCAATGGCAAATAAACTTGAAATGAGGTTACCTTACTTGGATAGGGATTTGGTTGAAAAATCAATTTATTTTAACTCAAAACAAAAGATTGCAGTGGATAAGAAAACAAAATTAGTAGTTAATAAAAAAATACTTAGGGATGTTGCTTTAGGGTTAAAAATTCCGGTTGAACTTGCTCTTCGTGAAAAAAAAGCCGCTCAGTATGGGAGCAACTTTGACAAAGCAATTGAATACTTGGCCAAGAAAAATGGGTTTAAATCAAAAGCTGATTATTTAAAATCAATTTCTAGTGGAGTGGCACACAAATCCTTAAATTTGTCTCAAAAAAATATTCCTATTGCAGCTCTCTTGTCAACAGGAAAAGATTCAGTTTATGCATTACATTTAATGGAAAAACAAGGGTATGATGTTAGATGCTTAATTTCGATTAATCCGCAAAACAAGGATTCCTTTATGTATCATTCTCCAACTATAGAGCTAGCAAAGCTTCAAGCAAAAGCTCTTGGAAAAAAATTGCTTTTAATTCATTCAAAAGGGGAAAAAGAAACTGAACTAGCTGAACTTGAACGTGGATTAATGCTCGCAAAAAAAATGTTTGGAATAGAAGGGGTTTGTTCAGGAGCATTATTTTCTAATTATCAAAGAGAAAGAATTGAGCGTGCATGTGAGTGCAATGGTTTACGTCATTTTGCTCCATTGTGGCACATGAATCAAGAAAATTATTTAAGAAATTTAATTAAAAGTGGATTTAATTTAATTATAACAAAAATTGCTTGTATGGGTATGAGTGAAAAGTGGCTTGGGAGAGAGATTGATACAAAGGCTATTGAAGAACTTGTTTTGTTGAACAAAAAATATGGAGTTAATGTTGCTGGTGAAGGCGGCGAATATGAATCTTTAGTACTTGATGCCCCTTTGTTTAAGGAAAAAATAATTGTTGAATTTGAGAAGAAAATGCAAAATGAAATTACTGGTGAAATTGAAATAAAAAAAGCTGAGCTAAAGAAAAAGTAATTGTTGTTTTATTTTAGTCAAATCTTAGTGCTTCTATTGGATCAAGATTTGCTGCTCGCCAAGCCGGTATAGCGCCAGATATCATTCCTAAAAGAATTGAAAATCCTAGTGCTCCGAGAGTGATTTGCCAGTTTATTGCGGCTTCAAGTGGAAAGCCTGATTGTGCTCCAATAACTGCCACAATTATTGAAAGACCGTAACCAATAGTTACTCCAACTATTCCACCAATAAGTCCTATAAATCCGGATTCTAATAAAAAGATTGCAAGGATTTTGTAATTTGAAGCTCCAAGTGCTTTCATTACCCCTATTTCTTTAGTTCTCTCCATTACTGAAGTGACCATTGCATTCATAATTCCTACTCCGCCAACTACAAGAGAAATACTTCCTATTCCAACAAGGAATAAAGTAATTAAACCAAATATTGAGTTAACCTGTTCAAGCAACTGGTCTGAAGTAATAACATAAACACTTTTTTCCCCATATTGTTTATCAAAGTATTTTTGAATTTTATCAGATACATTTTTTACATCTGACGAGGAGGAAGTTCTAACCCAAGTCTCGGCAGGGCCTATTCCCGGAGAAAGATTTTTTATAGCAATATCCGAAATTACTATCAAATTACTGCTACTAATTTCACTTTGAATTACTTGTTTAATTATTCCTGTTACCTTAAATTCTTGTCCGTTTAGTGTTACTAGATTTCTTGTATTAACTTCTTTACTAAATGCATCTGTTGAAAATTTGTCTCCAATTAAAACCGATGAAGAATCTCCTTTCTTTAACCATTGCCCTTGAAAAAGTTCATAATAACCCAGATCCACAAAAACTTGTGAGTCTTCTGCATCTAATCCTAATGCTTGTGCTCCAAAAGTTTCTTTTCCAAATCCTACTGTGACTGGAAGCATATACATAGGAATAACATTTGTAACATTGTTAATAGATTTTATTCTATCTAAATCTGATTGGGTAATTGTTATTTTTGCAAAATTACTTCCACTAAATGGATTACCAGGAATTACATAAATAGTATTTGAACCTAATTGATCAAGTTGTTTTTCTACGGCAAGATTTAATCCTTGTCCAATAGATAATAAACCAACAATAGCACCAATTCCAATTACAACACCTATAAGCGTCAAAAATGTTCTCACCCCTTCTCTTCGAAGATTTCCAAGTGCGTGTTCAATTGTGTCAAACATATAATTTCACTTTTTATTCATACCTTAAAGCAATAACTGGGTCTAAATTTGCAGCTCTTATAGCTGGAAGTAAACCTGAAGCAATTCCTATAATCATCGCAAAAATAATTCCTCCAACTGTAATTTCTGTGGAAATTACTGCTGTTAATGCAAAACCAGCACCTGAACCAATTGTCGAAATTATTATTGATAAGCCATATCCAATAAGAACTCCAATTATTCCCCCAATTAATCCAATTAAACCAGCTTCTATTATGAATATTAGTAATACTGTTGTGTTAGAGGCGCCAAGTGCTTTCATTAAACCTATTTCTCTTGTTCTCTCAAGTACTGCAGTAATCATTGCGTTCATTATTCCTATTCCTCCGACAAGTAGTGAAATTCCACCAATTCCTGCAACAACTAAAGTAATTAATCCTAATATAGAATTTACTTGATTTAAGAGTTCATCCGCGCTAGAAATAGTAATACTTTTTTTACCATATTTTTTTTCAAGAATATCTTTCATCGCAGTAACAGCATAATTTACATCACTTGGGGAAAAAGTTTTTACAAAAATTATTGAAGGATAGATGTCTTTTGCTATTCTGTTAAATGCTTCAAGAGACATAAAAATTGATGTTCCTGTGTTAGGTCCGCCTCCAAAACTCTGGGCTTGTGGTTTTAGAATTCCAATAACTGTAAATTGTTGGCCATTTAAAGTGATTATTTTTCTTGGAATAATATTTCGATCAAAATAAGTGTGAGCAATCTTGTCTCCAATTAGTACAGCATCCGAATCATTTTTTGAAAAAGTTCGTCCTTCTTGAACATCAAAGTATCCTGTACTTTCAAAAATACTTGATTTTTTTCCATCTGCTGCACTTACTTGGACATTCATTTTTTTTCCATTATATTCCATAATTGCGGCTGCACCATACACAGGGACTGCAGTAGAGACTCCTCTTACATTTTCGAGTTGGGAAATATCTGAATCGGTTAGTTTTATTGTGGATAATCCTCTTGAAGCTCCGCCAGGAATTACAAATATTGTGTTTGTTCCAAGACTTTCAAACTGTTTTTCTACCGCAACATTTAATCCTTGTCCAATAGATAAAAGACTTACAATTGCTGCAATTCCTATAATTACACCTATGAGAGTGAGAAAGGTTCTTGTACCAGATTTTCTTAGGTTTCTAACAGGTATTTCAAGAAGATCAGTATTTATTTTCATCAAATCACGCGACAGTTTACTCTAAATTTAAATTAATTTAAGTGATTTTTTTCTATTATTTGTTTAGTTATTTTTATTTAATTTTGTTTGTTCCACTTAATTGGCAAACTTTATTCCCATCACCTTTATTTCCAACTACTTGGCCATCTTTGATAAATATTCTTCTTTCGGCTTGTTTACCAATACTTTCATCGTGAGTAACAACAATAATTGTTCTTTTTTCTTTTTTATGTAAATCTTTTAGTATTTCCATAACATGTACCCCTGATTTTGAATCAAGATTACCTGTAGGTTCATCAGCAACAATAATATTTGGGTCAAGGGCAAGTGCGCGTGCAATAGCAACTCTTTGTTTTTGTCCTCCTGATAATTGGTTAGGTCTGTTGTTAAGTCTGTCTCCAAGCCCCACTTCTTCAAGAAGAGCGCGTGCACGAGGCTCTCTTTCTGCTCTCGCTACCCCATTAATCCACATTGGAGTCATTACATTTTCAAGAGCGGTAAGTTTTGGGAGCAAATTAAATGTTTGGAAAATAAACCCTATTTTTTTTCCTCTAAAAGAAGCAAGTTCTGAATTAGTCATTTTAGTTGTTTCTACTCCTTCAATGAAAACTTTTCCAGTAGTGGGTTTCATCATTGTAGTTAATACATCTAGCATAGTAGTTTTTCCAGAACCTGAAGGTCCCATTAGGGAAACGTATTCGTTAGCAGAAATTTTTAGATTAACACAATCAAGTGCTTTTATTTCAACTTCTCCAATCCCATATACTTTTGATACATTTTCTAATCGGATCATTTCATTAGATTTCATAAGCATCAACTTTTTTAGTAACTTTTGGGTTCTTTTTGTTTTTAAATCTACGTTTAAAATTAAACTATTTAATTTCTTTTGTTATTTGTTTAATTTTTTATTAAAAAAGATAAAAGCGACTCTAAATAGAGTCGCTTTAGGTTTAATTTATTGAATTTGTTCATTACCTTGCACTGAATCATTTCCTGTTGAAATAATGCTCCAAAATGGTCTTTCATACCCGGTTACGGTGCCTGAATTAGCATCAATTATTGCTTTTTCAGTTGCCCCGATTGGGATAAAACCGAATAGATTTCTTGTATTTTGTAGTTCAACTTCATATTTAGCTAAACCATTTTCTAGTTTTAATTTCATTTTTTCGAGTTGATTTATTTTTGCTCTTATTTTTGAAGGCAACAATTTTATTTCTTTTCCATCCATTGATAACCCACTATCATCAATTTTAATTGGGCTTTCAACTTGGACAACATCGTTTCCATCAACAAGTTCAAGTGTGTCTTGTGTGTTTCGTATTTCAAGAACTTTATCTTTAACCATTGTTTTAATTGCTCTTCTTGCTTGAAGAGTATTATTTGAATCAACAATGATTTCTTTTGCAGCCATGATTATTTCTTGTTCAAGTCCGCTAATTTCATCAAAGTTCACATTTGTGTTTTGCTTGATAGCTTCTTCAACTATTCTGGCAACAGCTTTTTGAACAGTTTTTGCCTCTTTCTTAGTTTCAGAATTTGAGTCTTGTACAGCTGTAATATAGGCTTGTCTTAAATCGTATTTAATCAGCTTAATATCAGCTAAGTTATTCATTTTTTCTTGAAGTATTTTTAAATTTTCAATTTTGCTTTCTGAATTTGAATTAACCATTTCTTTTATTGATTCAATTCTTGTTTTTATCATTTCATTTACTTGCTTTTTTTCTTCTTCACTCATATTTTGTGTTTTTATTTGTTCGGAAAGTTTTATTTGTAAATCATTTAATTGCAATTGTTTTTCACTTAAATTTTGAGTAGTTTCTCTTATTTGTTGCATTATTAAAGCATCTTTTTCTTTTAGCGATTTAGTTAACAATTCTCTTCTTTCCTTTGCAAGCTCTTGAACCTCTTGAACAAGTGCCTTATATTCCTCTTTACTATTTTCTGGTCCAATGCTTATCAAAGCCGAATCATCGCTATTCCCAAGTTCATTTGCTCCAGTTTGATCTGAATAAAGAGTTGGAGTTAATTCATTGTTTATATCTGCTGAAATAAATCCGTTAGTTACCTCATTTTGATCAGATATAACTTGAGTTGTGTTTGCATCTTCCGCAAAAGCAACTGTTAGGCTAATCATTAAAGCCACTGCTAAATACACTAATTTGTTCATAAGTACACCTCGAAAAATCTAATTAAGTTATGAAAAAAGTGTTTTTAAACAAGCTCTTTTTGAGCAGTTTTGGTTTATTTTTAGAGTTTACTTAGTTTATTTTGGGTTTGAATTAATTTGATTAGTTTTGATCTTATTTTGTTAATTAATCTGGTAAAAATTAGCTTAATCTTCTGTAGAAATTACTGCAAATCTCCTAAGTAACTTCTTTTCTTTTTTAAGTGCGTGTTCAAGTATTCTTTTGAATGCCTTTAATGCATTAACTGTTGGGAAAGAAGCAAAGAACGCAAAAATTACAAATGCTGTAACTTGTCTGCTGTAAATTATTGGGATGTTGAAACGGGGAATTGTTTCATAAAGCAAAATACTTACCCAAGCTAAGCAAATTATAATAAAAATATTGGTCAAAAACTTTTTTAATTGTTCAATAGTGTAAGGGGTGTGTTCTTGAATAGTAGTGACTACTGGAGCTTTTGAAGAAAATAAACTCGGGAGAAGAGAGAATAATTTTTGATGAAGTTCTTTAAGATTATATATTGGCTGAAACAAAATAACTGTAATCAAGATTAACATAAATGCAACTGGTGCAAGTAAAGCGCTTTCCACTCCCTTTAGTGCGGGCAAGGCACCGGTAGCAAGAATAATTACAAACTCTCCTAGTGGTACAAGCATTATCGCAACAAGAGTCGAATCTTCTCTACTTAACCCGAACTTTGCTCCAAACAAGTGAGTTACAATACTGTGTGCAAGTATTGCTCCTATTGCAACAGCAATTGCCACGCCTAAGAGAAATAGTAATGTGTGTAGTTCTGGAACTTGGATTAATTCAGTGGTTGTGTTATAAAAAAGAGTGGTTCCAAATGCAACAAAAAAGAAAACTAACATAAAATCCCTCAAAAAGCCTACATCTTTTTTTATTTTTTCACCAGATTTAGTTTCAGCTAAAGCAAATCCTGCAAAATAAGCTCCAAGAGCCATAGATAAACCTAAAATTGTGCCGAGGGTAGCAACAATTAACCCAACTCCAACCGCAAACAAAGTCATTTCAGTATGACCAAATCCATTATATGATAACCATTCTTCTACAATTTGGGATAACTTGGATACTACAAAAAAAGCTGAAACCGCAAAAACAATTGCTGCAATTCCCAAACCCAGAGGATCTGCCCCTGTTCCTGTTTGTGAAAAACTTGTTAGAAAAACTAAAACAACTATTCCCAAAAAATCTTGTAAAATCAAAATAGAAATTGCTAGTTTTGCAGCATTATGCTGAATTAACCCTTTATCAAGAGCAAATTTTGCAACAATTGCGGTGCTTGTAGAAAAAGCCATCATTCCCAAAACTATTGAAAACAAAAGCGAAAAACCTGAGAGAGTTGCTATTACAAAACCAATTCCTGTTGAAGCTAACATATCAAGAATTGCTAAACCAAAAGAAGTAGAACCGGCTTTTAAAAAATCTTTTAGAGACATTTCAAGTCCCAAATAAAAAAGAAGAATAAATAATCCTAGTTCTCCAAATCCAACTATTAGAGGATCTTTTGGACTTAAAAAATTAAGAAACATTGGACCTAAAATAAAACCCGCCAAAATGTATCCGATAACTGCGTTTTGACCAGATTTTTTAATTGCAATACTAAGTACAATTGCGAGAACCATTATGATTCCAATTGATGTTAGTGGTAATACTACAGACATGCAAAATTAAGGAATTACTTGAATAAAAAGATTGCTCCTCCTGTAAAAACTGATTATAAAAAATTAGATTTGTTTCTTGAGGTTATTCCCCCAAGAAACTCATTACTTACTAAAATTTATTTCTTTCCTGACAATTTGTTTTTCTTTATGTATACCCAAAGTTTCTTTGTCATTTCGCTAGGAGTAACATCCCCACTACCGAAAACGTCTTCAACTGTGTCAGCCTTTCCTTTAAAGCTAATACAATATCCTCCAAATGCTTTCTTCTTTGCTTTTCCTTTAACTGCGTCTAAAATACCCATCAAAATCCCTCCTATTTTAAACTTGAATAATTGATGTTACTAGTTAAACATAAAGATTCCTAGTATATAAATGATTACGCTAAAAATGGGATAATTGTGCTAAAAATCCTATTTTTTGCCTCGTAAATGAAGTTATTTATTATTTTTTGAAATCAATTATAAAAATTTGTAAATATTTTTTTTAAAAAAATTAAGCGGCCATTTGAGTAGAATTAAAAGCTGGCGCTTGTGAAAAAGAAATTATTATTTCATTTAATTCAACAAATTCTATTTCCATAAATTACTTACAACGCTTGACCCTTATAAAGCATCTTTGAAAGTGACTGTGACAGAACATACACATTCATTTTGGTCAGGGGTAAGATTAATATAGGGGTATTGTTGTTACGTTAATATGAAATCTAGATTTAGCGGTCTTCCAAAAGGTGACCGACTAGTTGGTATGAATCATAAGATAAAAGTTGCACCTGCATTTGATCCTCATCCAAAGTCAGGTAGTAAACCTGTAGCATTTAGGCCTGCATTTAATCCTAATGCAATTAGATTTGCAGAGCCTGGAACAGTTCCTGTTCCAGTTCCAAGAAACCCTAGTTTAGTTAGAAGATTTGGAAGAAAAGCCGCAGCAATTTTAGCCGGACTTGCATTCACTGGGGCTGGAGGAGTTGCACTTCATGAACTTGCTTCTCAGAAAATAAATTATGCAAAAGAAAGAGCTGGGATTTCACAAAAATATCATTTGCATGAAAATGCTTTAGCTGACCGACAAGTACTTGATACAATTGAAAGAATTTCAAAGAAACATTCCCTACATCCAGATGCTGTTCTTGAAACACTTAAACACAATCTTGGTGATTCAAATAGAGTATGGCAATTGAGAAACAGAATTAACCATACTAGTGATCCTGCTGAACAAGAAAGACTAGAAAATGTAATTAAAATAGTTGATGCAGCAACAGCTTCTACGCCAGTAACAAAAAGACTTCAACAAGTGTTGGGAATAAAAGAACAAAAATAAACTTACAAGCGCCTAATCTTAATTAACTCAAAAATAAAACCCACTTTTTATATCCTTAAAATACTTTCTTAACAACAACTTTTTAACACAAAAAGCGGAGATGGCAGAGTGGTCAAATGCGCGCGCCTCGAACTGCCCTTTTCTTTCTCAACAGAAAGAAAAGTGCAAGTTGCCCAAAAGAAAGAGGCAATTGTGCTGTGAGAGATAGCGTGTTCCCTAAAAGGAGCGTCGGTTCAAATCCGGCTCTCCGCGTCTTAATCTGGGAACTGTATCGGACAATTAATAGAAAGTCACAGTTCAACCTTGATGCCTAATGTAGAACCATACTTGTATAAAATACTTTCTCCATTGTTAGGCACTACACTTTTTTGAGTAGTTTAACAAGGTTTTTTAACAACAATCAATGTTTTTTGTTTTATGAAACTACTCTCTTGTGCTACTGGAAATTTCTATAAATTCCTAGATCAAATAAACGTTGTGGAATTCATTAATACTCTGGGAGTAGATGGGATAGAATATACTTATGGGAAATATTATGAAGAAAGACCAATCCTAAAAATCGATGAAACTATTTTGTTAACAAAAAAAGATGTGAGCATGCATGCCCCATTCAAGTTTTTAAGAAAACCAGAAAATTATGAAAAGGATGTTACTGATTTTAAGAAAATGCTTGCAGACTATCAAAGAGTAGGTGCCAAACGCTTAGTAATACACCCCAATCAAATACCGCCAAACGAACTTCTTTTACTAGGAAAAAAACAAGGAACCCAATACATTACAGAAAACTTGCGCAAAAGACACGGAAACGACAAACACAAAAAACACGAAAGATTTGACTTCGAAACAATCCTAAACGAACACAAAAACTTTGGCTTATGCCTTGACGT
>JBAYJX010000022.1:0-20338 GCA_041664905.1 archaeon | reverse complement strand
TTACTGAGTAAAAAACAATTTTAATTACGGGGTCAAGAATTATTTTATCTTGTAAGGCTTGAGAGAAAGAGTAGGTGTAAACTATTCCTCCTAAATTAAAATCAGCATCCCTGCCTTTCTTTTTCGGAGTTGCGGATAAGCCTAACTTGTATTTTATTGGAGCATTTGGGAACTTGTAATTTTCTGTAGTGTTATGCATTTCATCTACAATTAAAAGCCAATTGTGATCCTTCCACTTGCACTCATTAAAGAATTGTTTTATTTGGTGAAAAGTTGAAATAAAAACTTTGTAATTTGCGAGTTTTCCTTGGGCACAAACATATGCCTTTGATTCGTTATTACTTGAAACTTCATAAATCTCATTTTTCTTAATATTTGAGAACTCTGAAATTGCATCGACCCATTGTTGGATAAGAGTTAACCTTGGGCAAACAATTAGTACTTTTAAGTTGTTTTCTTCTTCAAGCTTTTGAGTAAATAATTTTACTGCTAAAATAGTTTTTCCTGCGCCTGGAACAGCCTGAATTATGCCTATTCGATGCTTATCCCAAGCCTCAATAGCCTCTGCCTGCCACGCTCTAAGCGGGGGGCCCTTATATAAAGAATTCAACTGCTCACCAGGAACAACTTTGTTGAGGGAAAGAGTTATAATGGTATCGAAAAAAATCTAAAGCCAAAATGTTTGGATTTAAAAAATTTGCTAAAAGTAGTTTTGTGATTCTGTGTTTGGCAAAAGCTTAAGTATTTCCAACAATACTTTTATTTCATGCCAGTAAATAAAAGAATTCTTAGAAAAATAAAGGCTCCGAGAATTGTAAATAACTTAGTTACTCAAGGTGGACTTATTGGAAATGGAAGATCTGGAGAAGTGTTCAAAGGAGAAATTAGAAATTTGGGGGTGGTGGGGAAAGTTTGGAACTCTGCAATAAAAGTGCCATTTTCTGAACTAACTGAAACTCGTAGTCCTCCAACAAGAGAGGATATAATTGGGCGACAAAAAGTTTGGGGGGCATTTAAACAAGCTGGACTTCCTGTTGCAGGATATCATAAAATTGATCTTAGAAAAGAATTAGTTGGAGGAAAAGTAAACCCTTATTATTTGTCAACTTTTATGCCCAACATGGAAGCTAAAAAAAAGCTCCAACTTGTACATGATGCTTATGGTAGGCCAGTTTTTCTTTCACGTTTATCTGTGAGCCAAGATAGAAAATTAATTAAATCCCTTGCAAAAGATCTTGCGACAATACACTCTGTTGGGTTTGCGTTCAAAAAATATGTTGATTTTTGGCACTTTTATCCAAAAGGGAAAACCTTTGGGCGAGTAATACTTGATTTTGAAGAATTTGCCAAAAATATGGGTGAAAAAAAATGTGTTGAGAATGTAATAGTTGTTTTGAATTATCTCAAACCAACTGAGGGTCAATATTTTGCTCAACGATATTTTGCTGAATGCAAAAATCCTCGTGTGCGTGAAGAACTAAAAAGAGTTTTAATTGACAAAGACCATGCTAATTATATCCCTAGGGGCGTTTAAGTTTAATAGAATTTTATTTAAAAAATTGGTGTTACTTTTTGAAAAAAATTGGATTTGATAATAAAAAATATCTTAATGCTCAGGCGAAAGCTATTCGTGAAAGAGTGGAGAAATTTGGGAAGCTTTACTTTGAGATAGGGGGAAGATTAACTTTTGATGGGCATGCTTCTCGTGTGCTTCCCGGATACCACCCAGACAACAAGTTACATTTGCTAAAGAAACTTGGGAAAGACTTGGGGATGCTTTATTGTGTTAACTCAATTGAACTCCAGAAAGGGACTCTTTGGAGTGATACTAGTCTTACTCTTGATAAATTAGCTGAAAAAGAAACTCAAATACTTGGACAAAATGGGGTTTGTGTTATTGGAATAGTTGCAACCTTTTTTAATGGACAAAAAAAAGTTATTGAGTTTAAGAAAAGGTTAGAGAAGAAAGGAAAGAAATTATTTACAACTTCTATAATTCAAGGATATCCTGTTGATTTGAAAAGTGTTTTTGGGGGGAAGGGCTTTGATTCCCAAGAACTAATTCCAACAGATAAAAAAATAGTTGGGGTAACTGGGTGTGGAGCGAACTCTGGAAAAATGTTTGTTTGCTTATCCCAAATATATAATGAAAACAGATTAGGCGGGGACTCGGGATTTGCAAAATTTGAAACATTCCCAATATGGAACTTACCCATAAATCACGAAGTAAATGTTGCTTACGAAGCAGCAACAGCCGATATACATGACGGAATACTAATTGACCCATTTCACAAAGAAGCATACGGAGTAACTTCAGTTAATTACAACCGAGATATTGAGAACTTTGCAATTTTAAAAAGAATAATTCAAAGAATTGCTCCAAAAGACAATTTTATGCACGAGTACAAATCACCAACAGATATGGGACTTAACATGGCAAAAAAAGGAATAATTAATGATAGTGTTGTTAGGGCGGCTGCTAGGGAAGAAATTGTGAGAAGATACTATTTTTACAAAAACAAATTACATGGTGAGAAAAAAACTAACGCTCTTAAACGAATGGAAAAAATATTGAAAAAGGTCGGTTTAGAAGAAATTGAATAAAAAAAACTGTTTTTTCTTTTCTGAGTAGTTTTTTATAGTTGTTTTGCTGTTTATTATTAGTATGTTTTGTTTTGGTTCTCGAGCTCAGGGTGCAATTGAGTATTTGCTTGTGCTAGGTGCAGTTGTTTTAGTTGTTTCAATTGTGGTTGGCTCTGTTACTAGCGTGGTTGGTTCGGGAAAAGTTGTTGTTAATGATTCTAGTGATGCTATTTCTTCTGATGGGTTAAAAGATATTTTGGCTTCTTCTTTGCCCAAACCTGTTTTGAGTGCAATTCCAAATTCTGGTGGTGGGGTTGATTTGAGTTGGCCTCAAAAGTCTGGTGTTAGTGATTATGATGTTTGGCGGGCTTCTATTTTAGCTAAGATTGCTGATGTAGTTTGTGCTGCTAGTACTTGTGTTTATAGTGATGATAATCCTGTTGTGGGTTTGCATGAGTATGTGGTTACTGAGAATGGAAAAGATCCTACGGTTGACCCAAATAATATTTATGTTAGTGCGAGTAGGGTTACTGTTTACAATTGTTCTGATGGGGTGATTAGTGCTCCTGAGGTTTGTGATGGGGCTAATCTTGGAGGACAAACTTGTGTTAGCAAAGGATACTTGCGCGGAAATTTAACTTGTAATTTTGATTGCATGGATTATAACACAAGTGCGTGTAACAATAATCAAAATATTCCTCCAGTTGCATCATTTGCAAAAAGCCCTTTTGTTGGGACTGGGGTTAATTCTGATGGTGCGGGTTCAGTTACTGTTGATTCTAGTGGAAATATTTATTTAGAGGGTTATTTTTCTAGTAATATTAGTTTCGGTAATGATGTCAATTTAATTAATCGAGGTTCTTATGATTTTTTTGTTGTGAAATATAATTCTAGTGGGGTGGCACAGTGGGCTAGGGGTCCTGCTAGTGGTACTGGGGCTTCAGCAGATTATGCTAGATTTATTTTTGTTGATTCTAGTGGAAATGTTTATTTGAGTGGTAATTTTAGGTCAGCTTCATTAGGTTTTGGTAATAATATTACTTTGACTAATAAAGGGGTGCTCAGTGGAGGTGAATATCCAGATGATTTTTTTGTTGTGAAGTATGATTCTAGTGGGAACCCTTTGTGGGCTAGGGGTGCTACTAGTGGAACTGGAGCTTCTTCTGATTTGGGTACTGCGATTTTTGTTGATGCAAGTGGAAATGTTTATTTAACTGGAAATTTTTATTCACCCACTTTAGGGTTTGGCCCAGGGGTTAGTTTAACTAATCCAGTTACTAATGGAGGAGATTTTTATATTGTAAAGTATGATTCTAGTGGTACTGCACTATGGGTAAAAAGTTTTACTAATGTTACTGGTGCACTTGATGTTTTACCGCAAGCTATTTTTGTTGATGCGAGTAACAATATTTATTTGGCAGGTTATTTTAGTTATCCTTCTTTAGAATTTGGCCCAGGTGTTTCTTTGACTAAAAATGCATCCTATGATTTTTTTGTTGTGAAGTATGATTCTAGTGGGGTGGCGCAGTGGGCTAGGGGTGCTACTAGTGGTACTGGGGCTTCAGCAGATTATGCTAGATCTATTTTTGTTGATGCGAGTGGAAATGTTTATGTGAGTGGTGATTTTACTTCAGCTAATTTGGGTTTTGGTAATAATATTAATTTGACTATTAATGGAGTAGCAGATTATTGGGGTTATCCAAATGATTTTTTTGTTGTGAAGTATGATTCTAGTGGGGTGGCGCAGTGGGCTAGAGGTGCTATTAGTGGAACTGGGACTGGAGCAGATTATGGTTATTCGGTTTATGCTGATGTTAGTGGTAATGTTTATTTAGCTGGACAAAGCGGTTCTTCTGTTTTGGGGTTTAGTAATGATATTAATTTGACTAGTCGAGGAAGTGATTTTTTTGTTGTAAAGTATGATTCTAGCGGAGTTGCGCAGTGGGCAAAAGGGCCGATTAGTACTCCCTATAGTAGGTCATCTACAGCTAGTTCTATTTTTGTTGATACAAGTAATAATATTTATTTAGGTGGAAATTTTAGTGCTTCCTCATTTGTATCATTAGGTTTTGGTAATGATGTTAATTTAATTCCTCGCGGACCTTTTGGTTATTCTGATTTCTTTTTAGTGAAATATGTTCCTCAATAATTTTTTTTTGCAAAATGTGTTTGAAATAAAGTTAATTTTTTGCGTTTTCTAAGTTCAAACAATTCCTTTTTAATCCAATCATTTGTCTTTGTGTTTCATATGGTTGAAAATATTATTGAAGTTAAGGGGTTGACTAAAGAATTTGGCAAACTTTGCGCGGTTAATAATATTTCTTTTTCTGTTAAAAAAGGAGAGATATTTGCTTTCCTTGGACCTAATGGGGCAGGAAAATCCACTACAATAAAAATGCTTACTACTCTACTTCACCCGACAAAGGGAGAAATTTCTCTAAACGGGTTTGATACTTTAAAACACTCTGATGATGTGCGAAAGAGTTTTGGAATAATTTTTCAAGATCCTAGTGTTGATGAAGAACTTACTGCAATAGAGAACATGGAAATACACGGAGTACTTTACGGAGTAAAAAAAGAACTAATGAAACAACGAATTGAACAACTTTTAAAAATTGTTGAACTTTGGGATAGGAAAGATGATTTTGTAAAAAAGTTTTCGGGTGGAATGAAGAGAAGATTAGAAATTGCTCGCGGGTTACTTCATCACCCAAAAATACTTTTC
Source organism: archaeon (assembly GCA_041664905.1). Classification (GTDB taxonomy): domain Archaea; phylum Iainarchaeota; class Iainarchaeia; order Iainarchaeales; family JAAZKV01; genus JAAZKV01. Next base: position 15,030 of record JBAYJX010000022.1, on the reverse strand, counting down.
CTTGATGAACCAACTATTGGACTTGATCCACAAACAAGAAACCATATTTGGGATTATATTAAGAAATTAAACAAAGATGAAGGAATAACAATTTTTTTTACAACCCATTACATGGATGAAGCGGATAGGGTTGCACACAGGATTGCGGTAATTGATCATGGAAAAATAGTGGCTGATGGGACTTCAAAACAACTTAAAGCCAAGACAAAAACAAAGAACCTTGAAGATGCATTCATCAAACTCACTGGATACAATATTAGGGAAGAAGAAGGAAAAGGAAGTAGCTTAATGAGAATGATACATACAAGATCAAGAAGGTAAATTAAAAGAAATTGAGAAAGTAATTGTTGGAAAAGGGGAAGAATGTAACTTGGAGAAAATGAAAAAGAAAATATTAGATTAAAATTTGTGGTTTTTATGGGGACAATTCATATTTTGTGGTTAAGACAAATAAAAAGATACTTGCGTTCACGAGCAAGAATAGTTGGTTCACTAGGTCAGCCAATATTGTTCTTACTTGCGCTTGGATTTGGGTTTGGGCCAATGTTTGCTAAAGCGGGTGGGGGAAATTACTTAGAGTTCCTTGCACCAGGAATAATTGCAATGAGCATAATTTTTACAGCAACTTTTTCAGGAATGGAAGTAATTTGGGACAGACAATTTGGATTCCTAAAAGAAACTCTAGTTGCCCCAGTTTCTAGGACAAAAATAATGGTTGGAAGAACCCTTGGCGGAGCAAGCGTAGCCGTATTCCAAGGCCTAATAGTACTAATAATTTCATTATTTGCAGGAGTACAAATAGCAAACCCATTAATGTTACCCGTTGCAATAATTTTCATGTTCCTAATTGCGATACTATTCACTGCGGTAGGAACTGCAATTGCTTCGCTACTCGAGGATATGCAAGGATTCCAACTCATTGTAAACTTTTTCATAATGCCCCTATTTTTTCTCTCAGGCGCACTATTTCCGCTTAATGCATTGCCGGGGATAATGGAAGTAATAGTAAGATTAAACCCCTTAACTTACGGGGTAGATGGGATGCGCGAAGCCCTAACTGGAGCAGTAACAATTGGAATACCAACTGACCTAGTAGTACTTGTAGTTATAACAGGATTCTTCCTTTGGTTAGGAAGTTACTTTTTTTCAAAAATACAACTATAAAGTAATTCAATTTTTCCTATTTTTGTGTTTTGTCAACTTATTCATTTGTTTTGGATAGTAGGTCACTTTCAAAAGCTAATTTCTTGTGAGTATATTTAAATACTTTTTGGTATCAATTAGTATCTATGGGTACACAGATTAATTTGAAGCTTTCTGACGAAGTATATTCTCAAGCAAAAAAATATTCTAAGACTTTTGGGTATGGCAATGTTCAAGAGTTTATTAGGGAAACTGTTCGCGAAAAACTTTTTGAAAAAGAAAGTGAAAAAATTGGCGGGCTTCACACTTATTTGGCTAGTGAAAAATCACTTGCAAAACTTTGGAACACAAAGGAAGAGGATGAGGCATGGAAGCACTTGTGAAAGGAGATATAGTAATTTTTCCTTTTCCTTATACTGATTTATCTAATACAAAAATGCGTCCTTGTTTAGTTCTTTCTAATGAAATGAAAGAAGATATTTTGTTATGCCAAATTACTTCAAAAAACTCTGCCAAAGATGACTTCGCGGTTGAACTAAAAAAGAGTGAAACTGACTCTGGTAGTTTGATGATTGATAGTTACATAAGAACAAACATGTTATTTACTGCAAACAAACAACAAATAGTAAGAGTAGCTTGTAAATTAAGAAAACAAAAATATGTTGAAGTTGTTAATAAAATAATTAAGTTGGTAGAGTGACTATTTTTTATAGTTGTTTTGTTGTTATTTGTATTGTATGTTTTCTTTTGGTTCTCGAGCGCAGGGTACGATTGAGTATCTTGTTGTTATTGCGATTGTTGTTGTTATTTCTTTGGTTGTTGTTGGGATTATTTATAATGCTAGTCCGGGTGATGGGGCTTCGATTAAGTCTGCTAAGATTAGGAATAGTGTGGGTGTTATTGGTTTTGCTGAACCGGTTGTTGATGGACAAGGGGATGCGTTAATTGATATTAGTAATAATACTGGAGAAACAATGTTAATTACAAAAATTTCGGTTGGTGGTGTGGAAAAAGTTTTTGATGAGAGTTTGGCTATTGGGGGCAATAAGGTTTTTTCTTTGGCTGGTTTGGCTGATGTTTGTGGTTGTAGTGTTGTTGGTGGTAATAGAGAGTGTGTGGTTGTTGTTACTTATACTTCAGGATATGGTTTAGAAAAGATTGAAACAAGAACGGTTTTGTTTTCTTGTGTTTCAAATGCTACTGCTACTGGCGGAGTTGTTGTTGGTTTGACTGCTGTTTGTGGTTCTAGTGCGACAACTTATGTTTGGAGTGCTAGTGATTTTAGTGGGTCATTTTGTTCTGTTGGGGATGCAAATGAAAGTTCTTCTTTTCCTGTTGCTGGTGCGAGTGTTAGTTGGGATTGTTTAGGAACTGATTTGAATGTAACTTGTTCAGCTTCTCATGGAACTCAAGCTGTTGCGGGATTGTGTGGAACGGCAAACCAAACTTATGCTTCAAATGTAACTACATTTGGTTCGGATTCTTTTTGTTCAACTGGAGATGAAAATGCAACACCAACATTTCCCGCACAAGGGGCGAGTGTTAGTTGGAAATGTGTAGGAGCAGATACAAATGCAAATTGTTTGGCTTCAAGGAATACAATACCCGAAACTGCGCCTGTCGCTTTGTTTGCAAAAAATCCTGTTAGTGGAACAGGAACTGGTACTGACCTCGGTTATTCTATTTTTGTTGATTCTAGCGGGAATATGTATGTTACAGGTTATTTTTCTTCATCGGTTTTAGGCTTTGGGAATGATATTAATTTAACCGGTACAACAAATGGGGACTTTTTTGTTGTGAAGTATAATTCTAGTGGTGTAGCGCAATGGGCAAAGACTTCTGAAAGTGAAACTGGGGGGGATTGGGATATGGCTGTTTCGGTTTTTGCTGATTCTAGTGGGAATGTTTATGTTGCCGGTTCATTTTTATCCGCATCCCTTCATTTTGGAAATGATGTTAATTTAATTAATACTGGTGTTGGGGGTGTTGCAGATTTTTTTATTGTGAAGTATAATTCTAGTGGTGTAGCGCAATGGGCGAAAGGGCCCATTGGAGAAACGGGAACAACTACTGATGGGGTTAATTCTATTTTTGTTGATTCTAGTGGGAATGTTTATGCTACTGGCGGATTTAGCGCAGAATCTATTAGCTTTGGAAATGATGTTAACCTGGATAATGGAAGCGGAATAGATTTTTTTGTTGTGAAGTATGATTCTAGTGGGGTTGCACAATGGGCAAAAAATGCAGTTGGCACAGGACCTTATACTGAGCAGGGTAATTCTGTTTTTGTTGATTCTAGTGGGAATGTTTACTTGACAGGGACTTTTTATTCTCCCAATCTTGGTTTCGGCAATGATGTTAATTTAACAAATTCAAATCCAAACCAACCAAATTTTTTTGTTGTGAAGTATGATTCTAGTGGGGTTGCGCAATGGGCAAAGGGGCCAAGTAGTGGGACTGGGGGTAGCACTGAGACTGCTTATTCTGTTTTTGTTGATGCCTCTGGAAACGTGTATGCGGGAGGATATTTTACTTCAACTACTTTAGGGTTTGGTAATGATATTAATTTAACTAATATGGGGTCTAATGATTTTTTTGTTGTGAAGTATGATTCTAGTGGGGTTGCACAATGGGCGCGAGGCGCAAGTTCTGAAACAGGGACATCTTATGAACATGTTAATTCTGTTTTTGTTGATTCTGATAATAATGTTTATGTTGCGGGTTCTTTTGCTTCGCCCACTTTGGGTTTTGGCAATGATGTTAACTTGATACACAATGGGGCGGATCTTAACTATGATTTTTTTGTTGTGAAGTATAATTCTAGTGGGGTTGCACAATGGGCAAAGAACCCTGCTAACAAAATATCAGTAAGTAATGATATTGGCCAAACGGTTTTTGTTGATAGTTCAAGTAATGTTTATTTAGGGGGTTATTTTACTTCTACAACTTTGGGTTTTGGCAACGATGTTAATTTAACCAATAGGGGCAGTGGTGATTTCTTTTTAGTAAAGTATGGCTTAAATGGTAGTTAATTTTTGCCCAACTTTTTTTTAGTCCTCTAAAATGAATTAATATTTCTTTCGTTTCATACTCAAATATGGTAGAGAAGTTCTTACTTGAAAAAGCAGCTAAAGACGGGGTTGCACTTACTTTTAATGATGTTAGATTAAGATCAGGTTACGCTGAAGTAATGCCGGATCTTGTGAACGTTGAAACACTTTTTTCTAAAAATGTTAAACTAAAAATCCCTATTGTTAGTGCGGCAATGGATACGGTTACTGAAAGCAAAATGGCGATTAATTTAGCAAAGCTTGGTGGACTTGGAATTATACATAAGAACTTGTCTATTGGTGAACAAGCTGCTCAAGTAGCAAAAGTAAAATACCATTTAAATGGATTAATAGAAAAACCAATTTTTGTTTGTGACAGGGATACAATTTCAACAATTCAAACTAAGATGAAAGAAAAAGGATATTCGTTTAGTAGCTTTCCGGTAATTGATAAAAATGAAAAATTAGTTGGAATACTCACAGGAAACGATTTTGCGTTTTGTAGTGATGATTCTTTACTTGCTAACGAGGTAATGACCCCATTAGAAAGTATGCTTACTTTGCCAAGTGGAACTGATTTTAAAAAAGCTTATGAAACAATGCTTGAGAAAAAGAAAAAAGTAATGCCTTTATTGAATAAAGATGGAACACTAGGTGGATTATACGTTTTCTCGGATGTTAAAAGAATAATTACAGGAAGCTCAGAAAAATACAATACTGATTCAAATGGGAGATTAAGAGTGGGTGCGGCAATTGGCACAGGAAAAGAAGCACTAGAGAGAGCAACTAAATTAATTGAAGAACAAGTAGATGTACTTGTAATTGACACGGCTCACGGGGACTCAAAACCTGTTTATGATACACTAAAAGAAATAAAACGAGTTTTTCCAAAAGTTGATGTCGTTGTGGGAAATGTTTCAGTTGGAGAATCAGCCGAGCGACTTGCTAAAGCAGGAGCTGATGGGATAAAAGTTGGACAAGGGCCTGGCTCAATTTGTACTACAAGAATAATTGCAGGAATTGGAAGACCACAAGTATCAGCAATTTATGATTGTGCAAAAGCTGCTGAGAAATATGGTGTGCCAATTTGCGCTGACGGGGGAATAGCAAACTCGGGCGATATTACAATTGCAATAGCTGCCGGAGCAAATTGTGTAATGATGGGAAGTATGCTAGCTGGAACTGATGAAGCTCCGGGAGAAAAAATATTTTTACAAGGCCAGCCCTGGAAAAACTATCGTGGAATGGGTTCCTTAGGGGCAATGGAAATACACAAAGGTTCAAGAGAAAGATACGGACAAAACGAAACAGGAAAAGGACAACTTGTACCTGAAGGAGTAGAAGGAGTAATTCCTTACAAAGGAAAATTAAAAGATGTTATATTTCAATACGTTGGTGGGCTCAAAAGAGGAATGGGTTATGTGGGTGCTGCAACAATCCAAGAACTAAGAGAAAAAGGGGAATTTGATAGATTAACAGAAGCTGGTTTAGCTGAATCCCATCCGCATGATATAAAAATAACAAAAGATTCTCCAAATTACAAAGAAAGCAGATTCTGTTGATTTTTGGAAAAGAAGTCTTTTATTCTTGCAAAGTCTAATTAAGATTGTGAAAAAATGGGACTTAAAGTAAAAAGACCTCTTCGAGTGAATGTTGCTGAATTTGGCTCTGGAAGAAATCCCTTGCCTTTACTTGCTAAGTACTTTCGTGGATTAAGTAAAGGAAGAGCTAGACACTTTACTGCAGTTGATACTCGACTCTTGGTTCCTAAATCTGCTCGTGCTGGAAAAATAGAAGGACAAAGAGGAAGATTGAAATATGTTCGAGGGGACGCAATTAAAGAACTAGAAAAAATGAAACCAAGAAGCAAGCATGTGATTTTTTCAAGTTTTCTTTTAAATTGCATGGCAGCTAACTCAAAGCTAGGGGTTGTAGGGGTTGTCGAAAAGTTTTTTTCACTTGGAAAAAAAGCGCTTGTTCCTGGAGGAAGACTAGTTACTATTATTCACAAAGTAAATCTTCCATTTCTTGCTCGAGTTGCTAAAGAATTTGGGTTTGAAGTATATTATAGGGGGCTTACTCAAAAAGAAATGGATGAGTCTGAACTAGATTATGTCCAAAAAAGAGCCACTCCGGAAAAACGAGAAGTATTGATTAAAATTCATTTGGATCAAGTTGATGCACAAAGATATATGATTCGTGAAGGACTAAAATCTGCCGGAGACCTTGAAATGCCAGGAATTTTGTTTTTAAAAAAGCCAAGAGTTCAAAGGAAGAACAAGGATTAATTTTAAACCAAGCTTAAACCAATTTTGAACAAATTGAGGTGGCAAATTTTTTAATTTTTTGAAAACTACTTTTATATACCTCTTTGTTTCTATTTATTGTCATGTTTAAATCCAAAAACTCTTTTTCTAAGAGGGCGCAAGGGACGATTGAATATCTTGTTATTATTGCAATTGTTGTTGTTATTTCTTTGATTGTTGTTGGGGTAGTTGTTTCTAATACTGATTCTGCTTCGAGTACGAGTTCTAAACTAAGCGAACTTGAGTTAAGAGGAAAATTATTAGGGGTGGGAAATGCTTCTGTCAAAGCGGACGGAAATTACTTACTGATTTTACTAAATAATTCGGGTGGAGGAATACAAGTTAATAGAGTTACTGTCGGTTCGAATGCAATGGATTTTTCTACAAGTTTTTGGGGTGGAGAGAAAGCAAATTTTGTAATTTCTACAAGTGATGTTTGTACTTTGGGTTCAAAAGTAGTTCGAAGCGTATCAATAGATTATACTAATTTAGCTTCAAATTTAACACACACACTTAGTTATGGATTAGTTAGTTTTACTTGCGAAAATTATTTAGCAGTTTCTTCAAGTGAAGGAACTCCTGTAGAAGATACACCAACAACTTTGTCAGTTAACTTACTTGCCCCAAGTAATAGTTCTACTGCGACAAGTGTTCCGATTGATTTTAATTTTAGTTTTAGTAACTCAACAACTGTTAGCTCTTGCAGTTTGTTCATTGATAGTGTTGATGTGAACGATATTACTGTTGGTTTAGTTGCAGGCACAACTTATAGCATTCCAAGAACAATAACTGAAGGAACACACACTTGGGATGTTAATTGTGTTGATGCAACTACTTCAGATTTGGGCGGAGTGAGAAATATTTCTTACTCAAGTAACCCTGTAGTTTCATTATCCTACCCTGTTAATGATGCAAATATTTCTAGTGTTCCAATTAATTTGAACTTTGTTGTTACGGATGATAGTTCTATCCCTGATTGTAATTTACTAGTTGATTCAACTGTAGTTGATACACTCACAAGTGTTGCAAAAGATGTGAATGTTAGGTTTAGTTATTCTTTTGCAGAAGGGAGTTATAGTTGGAAAGTCAAGTGTGCTGATGCAATAGGGAACACTATAACAAGTTCAATTAGAACAATAAATTATACAATTCCAATTTCAAGTGGACCAACATCACTCTTCTTTGATTGGGACACAAATTTTATGGGCGGAATATTCAATAACACTAGAACACATGGAACTGGTGTTCCGGCTTACCTTGGAATAAAAGGAGTAAGTGATCTTAATTTAATTGGATTTTGGAGACTAAATGATAACACTAATTCTACTTTTGTTGATTATATGGGTGGAGATTATAATGGAACTTGTGTTGGAGATGCATGCCCCGCTAAAGCACCAGGTGTTACAGATTCAAATTCTATGAGTTTTGATGGAACTGATTATATTACACTGGGAACAAATGCTGCACTAAATCCAAGAGATTATCTTACACTTAGTGCTTGGATTAAAACAACTGTTTCAGGGAGAACTCAAATATTTGCTGGAAAACCCTCTGTTAGCGATGGATCAAAACAATGGTTTTTTGCTATGATAAATGCTTCTGGATATTTTGCAGTACAACTAGATGGCGGAAATTATAATGATACTTCAATTGCTACCGCATTAGCAATTAATGATGGGGTGTGGCATCATGTTCTTGCAACTTATGATAGTGCAGTAGCAACAAACCAAGTTAAGTTATATGTTGATGGTCAATTATTAACACAAGGAGGAAATGGAGGGGCAGGGAATTTATTACAACTAGCTTCTACTGCTGAATTTAGGATAGGGCATGCTTTTGATAGTCCTGATTACAATGTTGTTGGTTCGATTGCTGATGTTGGCTTATGGGACAGAGTACTTGCTCTTTCTGAAGTAAGCGAGTTAGCACAAGCATATCCTACTTATGACTCATCAACTGATATTAATTATATTTCCCCAGTAATTGATACTGGTTCTGCTTCAACTACTTTTTCTTCTTTGAAATTTAATTTGAATAATGGGGAAGATAGAAACGGGCATAGTTATGGTTCACAAATTGATCCAACAAAAGAACTTGATTTGAATAATGGACTTATTGGTTTATGGCATTTAAATGATGGAAATGATACAGGCGTATTTGATGATTCAAGTGTATTTGACAATAATGGAACTTGTACTGGAAGTGCTTGCCCTGTAAAAAGCGCAGGGTTATGGGATACTAATTCAATGGATTTTGATGGAGTAGATGATTATATTAGTTTAGGAAATCTTTCTGCGGTTAATAATGCGAGTCAAATTACAATTTCTTTGTGGCAAAAATTGTCTTCATTTGCTAATGTTATGACTGTTTGCAAAAGTGCAAGTAGTGGGTTTTATGCACAATGGGCCTCTGCTAATCAATTAACTTTTTATTGGGGGGCAGGAGCGACACAGATTGATACTACTGGAAAAATGATTTTGAACAGATGGCAGCACTTTGTTATAAGTTCTGATGGAAGCGATGCAAGAATTTATGTTGATGGAGAATATGTTGGGGTAAGACACGCGAGTTATGCTGCAGGAACAGATCCAATATTTATTGGGGCTTATGGGAATGCAACGCCAGCTGGCTATTGGACAGATGGTCGAATTGAAGAAGTTGGAATTTGGAACCGAGCATTTGATGCAAACGAAGTAATGGAATTATTTAATATTGGTGCAGGAAAACTTGGTGTACAATACAGAAGTTGTGCACAAAGTGATTGTTCAGATGGAAGCTGGAGTGCCTCAACTTATAATGCAAACACTGACATTAGTTTATCAGGAGTAACTGCAAATAGATACTTCCAATTTTTGGTAAAACCAGGTTACTATGATTTCTTTGAACCAATAGCTGCAGTTACTGCAAATTGTAGCGGAACAAGCAACAAATATTGTATGGATTATGGAATGGGTGGAGGGTCCCCATATGATTCTACAGGGTGTGCTCAATACAACTCACATAATGGGGATTGTGCGGCAAACTCCACGGGGTATGGTTGTATTGGAATGGCAAATATAGATTGTATGGCTTTAAATCAAACTGATTGTGGTAATACTTACAATATGTGTAGCTGGTATGATGCTTGTTATTCAAATGGGGGACCTTATGCGGATTGTTTTTACAGTTCAATAGCTAGTGAAGGGGTTTGTACAAGTTATGGTTGTTCTTGGACTTTACAAGGGAGTTGTGATTCTACTGGACAAAGTGATAATGGGATGATTAGGTGTAGTAATCAAGCAGATATTACTTCTTGTGGAGGAACTCAGAATTGTACTTGGAACGCTGAAGTTGCTGCGCAAGACAGATTCTTAAACAAAATAAGTGCCAGACCAAAACTACAAGATTTGAATATAACTTACGAATAAAGGGGGTTGGTTTTTATGAAGAAACCTTTTAAACCAACAAAAAGATACCTTGGAAAAGTTAGGGCTCAAACAAGATACCAAAAAATTGGAAGACAACTTAACCGAGCTATTAAAGCAAGAGAATCAAAAATTGGGGTTTTTAGTGGAATGCTGGCAGGGCTTCCATTTGTTTTTCATCCAAACTGGGGAATTAAATCAATTGGTTATGCATTAATACCAGTGGGCGGAGCAATTGATATTTTTCGTCACTATCAAGGAGCAAAGAAAACACGTCAAATTGTTACTCAAGCTATTCAAAATCCAATTCGAGCAAGAGGAATTGTTAGTGAAATAAAAGATTCTGGATTAAAACTAATGCTTGAAGTATTTACAAGAAAAGATATTTCTCAAAAACAACGAGAACTAATTGCAAAGGGTTTATTCTTTAGGGGGGACAAAAACAAAATTGGCCCTGAAGAAAAAAGAGGGATGCAACTCTACAAACACTACTTTATGAAAACTGTGAAAGAAAAAAGAGGCCAAGCTAAGGATGAATACACAAATCAGAATCTTAGATTTATTTATAGAAGAGCAAGAGCTGATGCAGGGATTAACACAAAAGTTGCTGCAAGAGTGGCGAGAGAAGAACTAAGGGAACTCATAAAACAAGCTAAACAAACGGGTAAACTTGTTAATGGATTTGAAAATTTAGTGAATGCAAAAATACAATCTGCTGCAAACAGATTTGCTTTAAGAAACACACTTGATAATTTTGGAATACCTCCTGGAGAAAGAACTAAAAAAATTACTGAGTTAGTTAACAAAATGGGTTCAAGGTCAGCACAAATAAGGGCTTTTGCTAAACCAGACGAACTAGAACTAAAACTACTCTTAGATCATCAATTAAATGATTACTCAATAGAGTTTAGGGGACAAGTTGAACCATATACTACTGGGGAAGAGTTCTTTAGTTATTTCTCAAAAGTAAAAAATGGGACAATGCTTGACACAACAATTGCTTTTACTAACGAACTTGAGAGAAATGGGATAGTGCTATTAAAATTATAATTAAATTTGTTTAAACCATTGGTGAAAAGATGGGGAAAATTAAAAAAGAGTTTTTTAAAGAATCTGCTCATTTAGTTGCTCCAAAACTACTTGGATTAAAACTTTGTAGTAAAGAGTGTTCTGCAATTATTAGTGAAGTTGAAGCATATGAAGGAAAAAACGATTCTGCCTCACACGCACTCACTTTAACTCCACGCTCAAAAATAATGTACGAAACATATGCGCACTTATATGTTTACTTTGTGTACGGAAATCATTACTGCTTAAACATAACTTGTGGTGAATCTGAAGCTGGGGCGATATTAATTAGAGAATTAATCCCTGTGAGTGGAATTGGGTTAATGAAAAAAAGAAGAGGGGTTAGTGAGGAAAAAAATCTTTGTAGTGGCCCAGGAAAACTTTGCCAAGCACTAGGGATAGATAAAAGTTATAATGGATTAAAACTTGGTGAAAAACTTTGGATAGAAAAAGCTGCTTCAAAAGAGACTAAAGGGTTTCAAGTTCTTTCACTTCCAAGAGTAGGGATAACTAAAGCAATGGGGAAAAAGTGGAGATTTAGGCTAGTAGAGCAAAAGCTTAAGTAATTGGTTTTGAGTTATTTAATTTATGGATTCGAATGTTGTATCTATTGTTGCACAAAGAGAGCTAATTAAAAGAATTGCACAAAAAAGAGATTTAGCTCGTGTAGCAAAATTTCTTAGACTTCCTCGTGAAGAAGCACTAAAAAGCTTGGCACCAGTTCTTTTTGAAGAACTTCTTTTAGGAGAAAAAACAACTCAAGAAATCGTTTTAGCAAAAAAACTTACTTACAAAGAAACCTTGCAGTTAAAGTATGAATTTGAGAAACTAAAAACAAAACCAGAATTTAGGGAAAGGTGGGTTACTCTTGTTAAAACAGCACAACACACCAAAAGTATTACCCAGCTTTGTGAACTTTTTTTAATTCCAAGAAAATATGCAATTCCAATGGTGATGGAGAGAGTGCTTGGGGATTTGGTTAGTGGGCGAAAAAGTGAACAACAAATACTGCTTGAACTGGGCCTAAAGAAAAGTGAAATTACTGGTATGAAAACGGAATTTCAAAAAATGCGAGCTCAATTTAGATCAAAAGAAGTTGCAAGACCACTTGAGTCTATGTGGGAACGCGTAGCACAACAAGAAAAGAAAGTGAAAGTTAAAAAGTAAACTAAGATTTATTTTGGGTCTGTTGAATTGCTTTAGCAAGAATATGTCTAAAACGATTTTGAGCTATGATAAAAATAGTTCAAAGTTGTATTTATTAAAATCGACAAGGAAGATTTATTGCTGCCGTGTAAGGTATACATAACAAGGTGTTTTTCAAAAATTACTCTTATTTAGTTTTTGAGCAATTACTTTTAGTGCATTAGAAGCATAAAACCTAGTTACTTTATCTCTTGCGCGAATTGAGAGAAAAACTAGTTTTGTTTTTGTTTTGCTTAATTTGATTTTTGTGGAATAAATTTTATGATTAATTAGGGGGTTTGGACTTTTAAGAGCAATTTCATTAATCTGGTCAATATATTTAAGGGCTAAATTAAGGGAATGTTCAACTCGCTCTTGGCCAGTGGGTTTAATTGAAAGCATAACAAATAGAACACTTTGTTAGATTTAAGGTTGTGGTGAGGAAAAACTTAAGTAGTTCTTTTACTGTTGATTTTGTAAATAATTTTGTGATTAATGTGCGTAAAAATTTACTTAGACCTAAAAAATACAAAAAACGAGAGAGAATTGTTCAACTAGGTAATGCGGGGGACGGGTTTTGTGTTCCTGCACAAGAAACCCAAAAAGCTATTCAAAGAAAGCCAAATGCGTTGTTCTTTGGGGTAGATGCAAAGTGGGTTCCAAAAGAACTTGTTGCAAAGCATAGGGGTTGGAGACAAGTGTTAGGGGACTTTACCGAAATCCAAAGGCTTAGGGATAATTCTGTTTCACGAATAAGTTCAAACTTATCCGTTTTTCACTATGCTGGCTTAGGAATGAAACCAAAAGAATACACTCTTCACTTACTCAAAATCGCATATGAAAAACTAAAAAAAGGAGGAAGATTACAAATTGTAACAAGTGTTAAACCAGAAGTAATCCAACGCCTTTTTGCAAAAACCAAATTTGGTTCTAGCAAAGTAACAATTTCTAAACTAAATCCTTCTGAAAAAGACGAAACTTTTTACACTAGAAACTATGCTGAAGAACTGTGGAAAGTAACTGCGGTAAAATGAAGAATAATGGTTTAAAATGTTTAATTATTTTTTTAGAAAGGTTATTATATTGGGAAAGCGTACTGGTTAATATGGTTAGAAAAGATCCTAAGAACCCTTATACACACAAGCCCAGAGCTTCTACTGTAGAAAAATATCAACAAAAAGCTGAGCAGCTTCTTATGCGCGAAAGAGGGTCAGGTAAACTTAATCCTTTGCGAATTAAGTTCTTAGCAAAGTGCAAAAGGACAGGGGTTACTCCAACTGACGAAAACTTTGCAAAATTTGTTCAATATATGGGGAGTAGAAGAGGACAATAAGAAATTAGATTTTAAAAAATAATTTTAGTAAAAATGGTTTTGATAAAATATGGACTTAAAAAATCGCGGACAAGGTGGACTAGAATACTTGCTAATTTTAGGCGCAGTAATTCTTGTAGTTGCAGTGGTAATGAGTAGTATTATTTTTCTCTCTTCTCAAGCAAAAACTCAAACAAATGATTCTTCCCAATCTATCACAGGTGGGCTTAAAGATCTCTTAAAACAAGCTAGTATTGGAGGATTGTCTGATTACTGGAACTTAAACGAAACAATCGGAACTAAATTTCAAAATGGGTTAAGCGGAAGAGGGTCTCTTGTTTGTCCACTAACTTTTTGTCCAATTGTGGGCGGATCAATGGTTGATAAGTGGGGAAATAGCGCTCTTGAATTTACTAATTCAAATAATGATTATCTCTTAATTGATTTTGATAAAGATCCGGCTTATAAAATTGATTCAACTTTCCCAAAAACAGTTAGTGTTTGGTTTAATTCAAGTGCAACAAGTTATTTCACTGATACATCTTTACTTAGTTTGTTTTTTGGAAAAAGAGTTGTAGAAGTTTATCTAAGAAGTGACCAAGTTTACTTTGATGATTCTAAAATTGTCTCAACTAGTTTTAATCAAAATCAATGGCACAATGTAATAATAGTTAGCACAACTAACGCTAATCAAGAAGACAACTTAACTATGTACTTTGATGGAGTTTTTGTTGGAAACGCAATTCAAACACTAACAACAAGTTATCCGAATGTACTCTACTTATCTTTAAACAAAACTTTTAGAGGGTCAATTGGAGAAGTGGCAATTTGGGACAAAGCACTCTCAAGCGAACAAATTGTAACACTCTTTAATAGAACAGAAGAAAGCATTGAATAATGTTTAATTTTTAAATAATCTTTAATTTACTCGGGGCGAAAAAATGATTCGAAATCAAGCAAAGAAAGTTGTTTCTACTAAATCAAAAAAAGCTCCTGCTCAAAATTCTATTGCTCCACTAGAAAAAGCTCCTCCCCAAATGATATACAAAGAAAAACCAACAACTCCTGAGGGGTGTCAAGCTCTTGCAAGAAACATGTTTAGAAATGTTCAAACCGGAGGAAGATCAAGTATGTTTAATACTTATGTGCGGAATTGTAGACGTGCGGGTATTGAACCAAATGAGGCTGGATTTGGAAGAGCTTTACAAAAATTATTTCTTCCGCGAAAATAATTTTTTATTAAAAAAACCGCTCAATTAATTTACCAAAATTAATAATTGGAAAGTTTTTTTGTTTGTGTTGAAAAGTATTTTAAGTAGTTAAGTTGTTATTTATTAATTGGTTTTTATGGGTTTTAGGGGTTTGTTTTTTGTTTTTTCTTTGTTTTTTGTTTTGTTTTTTTTGGTTAGTGTTTTTTCTTTGTGTGGGAGTGATTGTGTTACTCCTGGTACTGTTGCGCCTTCTTCTTCTGATCCGAATGTGGTTAAGCAGGATTTTGATTTGTGTGGGGTTGGTGGGAGGAGTGGTGGGGCATATTGGCAGTATTATTCTAATTATGATGG
>JBAYJX010000021.1:0-21236 GCA_041664905.1 archaeon | reverse complement strand
TTTGGCTTGGGTTACTTGTTGGAACGGATTTTAGTGAAAAGTTTCCACGAATCGGCCCAAAAACTGCTCTAAAATTAGTTCAACAATTTAATTCTTTTGAAGAAATTATTGCCGAAACAAAGCATGAACCAGAATTTGATTTTAAAGAAATAGTTGATGTGTTCATGAATCCTGTGAGTGAAGAGGTTAATCCTAAGTTACTTGAACCAACGTTGCCAAATAAAGAAAAATTAATTGAGTTTTTAGTTGAGAAACACGATTTTTCAAAAGAGCGAGTTACAACAACAATTGACACATTTTTGAAAAAGAAAGAAGAAACGGAAAAACAAAAAAGTTTAAACCAGTGGTTTGGATAAAATTATTTTTTTCTTATTAATTTTTTTTATTAAATCAACTAGTTCTATTAGATCATCTATTTCATAATCTGGTTTGTAAAATATTTTATTTCTCGGATTATCGTCGTGGTTGTTTACCCATATTGTAGTAAACCCAAGTTTTTTTGCGGTTTCTAGGTTAGTTTTTGCATCATCCACAAAAACACTTTCACTAGCTTTCTGATTTGCTGCTTCAAGTACTTTTTCAAAAAAATCCTTGTGTGGTTTTTTTGATTTTAATTTATAACTTACAAACATCCCCTTAAAATATTTTTCTATTCCTAGTACTTGGACTTCTTTTTCAAATGCTTTTGGCACATGATCGGAAGCAAGGTAAAGTGGATATTTGTCGGATAGTTCTTCAAGCATTTCTTTTGCGCCTTTATGAAAACATATTTTGTTTACATATGAAAATTGCTTTTCTGTAGGCACGCCTTTAACCATTTCTTCAAAACTTAGTTCTCCAATATTGGCTTTGTGGTACATTTTGTTTATTTGGTCATAAGTATAGCACTCAGAATAAGCGGGATAGAAGTAATTCTTTATTATGTGGCTTTCGTTTGAAACCACTCCTTGTAAATCAAAGAAAATAGCTTTTATCATTCTTAATCAATTTAATTAGAAAGCAATTAGCACAAATGCGATTAAACTAATTAGCATTGCTACTTTTGAGAACTTTTGGCTTCTAATAGTTTCATTTTTGTGCAATAAGTAAATTGAGAAAATAAATATTGCTGAGGAAACAATTACTAGGGGGACATAATAAGTCATTAAATAGAAATTTTTAAACATCGGGATTATTGTTAGTGCGCCAATTATTGCAAGAATATAGTATATTGCTACAAATAGTTTTGCTAGTTTTGTTCCAATTATCATCGGCAAAGTTCTTTTCTCGCCTTTATCTTTGTTCAAATCTTGAATATCTTTAGTTATTTCTCTTCCCATGTTTGAAAGAAAACTAATTATAAAAATGTAAACAATTATTTGTGGGATTGAGGCATTTGCTGCTGCTCCAAAAATAAAAGTAACTGCAGTCCCGGCCGCTACAACAAAGTTTCCTAAATATTTTATTTTATTCATGAACAAGGGGTAAACTATTAGTAGTGCTGCAAAAATAACTGCTATTTGTAGAGCTGTTGTATTAATTAGTGATGAAACGAATCCTCCTACCAAAAACATTCCGATTGAAAGACAAAGTGCTTTTTTTGCAGTAATTCTATTACTTGGGATTGGTCTTTCTTTTGAAGTCTTAGCATCAATTTTTGCATCAAAAAAATCATTTATTGCTTGTCCTGCTCCGCAAATCAAAAATCCGGATATTGCAGCCATTGCGGCTAACTTGTAATCTGCCCCACTTGCTAAATAAAAACCAATTAAAATTGCTATTGCCGCCATTAAACAGTTTCCAACTCTGATTAAATCAAAAACAGTTTTTACATTCTCTTTAATTGAATGCTTTTTGTGAAAAAATTGTTTAACTTCCGAATGAACAACTTTAGTTTCAACATTAACAATCTTTTTACTAATTTTTTTCTTTACTGTTTTTTTAGCCATAAAAATCACTTTCTTTTTAATTCATTTTCCATTAGTTTGTAACACTCTTTACAAATATGCCACTTTCTAACCACTCCTTCTTCATTAGGGGGGCTAAACAATATTCCGCCAAAATCTTTGAGTTCTTTTTTGCACTTATCACAAATTGGATTAATGCTCATCCATAAAGTATGCTTTAGTTATATTAAAGGCTTTTCTATTAAGCAAAATAATTTATACTAAATAAAGCTTAGTTGTTCATGGCTCCAAGACAATTAAGGCCAATTCGGCCTGGCGATAATCGATTTGTTTATTTAAATTTAAGAAATCACCATCCGGATAATCTTTATGCAACCCGAAGAAATAAAAATGGGGTTGTGGTTGAAAGAAAAAGAACTTTGCGTGGAACAAAAACATTTGTTTATGAAGATGGTAGATTAAAAAATACTGATTTGACTAGAGAAAATTTTGATTTCTATCTTCCAAATCGTGGAAATGTTCGTGACAATTCACTTAGAAGATTTATTAAAACTGCAATGGATCGGGGAGTTAAGGTTCGTGTTGGTGGAAGAGTAAGGGGAAAAAAAGAAGAACTTAAATGGGATAGGCTTTGGAATGGTTGTGTGCGTACCGAGAAAGCATTAGAAAAAGAATATACTTACAAGAATTACAAAGCCCATTTACAAGTTTGGTGTGAGTGGTCTAAACTTAGACATAAAATAATCAAGCGAGAACTTAGTAGGGGATTAAAAGACGGAAGTGTTGAGTCAATTTATGGTTTCAATCATATTGCACTTGCTGCAGATTTGAAAAAAGCCGGAATACATGTTAACACAGAAATAGAAGTTATGCCAATAAATTGGTTTGAAAAAATAATGCGTAAAGTTGAACAACGAATCCCAATAAAAGAAGCTGATTATAAAAGAGGATTTGTTTCTAGACTTGTTAAACCTGGTTTTGATCGGTATAGACCTTCTGTTGAAAGTGCCATTAGTTGGGTTATGATCTCTAAAGTTTCCGAAGAAGTGCTTGACAAAATGATTGCTAGCCCAAAAAATGCAACTAATATTTTACTAGCTGCAAATGGGGTTACTGCTCTAGAGCCAAAAGAACGGGCTCAACAATTAACTGATTATTGGAATAGACAGTCTTATTGGAAAAGTTTTTATGAAAAACATTATTTGAAAAGAAAATAAAATTGAAAATAGATTTAATATAAATTTTGAAAAAACTGTTAAAAAAAAGTTGAGAAAAAAAGCTACATTTACGCTGCAGCTTTTCTCTTTTTCTTCTTAAGTCTTAATCTTTGTGAACCACATTTTCTACATTGTGGTGGTTTTCCGGAAGAAGATCTAGTTGTTGCGTTGCATCTTTGGCACACAAATACATTGTTGTATCTTCTAGCCATTGATTCTTTAAAGTCAGCCATTTTTTAGTCACCGTTTATGCAAAAAACATTAAGTGAAAGCTTTATAAACGATTTCTGTCGCAATTTTTCTTAGTAACCAGTAAAACCTATTTTTAGCAAAGCTATATAGTAGGCAAACGGCAGAAGACTTTGTAAATTGCTAAAATAACGCAAAACAACTAACTGCCCCGATAGTGCAGCGGTCAAGCACACGAGCCTTTCAAGCTTGTAACCCGGGTCCGAATCCCGGTCGGGGTATGATATTTACTACCCTCTTTTTACCCGCAGATTTGTTGGTTAATAGAGCCTCTTTTTATTTCATACTAAAAAGGGTATTGTAGTATAAATTTCTTTGCTTTGAGTTAGGCACTACAAAGTTTTTTTGTAGAAGTAGTTATTTTATTACTGTTTTTATTGTTTCTTGGAATTGCGTTTTGAAGTTTGTTTTTTCTAATATTGTTTCTAGTTTGGTTTGGTTGATTGTTGTTTCAAATAGGTCTTTGATGTCTTGTTTGTCTTTTTCTATTTTGAAGTCTTTTCTTTTGAGCCATTGTTTGTTGGTAAAGTTTTTGAGTTTGTATTTGTCGTATTCTCTGTCGAGGAGTGCTTTGGTTTTTAGGATTACTAATAGTTCTTTTGTGGGTGCGAGTATTTCGGTTCCGTTTAGTTTTGCTTTTTCGTTGAACTCGTAGCATAGTTCCCATGGGACTGAAATGTTTTTGTTGCTGTGAAGTACATTGGGTTCATCCACAAGCATTAAATCAAAAATGATGCTTTCTAGTGTTATTCCTTTGTATTCGTGTTTTGTGGTTTCGAGTTCGAATGTTACGTTTCCTTGTCGGTCTTCTTCTTGTTTGAATTTTCTTTCTGTAAAGAATGGTTTTAACAAAGCAATATCTTTTTTTGTTTTGAAAAGGACATCAACGTCTACTGATTTTTGTTTTTTTGTGTAAGCGTATACTGCCCATCCGCCAAGGATAACTGGTTCATAAGGTAAAATTTTTCTCGCAAATGATAGGAATTCTTCTAAGTATTTTTTTGATTGGTCTGGTACTTCCATTTTTATTTCACCTTTCCGATTATTTTGTCTGCTAGGAATGCTTTGTTGTCGCAGTAAAGATCAATTATGGTGCGTGTGGAATTAGTATATTTTACTCCTTTTTTGTTGTTGATTTCTTTTTCTGTGAGTTGTGGATTGGCTTCCATTATGATTAATTCTGTTTTATTTCCTGGAGCAAAGAATTCACTGGTAAGTTTAGTAATAATTTTTGCCGGGAGATAACAAGCAACGCGATTAGATTCGTAATAGTTGGTGTATTGTTCTAACGCGCTTTCTAGGCAAAGTATAGCTTCTTTTGGTAACTTGGCTTGGACTTCTTTTTTTGTTAAGGAAGTGTTGATTTGTAGTTTAATATCTTTTTTTAGGGGTTTTAGGAATGCTATCATGTCTAAGAATCCTTTTTCGTCAATTAAGGCATATTTTTTTTCTTGTTTTTTTATGAATTCTTTATCTAAGAGTGTGTTTATAGTGTCGTTTACGATGCTCATGCCTAGTTTTAGTTCTTTTTTTAACCCGTATTGGGTGAATTCCTTTTTTTCCAGTATTTGTTGGAGTATTTGGAAACGTTTTTTTGAGACTATGTTTATCACAAACAACCACCTATCCGCATTCGTGGATATGTCCATAATTATGGATATATGTCTTTTTAAACCTAAGTAATTAACCAAATAAACACCTTATGCAAATCAAAACTGTCCATTGTTATTGAAGTGAGCGTGTTTTTCTAGCCCTGTTCAAGTGTTATCACTGGCCATAAACGCTTGGTCAATCCCGGTGATAACCGCAAAATTAAAAGTTATCACTGAGTTAAGTTTAAATAGTTGTTTCAGTGATAACTATTGTATGAGTCGAATAATTAAAAGAAAGGTTAAGGGGATTGAGTATTTTTACTTAGAAGAATCTTTCAAGACTAAGGGCAAGTGGGTGAAAGAAAGTATTTATTTTGGTTCAAAAAAACCAGTCAATGAGGAATTATTGAAAGCGTTTAGTGAATTAAGTAAAAAGTGTTTAAAGAAAGGGCATGAAGTTCTTGTCTTGCCTTTGACTGAATTTGTTACTCAAGCACAGGCGTTAAAGTTGAAGATTGCTAAAGAAAATAAAAAGCATTTGTTAAAATCAATGACGTCAAAACAAAAAGAAGAGTTTGTTCGAAGGGAAAGAATTACTTTCATCACTGAGTCAAATGCAATTGAAGGAAGTACTTTAACTTATTCTGCAACAGAAAAGATTGTTGGGCAGGAAGAGCATTTTAAAAGACTTAAGCGAACTGAAATAGTTACTGGTACTAATAGAGAAGAACAGGAAGCTATTAACTTGAATGATTGTCTAACACAATATGATGTCTATTTGAAGAAAAAAGCGCCAATAACTACTGAAATGATTTTGCATTTGCATTATATTTTACTTAAAAGAATTAGTGGTTATGAGAAATACCAAGGAATTTACCGGCCGGTGCAAGTTTACATTACGGGGTCAATGCATGAGTTTCCGCTTCCTCAAGAAGTGTCTGGTTTAATGAAAAAACTTTTGGATTGGTATGATAAAAATTACAGCTTAATTCATCCTGTAGAGTTGGCAGCTAAATTTCACACAAAATTCACTACAATCCACCCCTTTGCGGATGGAAATGGGCGAATGGCGCGGTTATTGATGAATTATATAATTCAAAGCGAAGAGTACCCATTTACTAATATTCCTTTAAAGAAAAGAAGTTCTTATATGAAAACTCAAGCTGAAGGAAATGAACAAAATCACAAACCATTTACAAACTTTTTAACTAAAGAGATAATTTTGCAACATGCAAAAAACAGGTAAGTCCAGTTTTGGGGTTTAGAATAAAAATGCCCGTTTCGGGATTTTAATCTTTTTGTGCGTCTAGTCGGTCGGGGTACTTTGCCCACTACAATTAAAATTTGTAATGTAGTGGGTAGATTTATAAATTATTTGAAATAGTCTTTTTCTATGGTTTATGTTTTCAAGAAAGTTGTAAGCGGCAAATCGTACTATTATTTGCGCGCTTCATCGAGGGATGGTGTGAAGGTTATTTCTAAGGATGTTGCTTATCTTGGGAGTTCTGTTGCCGAGGTAAAGGAGGCTCTTTCTAAGTTGCCTAAATTTAAGAAGGATATTGACAAAGCGTATAGAAAAATAAATTTTGTTTTGGAGTCAAATCATTTTTTGGAAGAAGTTAAAAAAGCGAAATTAAAAGCAGATGATTTTTTAGGAAACAATCTTTATGTTGTTGAGGCTTGCGCTCTTCATTTTAACAAAGTTTTTAAAAAACTGGATTCTTTGACAAAGAAAGAAATATTTGATAATTTTGTAATTAATTTTGCGTTTAACACGACTTCTATTGAGGGGAATACAATTGACTTAAAAGAAGTACGAGAATTGTTGGAAGAAGGATTGACTCCGAAAGGAAAGACTCTTAGGGAAATTTATGACTTACAGAACACAAAAAAGGTGTTTGAAGCACTGGATTTTAGTAAAGAAGTTTCTCATGAATTAGTAAAAAAAATTCATGCGAGTTTATTAGAAAACATTGATGCTCGAACGGAATATAGATCAAGAGATGTTATTGTTACAAAATCAAGATTCAAATCAACTCCTTTTTATTTAGTCAAATCGGATATGGATTTATTGCTTAAGTGGTACTCTGAAAATAAAACGAAATTGCACCCATTTGTTTTAGCCGTCATTTTTCATCACAAATTTGAAAAAATTCATCCATTCATGGACGGTAATGGTAGAACTGGGAGAATGTTAATGAATTTTATTTTAATGAAAAATGATTATCCTCCGGCAATAATCCAGAAAAAGAATCGTCCTGAATTTTTAGATGCTTTGGGTGTGGCTGATGAATCATTTGTAACTGAGACTAAAAAAGAAAAATATGGGGAATTGATTAACTTTGTTGTTGCAGAGTTGAACGAGGCCTATTGGAACAACTTCTTGTAGTGCCTAACCACAAAGGAAGCATTTTACACAAGTTAAGATATACTATGAGCGAGTTAATTGGATTCTTTGAAAAAGGTTCAAAAAGTGAGTGTAATTTTAATCTGATTTTTCAACTCGGCCGGGGTATGATATTTTAAGTCACATTAGGCTACTGGTTCTAGTAACCAATTTAACAAACTCACATTGATCTTGTGAGTCAAAAAATATTTAGCTCTATGTTTTAATTTTTCACATTACTTAGGGTGTAGTTTTGTGCTTTAAATTGATTTTACAATAGACTCAAGTTTATCTTTAAAAATAGATTGCTGGTCTATTTTATTATGAATTTTAAGGTGTATTTTGTACTTTTTATTTTACTAATGGTTCCTTTTATTTTAGCTGAAGCACTTACTGAATCAACATATACTCAGCAATTAACTACTCAATATGTTGCAAACCATCCTTTGACTTGCGATTATACGCATGATTCAAAAGTAACTGTGGCAGAAAAAATAGTAAGAGTTAAAGCAACTGACAATATTATCCAAGATCCACTAATATTTACTGATTTTTATGAAGGGACTAGTCTAGGGTTTAGTGTAAAAAATACTACGCCTTATGATATTAATGCCACTATACATTATGTTAGAATTTATGACAATCCTCGAAATGCAGTCATGTACCAGGGAACATTTCCTGATTCAGAAACTGTTTTAATTAGAGCTAATGATAAATACACAAAAGGTTGGACTCCTGGTTTGGGAATTCCTCCAATAGGTCGTATGGATCAAACTGGGATGTCTTATGATACTTTTGAAAACGATTATCTTACTGCTTCAAATATAATGTCATTTGTTGTTACAGTTCCTGAATGTGATATTTGTAGTGGCGGTAAAGTATGTTTGAATGATAGTGTAGGGTGTAGCTCTTCTAATGAATGTGGTGGAAAGTATTGTGTTGAGAATCTTTGTTCAAAAAGTGAGTTATGCCCTGGAAGTCCACCTTATTGTAAATGTGTTGAAAAAAATAAATTGCAGTGCACTGATAATAAACGGTGCGTAGAAAAAGGAGTTGTAGCTTTGGGAAATATTCCTTCGTGTGGAATGACGGAAGAGTGTGTTTCTGGGGGATACTTTGATGGTACAATTTGTACAGAAACTCTTGAAGCAAAAGCACAAAGATTAGCTAAAGAAGAAGCAGCAAGAATTGCTGCAGAAAAAGCTGCGGCTGATGCGAAAGCTGCGGCAGATAAGGCTGCAGCCGACAAAATAACTAAGGATAATGAAAAGTTTTGGCAAGGAATGCAATTTAATTTAATAATAATTGTGGCTGCAATCATTGTAATATTCATGTTGATATTTGCAAGACCAAGAGGGCCAGTCTATGAAGCAGTTACCTTTTGGCGAAGAATATGATGAAGGCTTAATAATGGCTCCAATATTAAATTTATTGGTGTTTTTAATAATATTAATAGCTTTAAATAAATCAGTTAAAGCAAAAAAATAAGATTGTTTTGTATATTCCAATCGTTTTTTTTTTAGAAAAAATGGTTGGATTCGTTTTCTTTAATTTTTAATAGAAATTTGGCGGGCTAAACATTAAGTTTTTTGTTTTTGGAAGCTAGTTTTTGGACTATTTTTTGATCCCCAATACGCTTTTATAGTTGGTTTTTTCTTGATTCTTTATTGGTGAACTAGTTTGCAGAGTGTTGTTGATACATTGAATTCGCTTGGGTTAAAAGGGCTTTCAAGTGAGGAAGTTGCTTTAAGACTCAAAGAAGATGGGTTTAATGAGATTGAACATGAAAACAAAAAAACTATTTTTTCGCTTTTGTTACAGATTCTTGCAGAACCAATTTTTATTTTGTTGATTATTTGTGGTTTAATTTATTTCTTTTTGGGGGATTGGCATGAAGCATTAATGTTAATGGGGTTTGTGTTTATTGTTATTGGGATTACTCTTTATCAAGAAGGTAAGACAGAGCATGCTGTTGAGGCTTTGCGTGATTTATCAAGTCCAAGAGCTTTGGTTTATAGAAATGGTTCTGCGGTTAGAATTGCCGGTAAGGAAGTTGTTGTTGGTGATATTGTTATTTTATCTGAGGGGGATAGGGTTCCTGCGGATTGCGTGTTAATTGAGTGTTCTAATTTTTCTGTTGATGAAAGTCTTCTTACTGGTGAGTCAGCTTCGGTAAAAAAGATTTCAACAAAGAATATTGCTGAGAAATTTCAACGACCTGGTGGAGATGGGCTTGCTTTTATTTATTCTGGTACTCTGGTTGTTTGTGGGGTGGGTATTGGTTGTGCAAGAAGAATTGGTGCACAAGCAGAAATGGGTTTGATTGGGAAATCATTAAAAGAAGTAAAGCAAGAAAAATCTGCCTTACAAAAGGAAACAGATTCTTTAGTTAAAAAATTTACTATTGCTGCAATTATATTGTTTGTAGTTGTGGTGCTAGTTTATGGTTTTATTCACAATAATTGGATAGAAAGTTTGCTTACGGGGATAACATTAGCTATGTCTATTTTGCCTGAAGAATTTCCTGTTGTTTTAACTGTTTTTTTAGCGCTTGGTGCGTGGAAAATGTCTAAGAAAAAAGTTTTAACAAGAAAAAGTACTGCTATTCAATCACTTGGTTCAACAACTGTGTTGTGCACCGATAAAACAGGGACAATTACTTTAAATAAAATGTCTTTGAAAGAAGTTTTTTCTAATAATTCTGTTCTTTTTATTTCGCCTAGTAAAGAAATTCCTTCTGAGTTTCACGAAGCAATAGAATATGGGGTACTTGCTAGTCAAAAAGAGCCTTTTGATTCAATGGAAAAAGCTTTGATTGAATTAGGAAATACTTCTCTTGGGCATACGCATCATATTCATCAGAATTGGCAACTTGTGAAAGAATATCCTTTGGAACAAAAACTTTTAGCAGTTTCTCATGTTTGGTCTTCAAAAGATAAACATGATTTTATTATTGCGGCTAAAGGGGCACCTGAATCAATAATTGATTTGTGTCACTTGGATGAAAGTGAAGCAAAAAAGATTCATAAAAAAGCAGCAGAGTTTTCTTCTAGGGGATTAAGAGTAATTGGAGTTGCTAAGGCAATGGGAATGACTTCTTTACCAAAAGATCAGCATGAATTTAATTTTGAATTTGTTGGGTTACTTGGTTTTGAGGATCCGATAAGGCCAGGAATAAAAAATGCGATTAGTGAGTGTTATAACGCTGGAATAAGAGTAATAATGATTACGGGGGATTTTCCTGGCACTGCAATAAATATTGCTAAACAAATTGGGTTAAAAAATCCAGAGAATCATATTTCTGGGCATGAGTTGTCAGAGCTTAGCGATGAAGAATTAAGAAAAATAATTTCACAGGTAAATGTTTTTGCAAGAATTATGCCTGAACAAAAACTAAAAATTGTAAATGCTTTGAAAGCAAATGGGGAAATTGTTGCAATGACTGGGGATGGGGTGAATGATGCTCCCGCACTTAAATCAGCTCACATTGGGATTGCGATGGGTCAAAGAGGAACGGATGTAGCTAGAGAAGCATCTTCTTTGGTTATTGTTGATGATAACTTTGTTTCGATAGTTAATGGGGTGAGAGAGGGCAGACGAATTTTTGATAATATTAGAAAAGCTATGGCTTACGTTTTGGCAGTACATATTCCTATTGCTGGGACTGCATTAATCACAATTCTTCTTGATTGGCCATTAGTTCTGCTTCCAGTCCATGTTTTGTTTTTAGAACTAATTATTGATCCTGCATGTTCAATTGTTTTTGAATCAGATCCTGAGGAAAAGAATGTTATGAAAAGAAAGCCGCGTAATCCTAAAGAAAAAATATTTAATAAACAAACTTTGTTTTTTAGCATATTGCAAGGATTAATGGTTTTGCTTGTTGTTCTAGGTGTTTTTTATGTTGAACTAAATCTTACTGGTAATGAGAATTTTGCAAGAGCTATTTCGTTTAGTGTTATGATTATTTCAAATTTACTTTTAATTTTGTCTAATAGGTCTTGGAATTTGTCAATAATTGAGTCGGTTAAGGATAGTAATGTTTCTTTGTGGGTGGTAATATTTGGTGCGTTGATTGTTTTAATTTCTGCATTAAATTTACCGTTTTTGCAAGAAATATTCAAATTTGCCACACTTTCTTTAGCAGATTATTTTATTGTGTTATCTGCTGCAATTGCAAGTATCGCATGGTTTGAAATAATCAAGTTTTTGAACAGAGTTGGAAAAGTCTCATTTTTTAATTACTAGTTTTTTTCTTAAAAGATTTGGTCTTGTTCTAAAAACAATTTATTTGCTTTGCCTAAATAGTTTCCTCGGCATAACTTTTTTCGTTTTCCCAAACTCGCACAGTCACTTTGCATTTTTTTGTTTCTTTTGAAATTATCTCTGCAAAGTGTATTGCAAGATTTTCTGCAGTAGGTTCAAAATCAAGCCAACAAATCCAATCCTCTGGTAATCCTTTAAACAAATCAATGTTTTCTTTATTTTTTTTAAGCAAAATTTTGTGATCAAAAGGCGATAATGCTATTTTTAGGTGCGTGAAATCATAAACCATCCCAAATTCATTTAATTTAGTAGATTCAACTTCTAAATCAACTTTCCAATTGTGTCCATGTAATCTTTTGCATTTTCCTTCATAATTAGATAATCTGTGCGCAGATTCAAAATTAGCACTTGTTTTGATTAAAGTCATAAAATCATCTTTTTTTTATTTCAATGATTGTTTTCTAAGTATAATTAAGCTTTAGTTAAATAACTTTATTAATCAACAACGTTTAGTCAAACGAAACCTATTTATTTTAGTTAAAGGTTAATTTTAATATGACCAAATATACCTTGGCAATAATTATTTTAATAATTGTGGTTTTGTGGCTCATGTTTGGCGGGTTTGATGTAATTAGTAACTTGTTTGGAACAATTAATTTCTTGCATTTATTTGGTTTAATCTAGTTTTAGTTTTCAAAACCAGCCCATATTCTAAAATTTCAAACTGTTTGTCTTCAAGATAAGCTTCTAGTTTTTTTAATTGGGAATTTTATTTAAATCAAACAAATGGTTTTGTTTAAATATTTGGGTGTTGTATTGTTTTTATGGGTTCTTGGGTTGGTAAAGTTTTTTTAGTTATTTTGGCTGTTTTTCTAATACTTGGAGTTATTTTTGTTTATCAGCAAAGTGCCTTTTTGATTGTTCCAAAAAAAGTGGTTACGCAGAACATATTTTATTCTGATTTTAATTTCTCCAAGGAAATTACTTTTTCTAATCAGCGAACTGAAGAGTATTCTTTTGATTTAAAAAATCCTCAAGTGGTTTTTGTTTTAGTGCCAAAATCAGTTGCTGCGAGTGTTTCACAAATTACTTTTGGAGGAGACTTTGATGGAGAAATACTTTTGGATGATCCGATTATCTTATTTCGCCCCAAGGATTTTTCTCCTGGAAAAAAGGTTTTTCGCATAGCAACTCCCGTCGGCGATAAAAACCAAACTAGTTTGGTTTTTGCTTTTCCTCTTGCCGAGTATAATCAGCTTACTGTGCAGGATAAGAATTTATTAAAACAAACCGTTATTGATGTTTCTTTGAGGGCTGAACAAAATTATTCTGTTTATGCCAGTAACAAAGTGATGCAGGATTATGCCGACGGGTTAAGGCGAGGTATAGTGGGGCAAGAAAAATTTGTAAATGAATTGGTCAGGGTAAACTTCGCAGAGCAAGTAAGATTGGTTGACAGGGCAATTAGTTCTATGAATAATGCTGTGAAGGATTATCCAAAAACAACCACTTCTGTTTCAACAAGTACTAATACTCCTGACGTGAAAGTTAGTTTTGATAAATTAAGTTTTAATTATTATATTCCTGACGACGACATAGTTCTTACTTTTACTTCTAACGTTGATTTGTCGGCTTATGGTCTGCTGTTTAAGGTTAAGGGCTCAAACAGCCCTGGTTGGCTTGTTACAAACAAGCAAGACATAAAAAAGGGCCAAACTGTAAAAGTTAGTCTTTCACTTGCATATGCAAAAGTAACGGGGATAAAACCAGGGCAGAAAATTGTTTTTAAAATGATTAAGAGAACTTTTGGCGGGGTTCATGATTCTAATTTAGTAATGCTTTATGGAAAAAATATTGTTAATGAGATGGAGTTTACTGTTACTGGAGAAGAGGCTTTGCAAGTCACTTCGTGGCCAAAAAAAATTGAACTCGGGGTGACTAGTTTGAATCTAATGGGTAGGGTGGATACAAATATCGAGTATCCTTTGGATTTAAGGTCAGATGATGAAATTGGGAAGTCAATTGACTTGCCTGTGATTGAAAATAATCCAAATATTTTCGGAATAAACTTAAGTGTTATGCCTGGGCCAAATGGCAAAGAGCCCCATTTGTTAGTAGTCCAAGCAGATTATGTACAGTTAATAAAAAATAATCCTTCGTTGCCGCAAACAATTGAATTTAATTTAACTCTAAATTATACTTTTCTTAAAAAACCCGAGCCTATTAAAGTTAAGATTAACTTGAATAAATCAGGGGTTGTTTTGGCCCCACTTTCACTTAAAGTTGCTGCAGATTATGTTTCACAAATCAAAGGCTGGAAAGAAATATTAATTGATGATTCAAATGCGCTTGGTGAAAAAACGCTAGTTATGATTGGTAAAAGCGCTAAGGATAAAATTGTAGAGGAATATAATGCAAATCCATTTACTTACTTGCAGATTCTTGGGGATCATGAGCAAATCCCAATTCAGGAGAGACAACTCTTTGATAATCCAAATAATGATGAAGATGCGCCTGTGCTAGATTTACATTATTACGCCGATGTTGATGGTGATAAGTTTCCTGATTTGGCTGTCGCAAGGATTCCTTTGAATGATTCATTAAAAATAATAAATTACTTTAATATTGAAAAGAAAGCTTTGCTCTCCAAGATTGCTATTGTAGTATATCCGGACGATACGCTTGGAACTTTAGCGGCGACTGAGAAAGACATAAAAGAGCTTCAAGATAAAAAAGAACCTGTTCCCAAATGGTTGTTAGAAAGAAGAGACCGAGTTTTGAAAAATCTTGAGTTAAAAGGAAATGATAAAGGAATAATGCGAGTGGATTCAATTGAAGAAAATTTGGCTTTATATCCATATACTTATGAAATTCGTTATTCAGGCGATTCTATTGAGCATAGTGATGAAAACATTTTATTTTTTGTAAACCCGACTGAAAAAGAATTAAACTCGATAATTAATAATAATGATTGGGTTAGTGTTTATTCTCATGGGGTTTCTCAAGGCTTTTTTGATACTTGGCATGCAACCTGTATTCGAATTAATTTAGGTGGGAAAAATCATCCGTTTCTCACAGGAAATGCTTGCACAACTTCAAGTGAATTGGGCAAAAATTTGATTTTGGAAGGGGCTTTAATGTATAATGGTAATTATTACGAAGCCGGGGTAATGCCTCTCTCACTTTTTAGTTTAGCTCCCGATAGGGGAATTGGGGAAGCCTTAACGGATGTTCAAAATTCATCTGAAAATCTAACCCATGCAACAATTCTTTATGGGGATCCTTCTATAACTTACCCTACAAAAAGTTCTATTATGACTGTACGACAAAATAAAATAATTTTTAGTCAAGTTAAACCAGAATTTATTTTGAGTGCATACGCTTTAAGTAATCCTGCTGCATATTTTAATAAAGCGAATTCAGAAATTACCCCAAAACTGCGTGTTTTTGCCGAGCTTTTGGATGGGACAAAGTATTATACAGAAAAATTTAGTGTTATTGATTCGGAAAAGAATATTTTGTTTACAAACAATACTTTGCCCACTAATGAATTTCAAAAAGCTAAGTTTTATTTGGGAGTAGAAGACGCAAATAGTAAAGTAGAAGTATTTCAATTTAAACCATATTTAGAGTTTGTTGTGCCCAATTCTATTTTAGTTAATAATCCTCTGTTGTCTGGTCGCAATGTTCATTTTACAATTAATCCGATTTTTGGGGACGAGTCACTAGAGGCTATTAAATTCACATCAAATTTTACGATGGATTCAGTGTATTCCAAGTTTTTTAATACTTATGAAAATAGTTTGTCTGATTATTTGACCTTTAATAAAACCGGCAATAATTTGATTTTTGTTGAAAGGCTCGGAGCAGGAGAAAAAATTAATGTTGGCGGAGAATATTCGGGTCCCCCATTTGAAACAATAAAAAAGATGATTTTGCGTGTAAAAGACAAACAGCTTGTTGTGTCGGGGGGAAATACTGGCGGTTCAAAAAAATATGTACACCTAGATTTGAATGTTGGGGTAAAAAAGTTTTTGTATGACAACGGTGTTTTGCAGAATGGTTTTTCTATTGAACTTGTGCAGTAATCTTAACTAATTTAGTCTCTTCCAATTTCTTTTATTGTCCCATCAACTACTTTGAGTACTCTTTGAGCAATTTTTTCAATAAAGTATTTGTCGTGTGATACTGCGAGTATTGCGCCTTCGTAACTAAGGAATGCTTTTTCAATTATTTCGCATGCATCAATGTCTAAGTGGTTTGTTGGTTCATCAAGTAGAAGCAAATTTGGTTTCTCAAGTAAAACTTTTAACAAATTAAGTCTTGACTTTTCGCCCATTGAGAGTTGGGCTATTGGTTTGTGTACTTCTTCGTTTGTAATAAATCCAACCATTGATAGATTTTGGCGAGTTTTTCCGGTGTCTTTTAGCATAGCATAAATTTCATCAAACAGAGTTGAGTTAACCGTTAAATCTTTTAATTCTTGATCAACGTAACCAAGTTTTCCTTGTGGATCTAAAAGCACTTTTCCCCCTAGTGGTGTAACTCTTCCTTCGATTGTTTTAAAGAGAGTACTTTTCCCTATTCCATTTTCTCCAATTAAAATAATTCGTTGTCCTACACAGACATTTAGATTGATATGTGAAATTAATGGTTTAGTGTATCCTACTGTTAAATCATTTAGTTCTAAAATCATATCTGCTTTGATTGGAGTCGCTTCAAATGGGGTTTCAAACCTTGTTTTATCGAGATCTGGTTTTTCGAGTACTTCTCTTTTCTGGAGTTGCTTTTCACGATATTTTCCTTGTTTTACTTTTAGTGGACTTTTTCCAATTCGAGCAATTTTGTCTTTTTCATTAGCTATGTATTCTTGTTCTATTTCGTAAGCGTTTTGTTGTGCAGCAAATGTTGCATCACGAGTTTTTACATATGCTGAATAATTTCCATTGTATTTAATCCATTTACTATTTTCTATTTTGAGAATTGTGTCACATACTTGGTCTAAGAAATATCTGTCGTGTGTAACCATTATTACAGTGCCCTTAAAACTTTTCAGATATTGTTCTAGTATATTTAATCTTTTAAAATCCAAGTGGTTTGTTGGTTCATCAAGTAATAATAAATCTGCATCAGAAGAGAGGATTTGTGCTAGTGCAACAATTGCTCTTTGTCCTGTTGAAAGAGATCCTACGATTTGGTCAAGCCAAGCTTCTTTTACTTCCAATGTTTTTACAACTGATTTTATCTTGCTTGTTGGTTGAGTGTTTTGTTGTTTAGCAATTTCTGTTTGTAGTTCAACATATTTTTCTGTTAGTTTAGTTAATTGGTCGTGATTTTGGTGAACAGCAGGACTCATTAAGAGAGTTTCAATTTCTTTTAATTCTTTTTCAAATTCATTTTGGTGATGGATTGTCGCAGTTTCTCCAATTGTTTGTCGAACAGTTTTTGTTAAATCTAAATCTATGTGTTGAGAAAAATAAGCGGCTTTTCCATTAAATTTAATGTTGCCGTTGTAATCTATTTTTCCCAAAATCGCTTTGAGTAAAGTTGTTTTTCCTACCCCATTTCTTCCAATTAAACCAACTTTTGCGCCGTCCTCAATTCCTACACTTTCGTCAAGCAAAATATCGTTCTTTCCGATAGTAATTGAAAGATTTTTGATGTGTAGGGCCATAACAAATTAACATTCAGGCGGATTCTTAAATCATACTAAAAAATGGTTTTTTCAAAATTAATTTTTTAACGTGAACAAACAATTCGTTTTTTATTGGTTCTGTTTTGAAGTATAAATATAGGGGCAAGAATAATGGGATTGTTTAACCAAAATAAGTTATTATTTGTAAGTAGTAGTTTATTCTTGGTTTTAGTGTGTATTTTAGTTTTAGTGTTATTTTTGTCAACTGTTTTTGCGAGCACAACCCCTACTAGGTCTTCTACTATAATCCAAACCAATATTCAATTGTACCCTGTTTCATTCAAAATTCCACAAACCACAAAAAATGTTTTAATAAATGATGTTAATACTTTTTTTGATTCAGTTACCCAAGATGTTTTTAATGTAATAACGCTTAACCAGGGATTAAACAATATTCAAGTAAAAGTTACTGATTTTAATGGGGCCCAATATATTTTTACAAAACAAGTAAATTATGATCCAAACTACTCTACACAAGATTCTGAATTAATTTACGCAAATATTGAATATCTTATTTCTGGAGTAACTCTAAAATATGCAATTCTTGTAATTGATACAAGACAAAATGACTTGATTGGGGTAATAAATAAAAATACAATTGCCGGAATGAAAACAATAGTTGGTATTTCTAAGGATGGTTCTGAATTATTCCTTTATGATGGTACTAGATATTCCACCATCACTAATCAGCCTAACGGGAAAACAATTCCAAATTATTATGGGCAAAGGCTAGTTTTCTCAAATGATGGGCATTATGTTTTTTATGGTAATAATAAATTAAATATTCAAACAAATGAAGTGATAAATAATTCTGTTTCTGGTTCACCTTATTGTATTAGTGGGAATGATTCTAGGCTTTTTGTTAATAATGGTTATTTAGAAACCGCAACAAATACTTTAGTAAATAAAGGAAGTAATCCTTGGGGAACTGATTTTTGTGTTGGAGATTATTCTGGATCAAATTTATTTGTTTCAAGTTTTGCTTGGGCGTCTGGTTCAACTAAAATTTATCGCGTATCAGATCTTTCGATTTTAGCCGAGTATACTTCGCTGGGTGATTACGCTGGGGACGTTATTGCTGCTCCCAATGGAACAGTTTATGCAGGTTTTTTTGGAAACACGTGGTATGGTAAAGGGGGAATATTAATTCTTGATGGCAACACTTTTGCTAAAAAGAATTATTTTAGTCTTCCTGGTGCAAGATCAATAACTTTTGGAAAAAATGGAAAAATTTATGCTTCCTCAGTTTATTCAATTCAAAGCGGTCATGTTGAAGGAGATTTAATTACTAGGGGGATAGTGGAGCTTGTCCCTATTGATAATGGAACTAATTTGCGAGTGAATAGAGTGTTTTTTGCTGATTTACTAAGTAGAATCGATAATCCTTATTATTCAGATAATTCAATTTTCTTTAAACCGGGTTTGGATGCTAGTGCTTGCTATTCAAACACTGACTGTGGGGTAGATGGGTTTGTTGATCAAGAATTTTGCCAAAGTAATCAAGTTTATCAGAATTACAAAATTTTTACTTGTAATAATCCTGGGGAATACAATGCGACTTGTTCAAACACTACTCAAGCAAAATTAAAGCGAGAATGTATGTTTGGGTGTAGTTTGGGTAAGTGTAATTCTAAGCCCCAAAGTACTGGGCCTGTTGCAGTTATTGGAAGAAAACTTTTTGTTGATGGAAATCAATTTACAGTTAAAGCGGTAGGTTATGCACCTACTCCAATTGGAAATAGTCCTGATTATGGGTATGATGTAACAATTCATTCTGATTTACGAGCAAGAGATTTCCCCTTAATTAGGGCAATGAATGCAAATTCAATTAGAACTTGGGGTAAAGTAAATAGTGCTAGTTTTTTGACAGATGCTTGGAATAATGGGGTTTCTCCAATTCGAATAATAATGGGTTATTGGATGGGTCCGGAAAAAGATTATCAAAACGTGGTTACTCGCCAAGCAATTTTAACTGACTTTAATAATTATGTAAAATTGTACAAGAATTATCCGGCAGTACTTGTTTGGGCGATTGGCAACGAAGAAAATTATTTTTATGGATCAAGTAGTAGTCAAAAACACGCCGCATATTTTTCTTTAGTAAATGAAATGGCAAAAAATGCATATTTAATTGAAGGGGATTCTTATCATCCGGTTGTGGCAGTTTCACTTGAAATGCCCGGGCAGTTTAATAGTGTTGGAAGTTCTGTGGGGGGGAGTGATGACCAAAGTATTCCTTTTGTTGATATTTGGGGTCTAAACAATTATCCTGGTCTGACTTTTGGAGATTGGTTTAATTTATTTTCAACAAAAACAGAAAAACCTCTTTTGATTACTGAATATGGGATTGATGCTTTTGATAATAATTCAAAAACTGAGTATGAAATTACTCAAGCTAATTGGATAAAAGCCGAGTGGAGAGAAATAGAAGCTTCGGCTTATACTATTGGCGGAAGTTTAATGGAGTATTGTGATGAATGGTGGAAAAGTGGTGGAGCTTCACAACAAGATAATGGCGGATATCCAACTACAACTCATCCTGATGGTTATGCAAATGAAGAATGGTGGGGGGTAGTAAGAATAGGGATAAATCCAACTGGCGGGATAGATTTAATGACTCCAAGACAAGCCTACTATATGTTGCAACAAGAATTTTCTCGTGGTCCAATAAAGTGTTACAAAAATTCTGATTGTGGGGCAGATAGTAGTACAAAAATTTGTCAGAATGGAAATGTTTACCAAAATGTTTTAGCTTATACTTGTGTTAATCCAGGAACAATAGATGCGATTTGTTCTCACAATGAAAATTTTAATTTGTTTGAAAATTGTGGAAATAATTTAGTTGGTGATTGGAGTGCACCAGTTTGTAATGGAAATAAATTAGAAAGTACAAGAATAATTACTTCAAGAGGCTGTTTTGTGGGCGCATGTTATAGTACTCCAACGATTGAAATTAATGGCATTGATTGTTCATTAGGTTGCTTAAATGGGGAATGTAAAAAAGAGTTAGTAAATTTGACAATTAATTCTGTTTCAAATTTAAAGTTAGTTAAGGGTTGGAATTTGGTTGGCTTTCCGATTGTTGGAACAATTAGTGTGAGTGAGGTTCAATCGGATTGTAATATTATGTCTTATGTTTGGGAATGGGATGCGACAAGGACACAGTATAAGTTGGCTTCTTTAATGCAATCTGGAAGGTCTTATTGGTTGTATGCTTTGAATGATTGTAACTTTAATTTTGGCGCAAAGAAAGAATTGGCTACAGGAGTAACTCTTGAATTATTGCCTGGTTGGAATTTTGTTTCAGGAATTGATGGGAATGTTTTAAGTAAACTACCGAAAATGAGTGGTTATGCGTGGGCTTGGAATAGTGGGTCAAGTGTTTATGTGACTACTAATAATGCTATTGCTAGTACGGGTCTTGTAATTTATTGGAACGCAAATCCGCTTCGAGGTAGTACTACTCGTGGAACAAGTTTACCTTTAACTGAAAGTACTGATACAGTTGAAGAGAGTGCGAGTGTTGTTGAAGAAACTGCGGTTGACACTAATTCAGTAAGTGTTGAGGTTGGAGCTGATGTTAATTCGCAATTAGTTGAAACTGTGGTTGATTCTAATGTTTCAAATGTGGATTTGAATAATTCTGTTGTTTATGTAAATTCTTCAGTTGATTCTAATGTAGTTGTTTTGGAAAGTGTTTCTGATTCTAATTTAGCGAATTCTGTTGTTGGAAATATTTCTGATTTAAATGTTGTAAATTCTGTTTTTGATAATGTTGTTAGTGATGTTCAAGTTGGGTCGATTTCTGTTGGTGTGGTTTCTTTGGTTTGTCCGTCGGATTCTATTGGTTCTGGTTTTTCTTTTGTTTGGGATTCGAGTGTTTCTGTTAGTGATTTGCGTTCGGTTCAGTTGTTGATTGGGGCTGCTTCTGATTTTGTTAGAACT
>JBAYJX010000020.1:0-22905 GCA_041664905.1 archaeon | reverse complement strand
CCTCCTCAAGTCGTTTTATCTTGGAGTTTAGGTTCTGTTCGCTTATTTTGCACAATATTGCTATTTCTCTGGCTCGTTTGTCTTCCAAAAGATATTCTACAATTGTAGTATATGGGGAAGTAAAAACAAACATCGGAATATCTACTGTGTCCTTTAGTTCATTTTCAGTCATGTTTTGGCACCTCTGTTTGGTTTTCTTTCTCGATGAATCGAATTCCGGCATAACAAAGAAATCTTGAAAATGGTAGCTGATTCTTGCTACAGAAATCTTTGAACTGCACAATAGTTTCTTCTGGTAATGTTATTGTGACTGCCTTAAACTTTTTGGCCATGCTCCACACCCCCCAAATAGTCTAAGAATTTTTTATCTGATATTGCTACCAGATATGGGTTTGTCAAAATCTTCTCAAGTTCTTCTTGAGATAGTTTCGGACGACCGCACTCTTTACAAACTTCCATTAAAATACCTCCTTGAAGTTATCTGGTATACACGGTGTGATTCCACTAATTACAAGCCAAGTTTACAATAATGGTAAACATATAATATGTATTGCATCCATAGTGTTAATGACAGAAGATAAAAATGAAAAGAAAAAGCGCTTTGAGCTTCTTAACAAACAAGAAAGAGATGTCTTACATCAAAAAAAAGTTTCTTCACAGGAAATAGGTGCTTGTGTATCGCGGTTACAGGAAAAATATGCCCAAATAGACTTGATTGTCCCAGAATTTTTTCAAGACTTACGTCTGTTAATAAGCAATTTTGGCTACATTAAACCTAAAGAAGTAGAATTATTCGCCCAAAAAGAAGAAGCTTTGCGAAAACTATTGCCTAAAGAAATAGCTATGACAAGTATGAATCTTGAATTGCCGTTTAAGGAAATATCTATTGAATTCTCTACTTTGGTCACACAGTTTGAACAAACTTTGAAGGACCCAAATCTAATTCTCATAGATAAAGAGAAACTACTTGAAGAAATATTACAAGATAACCTCAAAAGAGATATGGCTATAATAGAAAGCCATCTTTCAAAGGATATGAATGCTGAAGAAAAAAAATTCATTATTTTACTTGGTAAATTATTTGAACGAACCCGAAGGAATGAGTTTATAGTTAATGACTTGGGCGCCCATGTTATTGGAACAGATGAAAACGAGGTGTGTGAATTAAAATTTCAATATTCTAAATCGTCTGAAGAGCTTCTAAAATTAATCAATGCCTGCGAAAACCTGAGCTTGATTTGGGTAAATGAAAATACTTCCAAAGCATGTTACAAAGTGTGTCTTTTGTATCCGGGAATACTTGCAGCATTGGCTTTTGATAAGCAATTTAACTTTAGGTCTGCAGACCTCTCGGCATTTGAGCAACTAATCTACGGCGGGGTATATTCTCGTGCAAGGCAGAAGTACCCCGCGTCTTTTGCTCTTGATAAGTTCAACTTGTTGTGAGTTTTTGCCTCAAATAGGAAAAAAATCCTAACTCCTATGTATTCAACCAAACTAAATAAAACGATTGTAATAGTTGTACCAAGTCAATGTTCTTGAGAAACTTAAAGATAAATTAAAAAGGTAGGTCGTTGTTATCAGTTAAGGTGCAAACATGACTAATGAACCAACTCCGAGGGACACTAAAATACTATTTGCTGAGAGTGATAACCATTGTTCTATATGCAAAACTGAACTCATTATTCATGCGGATTCGTATGCGGGAAACAAGGCTGAATTAGCCCATATCAAAGGAGAACGAGAGAGTGCCGCGCGTTTTGATGCAACTATGACAAATGATGAAAGAAGATCGCATGAAAATATTATCCTTGTTTGTGCTAATTGCCACAAAGATATTGATCAATTAGTGGATAAATATTCTGTAGAAGTTCTATTGAAAATAAAGAAGGAGCATATTGACTGGGTTAGAGTATCAACTAGCAAAAGTCTAAACAAAATTTCATTTAAGGAGCTTCAGGAAATAACAAAACATTTAGTTTCTGTTTCGCCTCCAACCCAAGTATCCTATGATCTTTTGTATCTGGCCGATAAAATAAAACGGAATTCTTTTTCGCCAGCTATTGAGGGTCTCATTACGCAAAGTTTGACCCGGGTTGAGGAGGTACAGCAATTCATTAGTAAGCATCCGGATTTGGCATTCGCAGAAAAATTAAAAAATGGGTTTATCTCAGAATATAATCAATTAAAGAATATTGATAAATTTTATGGTGATGAATTGTTCAATGCATTGATTGAATTTGCGGCAAATGGAAACCCCGAATTTGTATACCGCGCGGCAGGCGCAACAGTGGTGGTGTATTTATTTGAGAAGTGTGAGGTGTTTGAAAAATGATTCTTCCATCTAAACACAATACCTTGGACAATTCAATGCTTGGGATTGGCGCCATCCTTTTGAACAATTTAGGTCGAAGCCAAACTGTGTCTATGCTGTGGGAAAAAGTGAGGGGTGCGCCTAGCATATCAAATTTTGAGCGATTTACATTGGGGTTAGCATTTTTATATTTATTAGGTGCAATTGAATTAAAAGCAGGCCTGATTAGTAAGGTGAGTGAATGATATATTCTGTTAGTTGTGATAAAGCTACATTTAAAACTATAAATTTCAAACCGGGGCTAAATGTAATTTTGGCTGAAAAAAGTGAAAAATCGGGTCCAAAAGAAACAAGAAATGGGTTGGGTAAATCAACTTTAATCGAAATAATTCACTTTTGTCTTGGTGGAGAAAAAGGCGAGACCTTATCTGATCCGCATCTTGATGGTTGGACGTTTAACCTAGATTTGGAGCTTAGTGGTAGAAGGTATGTTGTGAGTAGAAACACTTTTGATAGCAAAAAGGTTTATATTGTGGGGGACTGTTCAGGATGGGAAATAAAACCGACTAAACTTAAAGACTCGGACAAGCAATTTTTAAAGAACGAGGATTGGAAAAGTGTTTTGGGCGCGCTGATGTTTGCACTTCCAATTACATTTGAAGAAGATAAGTATAATCCTTCTTTTAGAAGTCTAGTTTCTTATTTTGTTCGTAGAAGACAAACAACTGAAGGTTCTTTTTTAAGTCCATTTAAACAGTGCTCTGAGCAAGCTAATTGGGACTTGCAGGTAAATAATTTGTTTCTCTTAGGACTTAATTGGAGTTTTGCAAGACAATTTCAATTGATAAAAGACAAGCAGAAATTTTATGATCAGTTGAAAAAAAGTTTAAGCCAAGGTTTTTTTTCAGATTTGATTGGTGATGATGCAGAGCTACAGGCCATTAAGGTTAATTTACAAGAACAGGTTAATAAGGAAAAAGATGAATTAGCATCTTTTAAAATTCACCCGCAGTATAAACATTTGGAAGATGAATCAAACGCTCTTACAAAGAAAATTCATGAACTTGTTGACCTTTGCACTTTAAGTAAAATGAATGTTGATCAATATGAAAGCAGTCTAAAGGTTGAAGCAGGAGCGAATCCTGAAGCCATAATAGCCGCGTATGAAGAAGCAAAAATTGTTATGCCCGAAGTAGTAAAAAGAGAGCTTAAAGATGTTTTAGATTTTAATAAGAAATTAATTGAAAATCGCTCAAGATTTTTAGAAATAGAAATTAACGGGCTGAAGAAAAAAATTGAGGATTTTGATTTTAAAATCAAGGGGTTGACGGATAAACGTGCTGAAATAATGTACACCTTGCAAACTCACAAAGCGTTAGATGAATACACTAGCATTACTGCGTTACATAATGATAATGTTGCAAAACTTAATGAAATTGAGACTAAGTTGGCCAACTGGAGAAAAATAAAATCGGGCAGTAGGGACTTGATAATTGAGTTACAGACACTTAAACAAAAAGCTGATCTTAGCTTAATGGAACAAAGTGAAAAGAAGGATAAAGCCATCTCGCTATTTAATTCAAATTCGAAAGCTTTGTATGATGCATCGGGGCTTCTAACAATCGGGGTTGCGGATTCGGGATACACGTTTGATGTTAAAATTGAAAGATCCACTAGCAGCGGTATTACTTTAATGAAAATATTCTGTTATGATTTGATGCTTATGGAACTTTGGGCCGATAGAAAAGAGAGTCCGAGATTTTTACTGCACGACAGTACTATTTTTGAGGGCGTTGATAGTAGACAAATAGCATCTTCAATAGAATTGGCGGCAAAAAAAGCTACTGAAAAAGGAATCCAATATATTTGTTTATTGAATTCTGACCTTGTTCCTCTTTCTTATTTCTCGCCTGAATTCAAATTTGATTCTTTTGTGAGATTGAAGCTTTTTGATTCGTCAGAGCAGGGCGGATTATTAGGAATTCGTTTTTAACAATTTAAATGGGTCCTTGCAATTCTAGCAGTTAATAGTTGTTGTTACTTTGGTTCCGATGATGCTTTTTTAAAATGAGCTAAGCATACACTATGTATTGAATTGGTATTAAGGAGCCACGTATAATTGGCGGGTAAAGCTTCCACCAGAGGCTTTTTTTAATTAACTTAATATACTTCTTTTTCTTTAGTGTAGTTTATGGTTAAGTGGCCTTGGTCGAGAAGAAGCGTTCCTTTTACTGGTGGAGAAAAAGTTCCTCTTTTAGTTAAGTATCGTTCTGCTGCAAGAAGTTTGGGGTATGATGCAGAGCAAGCGACAGTGTTTGCTAAGACACTTAAAAAGCACCCACATTTAGTTTCAAGAAGACAAAGCGCAGTTCGTGAAATTGCACAAGTTACAAAAGAAAGAGAAGCAAAAGCAAAACTACTTTTAAAACAAAGAAGCAAAAGGAAAATAAAAAATTAAGTGCAAATTATTGATTCTACTTTTTTCGCCAAGTTTAAATATTTCAAAGTACTAAGTTAACTGGTTTTATGGGTTATCCTACAGTAGTAAAACATCTTAATTTGCAGTCAAAAAAAGTGTATAATATTAGGACTAGAAAAAATAGGCTTCCTCTTGATGTTATAACTATGCGTTCATTTAATGAAAGTATTTTCCATATGTATTGTATGGGCGAAAGCCCGCGTGTGATTGCTAAGTGGAAAGGGGAAAAACCAGAACAAGTAGAACGAATAGTTAGGATGGTTGCTCGTGAGGGCGGCATGAGTCTGGCACAGGCGCGTTATGCACATAAACAAGCAAGAAGCAATATGCTTGCGTGGATTAAAAAAGATCGGGCTAAAGTTCTTGCGAAAAGAGAAAAAGTAAAGTTAAGAAATACAAGGGTGGCAAAGAAAAAATTGGCGATTAGGAGAAATATGCAGGGCTTTAAAGAATGGCTGAGAAAGCACCCTCAATAACTAATTCTTTTTAGTCTAGTTCAGTTGTTTGTTATTGAATCTTCTTTCCAGAAGGAAATTATTTAAAAAATTAAAAAAAAGATGGGGCGAATTTTTTAGTTCGCCCACTTTCTAGTTAAAAACAATTATTTTACTCTTCTTGAGAATCGTCAGAATCGTTTCCGCCTTCAGAAGGTGCTCTTCTAAAGCTAGGTCTACTTGGTCTGTCGTTCTTGTGCTTCTGGTAACAATCTCTGCAGTACACAGGTCTTCCTTCAATTGGTTTGAAGGGAACTTCTGTTTCTGTTCCGCAATCTGAGCATGTTGCCTTATGCATTTCTCTTGGACCACCAAAACTAGGTCTACTATTTCCAAATCTTCTATTATTATCCA
Organism: archaeon; assembly: GCA_041664905.1. Lineage (GTDB taxonomy): Archaea > Iainarchaeota > Iainarchaeia > Iainarchaeales > JAAZKV01 > JAAZKV01. Next base: position 17,264 of record JBAYJX010000020.1, on the reverse strand, counting down.
TTTATATTCCACCTTGAATTTACAAAAAGCTAGATAAAAAACAAGACTTTTTCGTTAAGAATTAGGCTTGAAGTTCACTGCTTTTCTAACATATTTTTGTAATCAGGGGCTTTTAAAGGTATCCTTAGCGGTTTGCCGGCGAAAAACCATTCGCAAAGTAACTTATTCCCGTGAAAGAAAGCTTTTTATAAGGTTTTGTGGGGAGTTTAGTATATAGAGCTAGGTTAGAATAGTTTAGTTTAAGGTGAGTAAATGGGTGAAAAAGACCTTCAATGGGGAATAGTTGCAATTGCTGCAGCAGTAATATTCTTACTATCCGGACTTGAAATGCTAGAATTTCAGTTCTTTGACAGACAATTCAGCATATTCATAGCATTTGTACTAGTTGCAAGCGGAATATACTTAATAATGAAAAAGTAAATTCTTATTTTTTAATTTTTATTAACTTATTTTGTTATTGCTAAGAAACTTTATTGCAAAGCGCACTAGCCTCATTTTCTTTTGTTGAAATACTACTTCCTTCAGCACCAGTTTTATTAAAAAGTGTGTCTTCTGGCCACCAAAATATTTCTCTGTTTCCAAGGCTTGTTACACAAATATTTCTACTATTAATTCCGTTTAATGTATTATATAATGAATCAACAACTGAGTTTGCTTGCGCATCATTTGAAACCATTGTACTTATTCCATTGAGTGAAATTGGATTATTCATTCCTGCCAAATCATTGCTACTATAAACTTTTCCAATAGCTGGTTTAACTAAACCATAACTATCTGTGATTGGTGAATATGCAACAGTTTTCAAAAAAGTTACTCCTTGAGTAATTGCTGCTGGAAGAAGCACTCCATAAGTTTTTCCATTCTTATTATCCGGAGCTTTTTTGAAATAATTTGATAAAAGCTTTCCGGCTAAATCTGAACAATCTCCAACACTAGAAAGCAAAAACAAATTACTTAAATCCGAATCAATAATTTGATTATCTTTTTTTATTGTGTAAAAGAAATCGGTTTGGGTTCCAGTTATTCCCCAAAGTTCAAAGAGTAGCGGAGTAGCAACTGTTGGAGTAAAAAATATTTTTGAATTAGAATCTACTCCAGTTCGTGAATTAAAATTAAAAGTAAAGTCAAGTATTTTGCTTCTTAGAGAAGGAATAGAATTTAGTAAGAAAAAATTATTGTTTTTTGATGCAGATATTCTAACAAGCGCTTCTTTTTGATCAGGATCAAGAATTACCCCTTCGTTCTTTGCAATTGAAAATTCTTGGGTAGCACTAGAACCATAACTTCGTCTATTATTTGAGGCATTTAATCCAACAAAACCATCAATTGGGGTATAGTATAGTGGACTATAATTATTGTTTACTGGTTCAACCAAATAAATATCAGCAATTATTTTTGCTGAAGGAGCAGAACCATTAAAGAGTTTGGGGAGTCCTCTAAAATCCACAAGCAAGCGTACCCTATATTTTCCTGCATCAGGCAAAGTCCATTTTTGATTCATTTTCAAAAAATTTGCTTGAGAACTAAAATAAGCAAAATCAGTGTCTTGCAAATATTTTTTTGCACCAGAACTAGGGTCTAAAAAAGAAGGACCTGCTTTAAGCATTGTTCTTGAATAAGAATTAGTAAAATCATATTGGAAATCAGAACCATATCCGTCTCTCATGAGGTTCACATTAAAATCAATTAAATTTGTTAATTCTTCCGCATTGTTTAATCTTTGCGTATCACTAAACCACTCTTCCATTAATGTTAGCGGCTTATCTTCTACGAAATAATACAAAGCAGGTTTGCCATCATATGTTTTTGTTGTTAATGGTAAATAACAAGTTTCTTGTTGATCTAAATCTTCACCAGAATAAATTTGATTAGTGCTTGGGTCAGTAATATTTGGTCTTACTACTTCTAAAATTTGTTTTGCTGGGTTTAATGGACAAGTAGGAGAAACACTATCTAAAAAATTACTGAGTGCCCCAATTTTTTTGCTCAAAAGAATTGCTAACTGAGAAGCATCTAAATATGGTTCCTCACTTGTGCCTGCTCCAACTGAAGCACTTCTAAGCGTACGATATGAATCACTTGAACCAGAAAAGTTTCCAATTCCTCGTACACTATTCCAATCCCAAGAAAGAATTACTTTCGGCAAGTTTGTGCTCCCAGTTTTTCCTAAAAATAAACCATTACTACAATCATTGTTTTTAAAAGAAACAAAATTATTTCCTGTTCTTGGTTCTGAATTAAACTTGAAATGATACTTAACTACTACTTGCTCAACTCCACTATCGGGAATATTAAATGGGCCAAATGTGGAATTTGGTTCTGTTGGAGAAGCATGAACATGTTTCTCAACATTAAACTCTACTATTCCATATGAATTTGTTCTTAGGCCATTACTTCCAAAAATAACTCCTACTTCTTGACTCTCAAACACATCAAACACTTGGGAATCAGAAAAATCCCAATTAGCAATAACACTACTATTAGTAACATTAATTTGTTTACCATCATGAACCAAATTAATTATATAATCGGGAAGAGTCAAACGCACTTTATTTTCACAATCTTCAAGTAAATCAGAATTATTTTCTTCTGAAACACTACTTGATGCAGAAAGGTCTGTAACTGGGTCAGCTACAAAATCTTGAGCAAGTTCATCGGCAAACAAAATTTTCTTTTCTTTAACCGCACTTGCGCTTCTAAGCGGAGAAGCAATATTTGAAGCAAGGACTTTCTTTGACGAATAAACTCCACCCTCATAAGCCCCACTAACAAAACCACCAATAATTGCTGAACCAACTACTCCGATTAAACGCTTTTTATTAAAACTGCCTTCAAGATTCACAATTGATTCGTTTGTATAAGTTGAAGCATCACTTCCTTTCTTTTCTTGATCAGTTAACCAATTAGCAGAATCAATTGCAGCGTCAATTATACTATCAAGTCCTGCAGCATTCAAATACAATTCATTAATTTTTTGAACAGTATTAGAGTTAGCATTACGAGTTTCACTTGTTTTTTTAGCAATCTCTGGAAGCTTAGTTGAGCGAATAGTTTCATAACCAGTCATTCCAATTGAAGCAGCACCCATTCCTAAGAGAACTGGGGAGGTAGCAGCTAATGCTGATAACTGATTTGCTACTGCAGCTCCCGCAGGGGTAACAGCTGTAACAGTTGCACAACAACCAGGAGTATAAATATTACATGAAGCAACTGCTGCGCTTCCTGATAAACCAAGACTGGTTTCTGCATTTGTAGCACTTGTTTCTACAGAAAGTAATCCAGTTGTGCAACCATCAAGAAGAGTAATTGCTTCTAAACCCATTCCTGCATAAGCGGCAGCTGTAGCTAAATCACTTTGTTCTTGTTGAATTAAAGTAGTGAGTTCATTATCAGCACTTAATATTTTTTCTTTAGCTGTTGTAGTTAACTCGAGAACTTTTTTATTTTCTGTTTTTGCGAGTTCTAAATACTCCATTGCTTTAGCATCATTAGTTGAAGCATTTGAAAAAGAATCAATTGAAGCAAATTGCAAAGCTAAATCCAAATATTCTTTTACTTTCAAAGTAGATTTATTTATTTGAACAGTTAAATCAACAACTTCTTTATTGAACTGGTGAGCTGCACCAGGACTAATATCTGGCAAAGGAGTAGCCATTGCCTGAACTGATTGATAAATTCCTGTTGCCCCAACAACAAGAGTACCACAACCAATTCCCACTGCTGTAGCTTCACTTGTTGATGCAGCAGTAGCTGCGGGCAAAGCCGCTGGACAAGAAGCTGCTACTCCTGCATAAGTGCTCGTTGCACTTGCTGCAGTAGTTGATAAACCACAATTAACTGTTGCGCTAGTTGCAAAACTAGCTGCGCTCATAGCAAATTTAGTGTAAGCAATTCCAACATCCGCATTTTTGAATTTATTATATTCGTCAGAAGTACTTTTCAAATCAGTTGCAAGATCAAGAGTATCTTGTGCAGATTTACTAGCTGAGTTAGAACTCCTTAACAAATCAGGACCATACAAATAAGCTTGTTTTATTTGAGTATTCTTTTCTCTAGAAGCAAGTTGGGTAGTTCTCCTAATATTATCCATTGCACTAAGAGTATTCACTAGAGCTGCTTGGTATTTTCCACTACCTGAATATCTATCATAATTAGTTGCAAGGTCTCGCCACCAAGAAGATCCTAAACCCGCATAAGCAGTAACTCCTGCGCCTACCGAAGTATCTCCTTTAATTCCTTGAGAACTCTTGTAAAGCGAACAAATACTAGAATTAATTTCAACATCCTCTGCAAGAGTATTATTTTTTACTCGAATGGAATCGCGAGCGCCACCAAGTAAAGAAACAACAAATTTATCTGGAATAATATTTTCTTGAGGCTTTGGTTGAACTATCAAAAGTTTTTCATCAATCAAAACAGTATCAGCTCCATAAACTTTTGCTTGAATTGGAATTCCATAAGCTCCAGAAATATTTTTTCTAGAAACTGTAATTGTTTTTGAAGAATTACCTTTGGGGCTAAGAGAAAAAGTATTTTCTGAAAGAGAAACTCCTCCCTCGCTTCCGCCAGCACAATTCTCATTATTACTACACAAAGCAAAGTTAACTGAGGGAGAATAACACTCCGAAACATCAATCTTGAAAGTAGTTGAATCTGAGTTTGATGGAATTGTTAAATTGTCCGGAGAAACTTTAACACATTGTTCTAAATTATCTATTGCTGTATCAAACTCAATTGCTGTTTTAGTTGGCCCTTGAGAAAAATTAACTTTAAAACTACTTTTTTTCCCAGCAAATTCTTTAAACGGAGTAAAAACAATTTTTAATTCATACTCTCCTTCTGTTGGAGTAATCATTGCTCTCCTTTCATATGAAGAAAGCACTAAAGCACTTTTGTAATTATCAAAACTCACTTCAACATTTCCTGCTTGTTCACCATTCCACTCAACACTTGCAGTTAAATCAGAAGAAGAATCACACAAGATTTGCATCTTTGAGTTTAATTCCAAAGTACCATAATGCGTAGTTTCTGAAACAAAATTTCTGTTTAAACCAATACAGCCAGTAGTAGTAAATTCTACAAAAGAATAATTAACAGGGATATCGATTATTGTGTCTTCCTTTGTTTCTTCATCAGTAATTACAAATTCAAAAGTTAAACCAAGAGTTTCATTTTCATTAAAAACAAATTCCCCAGTATTCTCATCATAATAACCCTCAAGTCCAAAATCAGCTATAGGATTAACTGAAAAATGCAAAACCCCATTTTCATCAAGATAAACATCTTCTGGATTAGTTTTCACAGTAATACTTGATCCGTCAGATTTTTTTATAATAATTTTAGTGGTTTTCTTTCCTGTGGTTGCAATATTAGTAGTAATTTTTCCTTTAATTGTTTGCTGGGGATTACCAGAAAAAGAAAGAGTATTACCATCAGTTGAAAAAGAATCAATTACTTGCCCGTTAGTTGAAATAGTAACATTTGATTTAATTAATTCGCCATTTGGACCACGAATTAAAGGGTTATTTGATTGACTTAAAAGATTGAATAGTAATACTATTACTATTATTATTACTAGGGCCACTATTGCGCCCGTAACAATTTTTCTAAGCGGAAACGGTTGAACTTGGACTTCTTGCTGAGAATAATCCTCATCGTACTCATCTAACTCGCTAGACTTCTTTTTAGCCATCCAACCACACAAAACAATACTAGATTAGATGGTTTTTTGGTTTAAATACTTTCTGAAAAAGGAAAGTTGAGGAAGTTTTGGAGAAAAATCAGATTATTTTAGTGCTTTCTAACTCTTCTTTGGGTTACACTTCCATTTTTGACATTTCTAGGATTCTTTCCAAAAGTTTTTCTTCTCCAGTTGGAAAACTTAGTTAAACGTCTTTTTTTATTTAAAGCAGAAGCTTCAAGTAATTGCTCGGTTAAGTCATGAATTCCTTTTGATCCTTTCCTAATTCTTAAGTTAGTTGGGATTCTTCTATCGTCTAATATGTCCCCAATTCTTTCGGCACTCCTCTTTGCACAATATTCCGGGTGCTGTCCAGTATATTCTATTGTAACGGGGGAAGAAAATTTTACTTTACCTAGATTTAATGTAGTTAGTCTAATTGCTTCAGAAACGTTCCAGCTATTTTTTAATCCATATCCAAAAGCAGCAGGGGTTGGTAAAAATCTTTCCGCAAGTTCTTTTTGGGCATACTTGCTTAATCTCTTGTACTCATTTGCAAAAGTAGAATTAGGGAAAATATTCTCAAGTTCAACAAAAAGTAATATTGCATTAGGATTTCTTTTTGCTTCTTGTATCATTAAACCATAGTTGTGGAGCTCATTTTTAGTAATAGTTTTTTCTGATTTAGTTGCGTAACTACGGCGTGGGTAATCAGGATTATCCCGAGTATAATTTTGAGTATACAAAGGGTGTGCTAAGATATAAATCTTGTTTATCATGAAATATTTAAGGCAACTCAAATATAAAAATTAAAGTGTCTTACCCTTAGTTTCTGTCAATTATCTTTGTTTTAAATTTTGAGTTCTTGTTCTTTAGTAAAACAATTCTTGAGTTCTCTTTTTCTGCTTCGAACTTAAACAAAGAGGTTTTTGATAAAATTTTCTCTGCAAAAGTTTTTGTGTACTCAAAACTAGGGGTATTTTCTTCTTTCAATCGTTGTCTTGAAAGCCCTAACCACATGTAGGATTTTATTTCAACAAAATCGGGTTTAACTGTTTCGAGAACACTAGCAAACTCACTGATTAATTCATCAGAATCATTAAGTCCTTTAATTACTGTTAATCTTATCACTGTTCTGCAAGGAAGAAGAGCTAAGAGTGCTAGGGATTTTAAGTAACTATTCCAACCGTTTTTTTCTTTATTACAAGTAATACTTCTCCAAACACTTTCGTTTGGTCCAACCATTGAAATATAGAGTTGAGTTGGAAGAGAATCTAATTTTTTTAATTTAATTAACATTTCTGGGTTTTGGCCATTACTCACCAAAAAAACTGTTTCTGTTTCACTTCTTTTCTTCAAAAGAGAAATAAGCTGGGGAAGTTTTTTGTATAATGTTGGTTCGCCGCTAAGAGAAATTGCCCAGTGATGAGCCTTGTGCGCACGCGCAAAATTTTCTTTTGAAACACAAGTTAGCCCACCAAAACCAGAAATTAAATTTTTTCTTTCCTCAATTAGTCCTTTAATCATTTCACTTGGATTAATAGCTTGATTTTTTTTATCCGGAGTGCTACCCATGTGTTCTTTTGGTCGCCAACAAAAAACACAAGCATTATTACACCAAAAAGTAGTGGGGGCGATTTGGTGACAAGAAAGAGTATCTGCTCCGTAAAAATCTTGTTTGTAACAATTACCTTCTCCTCTTAGAGCTTTTTTATTCCACTCACAAACCTGAATACTTGAATCTTCAAAGAAGCCATATTTCTTGTGTTTAAAATCTAAAACCAATTCGCTTTTTTTCATTTGTGTTTACACTAAAAATCTCTTTTGTGGGAATGCTTTTAAAGGAAATCAATCCCAATTAAGTAAGTGTAATCAAAAGTTAATTAGGGGTGTATCAAATGGAAGGAAGTATTCAATTAGTAGCAAATTATGATGATTGGAAAGCAGTAAAAAAACAAACAATTACTGAAAAAACTGATCCATTAACAGTGGCTGAATTTTTATCTAGTTTAACTAATAGTGTTGATGCAAAAGTAGAATTCAATTTAAGAAAAAAAGTTGCTTTAGATAAACTTGACAAAGCACTAACTGACCTTGGTTTAGTTAAGGGTGATGCTGTACGCGCAATGGAAGAAATTAATACAAGAACAATATCAAAAGTAATAAACGAAATATCTGCAGTTCCTACACTACAAAAAAACCAGCAAAAAGAAGTTGGAGAATTTTGTAAAGTTTATGCGACAAGAAAAGCACTAAAATCTTGTGGGTTAATGATTGATTACACACAAATAGAAATACCTGGAATGGGAAGACTAAAGAAAAAAGTTCCAAAAGAAGTAAAAGCATAAAGACTCAAAATCTAGGACATATTTTGGTGGTAGAGTGGTTTTGAATAGAAAAAAAGATTATCGTTTTCCAGCATTAAAAAGAGGCGTAATTTCTTCATCAAACTCTATGCGAATACCGGGGTTATCAATTGTATTGCCTGCTAATGCAAGCGCAGCAACTAAAAAAATGGCCATCAAAATGGGGCAAAGAGAAGTTCTAACAAAGAAAAGACAAGTTGCAAAAGCTACAATTGCAGAACAAGAAAAAACATTAGCTACTTTTATTCAGGGAAGAGAATTTGTTATTCCTGGAAGACCCTATGCCCAAAGTAAATTAGTTCTTAATAGTGCTGATGGAAAACATGTTACAATAACACACATCACGGGTAGAGGAAAAGTTGAACAAGTAAGTGATATTGGAAAATTTGCTTCTTTTTTAGAACTAGCATTGAAAAAAGCAAGATTGATTTAAGGGTTGATGAAAAAAATGGTTTTTGAAGAAATAATGGTAAATCAATTCCTTCAATCATTTTCTTTTCCACTCCTTGATTTACTTTTCAAAGGGATAACCTACCTTGGTCACCCTGGCCCATGGTTCTTTATTGCAGCATGGTTATTTTGGTTAGGGAAAGAAAAAAAGAGTTTCACAGTTGCATCATTAATTTTATTTACTAGTTTTGTTAGCGGCGCACTAAAAATGGTGATAGCTCGCCCTAGGCCAGAAGGAATACTAATAATGGGAAACGAAACAAGTTACTCAATGCCCTCAGGACACTCAACCATTGCCGGGGCATTTAGTGCATATGCTTGGGTAAGTAAAGAAATTAAAAAAAATTTGAAATACTTAATTATTACACTTGCTTTATTTGTAGGGGTATCAAGAATTTATTTAGGACTACATTACCTTAGCGATGTATTAGTTGGATTATTGTTGGGCGCAATATTGGGATTATTTGTTTTCAAACTAGAAACAAGAATAAGCAAAATGCACTTTCACATCTCAAAAATAAAAGACGAATTCTTTGTAGTCGCTTTCCTTGTAATTGTAGTACTATTTGATTTACTTGTTCCATCAGAATTCTATGGAGCATATGCTCTATTTGGATACTTTACTGGATACGCAATACTAAGACATGTAAACCCTATTTTACAAAGAGCTGCAACAAAAAAACAAGCAATAGTTGCAATATTTATTGGAACAATACTGCTAGCTATACTCGGAGCAATAGCTTATTTTTCTAGCGGACTACTAAGCCAAGTAATGTTCTTTATATCAGGACTATTTGTAACAATAATTTGGCCAATAGTAATAGCAAAACTAACTACTAAAAGAGAAAATTCAAAAATAGCAAAACCTCAAAACAAAAAACCCACTAAAAAAAGAAATAATACTCTACTTGAACAGCTTTTTTTAACCCACTCAAAAGCTTTAAAAAACACTCCCAGAACACTTTACTTAAGGAAAGCAAAGCCTTCCAATCCCCCCTTAGTTCAGCAGCTAGAACGCTCGGCTGTAGACCTGCCCTTTTCTTTTTAAAAAAGAAAAGTGCAAGTTGCCCAAAAGAAAATGGGCGACTTCTGTAACCACAGCAAGTGCTGTTACCGAGATATCCCCGGTGCAAGTCTGGGAGGGGGGATTACACCGTGACTAGAAGGCTAACGCCTTCTGGATTACGAACTAATTCTGAAGACCTATACAACTCAACGAAAGGACTCAAACGCGCACTAGAAAAACTACAAAACGATACAAATATTATTCCGCAAAACAAACAAGATATAACTGACTTCATCTACGGGATGACGGCGCTAGGAATCAAACCGATTAGGTTGAAGAAAGAAATCTATGTTCTAAGAAAGATATCGCAATTTCTCGGACATATTTTCCGAGAAGCAGAAAAGAAAGAAATGTTAATTCTCTTCTCAAAAATAGAACTAAGTGATTACTCGGATTGGAGTAAAACAGAATTCAAAGTCATCTTGAAAAGATTCTACAAATGGCTCCTAGGAGAAGACCAATATTATCCTGTTTGTGTTGCTTGGATAAGAACAAAGGATGTCAAGAACCACATACTCCCAGAACAATTACTAACTGAAGAAGAAATAACGAGTGTGATTAACGCTTGCCAATTTGTAAGGGACAAAGCATTCATCCACTTACTTTATGAGAGTGGGGCAAGGATAGGAGAAATCCTTTCACTAAAAATCAAACACATAACCTTTGCTGAACCAGTTTCAGCAATTCTTGTTAATGGTAAAACTGGTCAAAGAAGAATTCCAATAATTAAAAGTGTTGCTCCGCTAAAAGAATGGATCTTAAAACATCCATTCAAGGATAATCCTGAATCACAACTTTGGGTAAAAACAAATGAAAGAAAAGGAAACTTCAGAAAACAAGGCGAACACAGCAACACTGATCACATAGGATATTCTTCAGTAAACAAACTCCTACAAGTAAACTTTGAATTAGTTGGTCTAAAGAAAAGATGCAATCCGCATATATTTCGTCACTCAAGAGCAGCCTTCTTGGCAAAGCATCTAACTGAAGCACAATTAAAAATGTTCTTTGGATGGACACAAAACTCAGATATGGCTGCGCGGTATGTACACTTAAGTGGAAGGGATTTGGATTCTGTGATATTTGGATTGTCAAAAGCAATTTAAAATGTTTGTTGTAGTTAGTCTATGTGAGCACACTTAAGAATTTTAAAAATTTTATTTCAAAAAATTTTCCTTTTTTACTTTTTATTTTTTTTGCAATAGTTTTTCTTATTGTGTGGAATTGTAACCTTGGAAAAACTGTGAATGTTATAGTTTTGCTTTTTGTTTTACTTTCTGAGGCATATTATGTTAAAGAGAGTTTGCTTGATAACAAGGATTTATCTGAAAAAATTGGCTCATTGGGGTCCGTGGCAATTACAGCTCTTTTTTGGATAGCCTACCTTGCATCAACAAATGGGGAAATTTTAATTACTGTGGCTATTTTGGTGCTTTTGGTGTTTGGAACAATTGCACAACTTTTGTTACAAAGCTGGTTTAAGTTCATTAGTAGCAATTCAATTTCAAAATTAATAGTTTCGTATGTAATGTTGTCATTTATTTTTATATTAGCGTTTGGCGCCATGTACATTTGGTTTGATTCAAATTCAACTCCATCTTTGAATCAAATGGACTACTTATTTTTTAGTGCTGAAAATTATTATTCTTCAAGCATATCAATTTATTCTCCAACTGGGTTTTATGTGCAAATCATACAGGTTATCGAAACAATGTGGAGTTTCCTTTTACACACTATAATTGTTGCCGTCGTTTTGGATATTGTTTTAAAGAAAAAGTCTGTTACTAAATAAATGTTAATCTAGTTTGTTAGCTAGATGAAACAGGGGGTTAATCAACTGATTTTTAAATTAATTCAATACTTAGGTGTAATATGAGAATCGCATTTCGTGTTTTGTTTTTATTGATAATAGTTCTTTTTGTTTTATCGGAGGTTGTTTTTTCTCAGGCAATCTGCGATGTGGCAGTTAATAATGTAAAATCATTTGATTCAAACTGTGAAGACTATGGTGATGGGTGTAGATTGGTCGGACTTCAAAATCATCTTGATTGTGCTACGTTTTGTAGTTTGGATTATTGGGATGTTAATAATGCGTTTAATTGTTACAGTTTAGCAAGAAGAGATTTGATTAATCCTGTAATAAGCGATTTAACTTTGAATACAGTTTTTTCAAAAAATAGGCAAACGTTAATTTATGAGATTGACACAAATTTTGATATTTTGTTTAATCAAATCTCGACCAGAATAAATAGCAGGTATTTTTTTGATAGTAATTTTTTGGGGGAAATATTTGTAATCAGCAAATTAAATCTTTTTGAGTCTTCTTCAAAAATTGGAAGAGAAATAGTTTCGGCCCATTTTGATTCTAAAGTATCCTTGAATGGGAACTTAAATTCAGCTGATTATCTTAATGCTTTATCAAAACTTGAGCAATCAATCGGACTTTATGATTTGGTGGGTGTTTCAGAAAGGAAATATTATTTGATTAATCAAGAAAATAAAATATTGTTGGCACTTGTTTTAGAAAAATATTATCAACATGCTTTGATTGAATATAGGGGGGAAGTAACTGACGTTACCTTGAAGGCGATGGGTAAAGTAATAGAGATAAATTTTTGGCTATTTGTGGTATTATTTTGTATTATAGTGGTGTTTGTTTCTATTTATATCTTCACAAAACTAAATGCTGAAAAGATTCCGTTTGTAATTGATGAATTTAGTTTATCAAAAATATTTGATTTATCTTTTTTTAAGGCTGGTTTTTGTTCAAAGCTTCTTGAGTTTGTTGCAATAATTTGGACTGGGACTACGATTGGTTTTACCTTAGTTTCTTCAAATGTTTCGACAGTTTTGCAAGCTCTTTCTATAAATGAATCAAATGGTATTGTGTATTTGGTTTCTTCAGAGAGTTATCGCACGTTAATTGTGATGTCTGATCATTTTACTGTAATTTGGGGGACGTTGACCCCTGCATTAATATTTTCAATATTTGCGGTTATTGCGGAAAAAATTTATAAAGAAAAAATAGTAAAAATTATTTTTCTTTTACCCGTTTTTGTTTATTTAGTTAACTTTGTAATGATTTTGTTTTTTATTGTCCCTGTTGAAGTTGCAGTTTATATTTTCTTACTCGCCTTTGGGGTGTTTTCTGTGTTTATTGGTTTATTAATTGGGTATGGGGCTAAGTACCTGTTATTTAAAAAAATTAGTATTGTGCAAGCATTAAATGAAAATTTAAATTATTACCCAAATTTAAAGAATCTTTTTGGAAATATAACTGAGCTTTTCCCAAAATTGTCAAAATCTGTTTATTTACAAAATAAAGATTTTGATAAGGAGTTGACTTTTTATGGGTTATTAGCTTTGCCTGATCGTAATGAAATTGAGTATGCTAAAATAAAAAAAGCACTTGCTGATGCAAAATCGGAGGGTAAAAAAGATAAAAATCTGCTCTATCTAATTGGTTTAAATTCTTTATTAAATCAATGGGATTTTAAAAAAGAAACGTTAAAAAAGTTGGACTTTTTGTGTGGGGAATTGTTACCAATATATGGAAAAGAGGCGTTGGTTAATGGGATTAAAAATGATCTTTTTAGTTTTAAATCTGAATTGGAATTTGCTAGTTATTTTCGAAGTAAGGGTTACAAACTTACTGCGGAGCCTATTACAAAGCAAAGAAAAAGTTTTGATTTGTTGATTAATAAAAAGCAAGGGACGTATTTTGTTGAAGTTATTACTCCAAGACTTAAGTCAGAATTGCAAACTAAAGAAACTGGGGCTTTTTCTACTACTAGTGAACTTGAATTTAATTTTGCTCATGAAGTTGAACAACATCAAATTATTGATTCTGAAAATGATGTAATTTTTGCTGTTGATGGGGGTTTGGCGGGGATTGATGAAATACAAATGTCTTTTTTAGTTGACAAGATAAAAAATGAAGATTATTTCAATAAAATTCATGCTATTTATTTAAAAAAAGCCGATAAAATAACATTAGTTTATTCTAAAAAATAAATATTTTTTTGGTTTGTATTTAAGTCTAATACAGGAAGCTTAAAAATTTGTTTTATCTAAAACTTAGCCATAAAGTATTATACTGACCAAGAATTCTGCAACCCCCGGGTCTTGACAAGGTTTAAATTACTTTAATCCTCTATAGTAGTATGGGCGTTTCAGACTTTTTGATAAAGGTTGCATCAAAAATTGAGAATTCTGCGGATAATTTGTCTAAAAATCTTGCTATTGTAGAAATAAAAAAAAAGACCTTGAGACGATTTTATCCTGAGAAATTGATTTCTTTAGCGAGGGAGCATCAACTAGATATCCCAACTTCTAAAACAGATCGTTTTGAAAGAATGGTTAATATTTGTTCGAGTCTCTCGGGTAATGAGATTTTTGATTTTGCTGAAAGACACAGGATTCCTGGAATTTATGAACTCAAAGACGAATATTTGAGTATTGTAGACGAAAGAGATGAAGTTAATGATAAATTGTGGGGGCGGAATAAGAGTGGTGAAAAAGTAAAAAAAGATCTTTCTTCGCTACATTCAGATTTGTTTAATAAAGTTGTTCAAGAAATAAAAGACTTTAAGCCAAAGGTTGTTGCGGGTCATGAGCAACCCTACCAATTTTTGTTATTTGGTTGGTTACAAAGAGAGTTTCCTGATTTAAAGATTGAAGAACAGAGGGGAAGTTCTCGTCCGGATATTGTGATTAAAGATATTGCTATTGAAGTTAAAGGTCCGACTGAACATTGTGATTTACAAACTGTGGCGGATAAATTAATTCGATATCATCAACATTTTAAGGGTGGAATAATAGTAGTTTTATTTAATGTTAAAGCGAATGCGCGCCTTTATTCTGAATGGGAACGGGGCATAAAATTGCAGCATCCTAAAGTTGTAATATTTAGAAAGTGAGCTTATGAGAAAATTACCTTTTAGACATGGAAATAATATTGGTAAATTACCTTTGAGAGATTGGGGCGGCCCAGATAAGGGTGCGGGGCACCATTACTATCCAAAACAGCAAAAAATTCCTGAGGAAATAATGGTTGGGCTAGTTGTATTGTTTCTTATATTTTTTGGGTATTTAATGACCAAAAATCCTGAAACTTTTGTTTCTGGTTTAGGGCTTTATTTTCTTGCAGGATTGTGTATTATTGTTATTTTAGCAAAGTGGGGGGCGTTACCGGGAATAATGTTGTTTATCGGTAAACTATTCGCCAGTGCATTAAAAATTTTCTCAATAATGCTAAAAGTATTTGCTTCGCTTATCTCTAAGAGATCTCCCTTTTTGTTTATTGGGATTGGGTTAATAATAATTTTAATTTTATTTTTTATAGGGTCAAGTTTATTTGTAACTCCTCAAGCAAGTCTGCTTCAAAATAAAAATAATGTTGTTTCATCATTGGATCGTAATACGATTAATTCTCTTCCGGAGCAAAACAATGAACCTACAGCTAAAATTGAATCGGACTCAAATAAAACTGTGCCTATTTTAGATCCTGTTGCACCCCAAATTAGCTTTGCAGAGATGTTAAAAATTTGTCAAGTTGGCGAATACACCTTTAATTCAAGAGAAACAATAAGTACTTTTGAATACAAGACCTTCTTTTCAATAAATGTTTCAACACCTAACGTAACAAGGGCCGTAGTGAAGGGGAATATACAAAATCAAGGTTGTGTTGTTGAATATTATACTACTGAGGTCAGTACAGGAACAATTAATCCTGACACTGGGGAAAAGTTGATTCAGAAGACCTTTAATCAAGATCTAATGTGTACAAGGGCTGAAGGAAAAATTGATTTTGAATGTGCCCAATTACTAAAGTAACTAGCTATATTCTTTAGGAATCTCGGGGGATTTAAATTAATCTCAAATTAGGTAAAGAAATAAGTGTATTACAAAAACTGAAAAATTTGCTTTATCTAAAAAGCTCTCATACAATAATAGTAAAACCACTCTTTTTGCAAGCCCTGGGTTAAAATGAGGCTTAAAAATACTAGGTATTAATAATCCTGCATGGAATTGTTTGGGGATTTTAGTCAGAAAGTGGAATGTCTAAAGGTAATTACAATTATTGCCGGGATGTCGGCATTCTGGGTTGTTGAAGTACAAAAAACTGACTTCACTGTTCTTGTTACCATCCTAGGGATATTCCTTGGTGTGGCCGGAGTAATTGTTCCTTTAATAATAAAAAAAGATTTCAAAAAGGATTTTGATAAGTTTATTGAGAAAACTTGGGCAAAACATAAACCAGAGTTTCTTGAAGCATTTAATTTTATAAAGGCGGAATTAAGGAAAGACGAAAAAATTGATTATGCTAGAATTGTGGACAATACGGAGACGATTAAATCTGTTGCTGAAACAATGAGTGTACATAAGTTCAATTTGAATAATACAATTATACAATCAATTTTATTTTTTATAATTGCTTTAATTTTTATATTAACAAAAGCAATGTCTTCTTACGACCTTTTTACTTACATCTCCGCACGTACGGGCACCAATGAAAGCGGTCTCTTAATCTTGTCTCTAATAATGGCCATAATTGGGCTCTACTTACTCGCAAAAATAATTGTGGTTTGGATAGAAATAAATAAAGGATTAATTAGGGTATAATATTAATCTCATATTGATGATTTGGGTTGTACTTTTTTTAAATAACTTTTTTTTATTTGAATTTGTTAAGTAAATTGGTTGCGATTTTGGTTGTTTTGTAATATCGATAGTTTGGTTGTGTTGGGGTCATGCATTCTACAAGACCTTGTTTTTCTAAACTAAGCAGGGCGCGACTTATACTTTCTCGGTGTACATTCAGTGTTTTCTTTAGGTCGGTTGCTGTTTTTGGTTCGGTAAGTAGTTCAAGTAGTTTTTTCTTTATTGTACTTCGCCGTATTGAAGCTACTAATTCATAATCGTTTGCCATTAATTTATGGCGTAACCTTTGAATTAAACCTAGAGTAACATCAGCGTAACATATAAAAAGCTGGGTTACCACTATAATTTGTGGTGTTTGTTGGTGAAAAGTGTTTCAGTTGAAGTAAAGGATAAAACTGGGGCAGGTAGCTCTTTTTTCAAAAGCATTGGTACTGGGGCCGGAATTTGTATAGGTGTTTGTGTAGGAATTATCATTTTGATAGTTATTCTTGCTTTTTTAGTCGCATTAACAACTCCTTCAGTAAAAGATTCGTCTAATAAAATTGCCGGGATTGACTCTAATAATTTGCCTATTTCTAATGGGACAACTACAACAACTGTAAAAAATGATTTTCAAGCAAGTTACCTCAGATCTCCAGTAACTATTGATGGTGTTATGGTAAAAGTGTTAAATGCTTATTCGGTTAATGGACAAAATAACAAGAATTATTATTTAGAAATGTCTTTTGAGAATAATGGGACTAAAGATGTATACACACCAAGTCTAAGTGAAGTTCAATTAGAAGATGCGGATAAGTATGTTGCCGAAGCAGGTTATATTTTTTCTTCAAGTATTGATGATTTTCCTTCAACGAAGAAATTAAGTCCGCAGCAAAAAGTTAAGGGGTTTTTAGTTTTTAATATTAACAAAAGTTATGTTCCTGTAAGTTTGGTTCTTAAAAATTGGAATCTTTTTGATAATGATAAACTAGTTAGATGGACAATTTTGAATACTGATATTCAAACTGTTGATTGTTTTGTAGATTCGGATTGTAGCGAT
>JBAYJX010000019.1:0-24937 GCA_041664905.1 archaeon | reverse complement strand
ATATAAGTTCTCTCAAATTCTGCAAAGTTTATTTTTCCGCCTACAACACTTTTTGGATTTGTGAGAAAAAATATGGGGATAACATCTGCAAGGACTTTTTTATCCACGGGGATATTTCTTGACTGTAAATAATTTGAAAAAAATTTTATGAAATAAGGAGTTTGTCCAGTAACTTCTTTTAACAAAATACTTCGAGCAACCATTTTTGTAAAGCTCACAACATGGGCTGGGGTAAAGTCATTAATGGCTCCTATTGCTACTTTTGGATCTCTAAGACTTTCTTTTGGAACACCTTTCTCGCTTGTAATTTTTTGAAGAACCGAAGTTGATGCGGGCAAGTTTTGTATCAAAAAGTCTCTTTTTTGAGCAGTAGATGAAGTTGCAAAATTTCGCATGGCTTCGGTTGTAGCCAAAAAGATTGCTGGTGCTTTAAACTGCGGGGTGCTCGCCCTCACAGAAAATACTTCTCTTCTTGATTGTTTTTTCCAAGCAGTTCTTCTAGGCATATATGATATTTGCTTTTGGAAGTATTTAAGGATTGTTAGGGGTAAAACAAAGAAATTTGGTAAGTATTAAATAAAACAAGATTCTAATTAGTGCGAGTGGAAAAATGAAAAAAATCATTTCTGTTGTTTTCGTAGTTTTATTGTTTTTACTTTTATTTAATTTTAATTTTGCTGCAACCATTCCCTCTCCAACTAAAGAATTTTTTGTAAATGATTATGCTAATTTTTTGAGTGCTGAAGAAAGAGGGGGTGTGCTCGCAAAATTTAGTCAACTCCAAACCGATACAACTGCCGAAGTGGTTCTAGTAATTGTACAAAGCGTTGAAGACTTAACTCCGCAAGAATATGCAACAAGATTAGGTCAAGCTTGGGGAGTTGGGAAAAAAGATAACGATAATGGGCTAGTAATACTTTATGCAGTAAAAGAAAACAAAATCTTTACTGCAACAGGATACGGGTTAGAAGGAATACTTCCGGATTCAAAACTAGGCCGAATGCTTGATGAATATTATGTTCCCGCACGAGACAGTGGAAACGTAAAAAAAGGAATACTTGATTTTTGCAATGCAATTGAAAATGAAATAAGATTAAACGCGAATGAAGTTAGATCGGGTAATGCAGGGAGAGGGATTAGCATAATGTCTCATGACATGTTTGTAAGTATGGGGACTTCAGCAATTTTTGTTATTATAATTCTTTTTGTATTCCAACTAGTTTTGATTATTATTGCAAGTAAAATAAAAGAAACTCATAAGACTTTATCAAAAGTACTTGCCGCTCCAGCAGTGGTTATGTCATTGATTGGAATTTTGTTATGCTTGTCATTTGGACTTATTATGGTGGGGGAGTTAGGTGTTATTGGGTTGTTTGCATTTTTATTTTGTCTTTCACAAGCGATGATGCTTCTTGGAATAAAGGGGGGTAGCGGTGGCTATTATGGTGGATGGGGAGGGGGCTTTTCTGGCGGTGGCGGATTTAGCGGAGGCGGAGGTTTCTCTGGTGGTGGAGGAAGCTTTGGTGGTGGCGGAGCAGGAAGATAAAAGTAGAGTTTAAAAAATGTTTAAATTTAATTATTGTAGGCTTGGAGGAATTTTGATGGATGGAAAATGGATTGGATTAGGAATCTTAGGAATAATTATTGTATTTATTTTATTTGTAGCAATACTATTTATTGGAAGTTACAATTCACTAGTAACACTTGATCAAAAAGTTAATGCTTCTTGGTCAGAAGTTGAAAATCAGTACCAAAGACAAGCAGATTTAATTCCAAACTTAGCAACAATAGTGTCTAGTGCTGTTAAAGTTGAAACAAATTACGTTACAACTGTAACAGAAGCAAGAACAAAATGGCTTAATGCTAAAAGTATAAATGAAAAAGATACTGCTGGATTAGAAATGAATCAAAGCTTAGCAAACTTTGTCAGCGCAATAGCAACAAACGAAGCATATCCCACTCTACAAGCAAACAAACAATATGTTGCAATAATGGATGAAGTTGCAGGAACACAAAACAGAATAACAACTGCAAGAGGAAGATTTATTGAAAGTGTGCAAGAGTTTAACACAGCAATAAAACAAATACCAAACAACTTCTTTGTTGGAATATTTGGGTTCCTTGCTAAAGATTATTACACTGCTGCAGCTGGAGCACTAGTTACTCCTGCAATGGGAGATGGAAAACTTCCACAATAGACTCAAAAACCCGGACAGATTTTTAGATAAGCTCCTTGCACTTTTTTGCAGGAGCTTTTCAAAGCTAACCTATTTATACAACAAGTTCCTTATTTTTGAAGTATTGGTTTTGCGCTGGTGATGGATAAATGGCTGGATATGAAGATTTTGTTAACTTGGGTTACAAGCCCAATAATAAGGATGTAATAGCTGTTTTCAAGGTAAAAGTGCCTGAATGGGAAACTCCTGAAAGAGCATTTGGTGCAATTGCTAGTGAATCAAGTGTAGGCACATGGACTGACCTTGATATTTGGGGAAAGTACCCACACGTAAAAAAAGTTGCTGGAAAAGTATTTAGCGTAGAACACAACCCTGAAGGGTATTGGGTAAAAATAGCTTACCCAGAAGACCACTTTGAACAAGAAAATCCTTCCCAAATACTAGCTTCAATAGCGGGAAATGTATTCGGGATGAAAGCAGTTGATGCACTACGTTTACAAGATATACAATTTACAAGAAATATGGTAAAAAAATACCGCGGACCACAACTTGGAATTGCAGGAATAAGAAAAATATTTAGTGCAGAAAAAAGACCACTAATGCTTTCAGTTGCAAAACCAAAAGTAGGGATGACAACAGAAGAACATGCACAAGTAGGATACGATATTTGGACAGGCGGACTAGATTTATTAAAAGATGATGAAAACCTAACAAACCAAAAATTTAATCCATTCAAAAAAAGAGTAGAAAAATCACTCAAGATGAGAAACAAAGCTGAAAAAATTACTGGCGAAAAAAAATCTTACCTAATTAACGTAACCGCTCCAACAGTAGAAGAAATGGTTGATCGCGCACGCTATGTAAAAAAACAAGGCGGAGAATACGTAATGATAGATATTATTGCATCAGGTTGGACTGCATTAAATTCATTAAGAGAAGAATGTCAAGATTTGGGTTTAGCAATACACGCTCATCGAGCAATGCACGGAGCAATGACAAGAAACCCAGACCATGGATTCTCCATGAACTGTGTAACAAAATTCTCTAGATTAATCGGAGTAGACCAGTTGCATATAGGAACAAGCATTGGAAAATTAGTTAGTCCCAAAGATGAAGTACTACAATGCCAACAAGAACTCGTTGCACCAAAAACAAGAGAAAATATTCGCGAACACTGTCTAACACAAGATTGGTACGGATTAAAACCAGCTTTCCCTGTTTCATCAGGCGGACTACACCCAGGAATAGTTGACTTAGTATTCAAAATGGTTGGAACAAATATTATGATACAACTAGGCGGAGGAGTACACGGTCACCCACAAGGAAGTTACGCAGGAGCAAAAGCAATGCGCGCCGCAGTAGAAGCATACTTAGACAAAATAAGCGCAGAAGAAAAAGCCAAGACTTGTCCAGAACTAAAAGTTGCATTAAAAACTTGGGGACACACATTGCCGAGATAAAAGTTTTGAGTGAATTTTTCTCTTCAAGTGCTTGAAGAGAGATTTTTATTTCTTCTTTGATAGTTATAACTTATGGAAAAACTAGAGCAGAGCGGAAAAGAAGAAACTGTTTTTCAGGGACAAATATTTGAAGTTATTAAGAAACTAATGAAAAAGGGAAACAAAGTGGTGGAGTTTGAGATTGCTCGAAGAGCTCCAGGAACTAGATTAATTATTATAAAAAACGACAAAGTCTTATTATCCAAAGAATTTCGCTACGAATTAAACGATTATGATTATCGATTGCCTGGCGGAAAAGTTTTTGACACTCTAAAAGAATACAAACAAGCTATGACACAAAGTCAAGATGTGTTATTGCGTGCAAAAAAAGCTGCAGAAAAAGAATGCTTAGAAGAAACAGGGATTGTGCCAAAAAATATTAACTTCTTTTATTTATCTCACTCTGGTGGACCAACAGTTGAATGGGATTTATACTATTTTATAGTTGATTCGTTTGAAGAAAATGCAGGCGGGCAAAAACTTGGGCTTGGCGAAGACATCAAAACTGAGTGGAAAACACAAAAAGAAATTGAAGAACTATGTGTTGAAAACAAAATTAATGAAGACCGAACAGTTGGTGTTTTATTCAAATTCTTTCGCTCAAAACAAAACAAAAACTGAATTATCGTGAAAATGTTTAGAGAATTTGTTTTTGTTAATTGCTGGTTACGAGATTCAACCCTGGCAAAAGAATTATATCTAAAAGCGTTGTTTTTTTGGTGATTTGATGGCAGTTCTAAGAAAACGAGTAATCCCAAAAGTGAGTAGGAAAAGAATAGGCGTGTTTGATAAAGCTGCTTTTGAGAAAAAGCTTGCCGTCAAAAAAGCTACAATTTTGAGAACTTTGTCCCCTGAAAAGAAAACTATTAATGCGCTTAGACAAAAGTATGGTGAGCGTCGCCTTGAGTTTTGGTTACTTTCGGTTTGGGGAAAAATGCCCAAACTAAGAACTAAACCACAATTGTTTTTAGCTAGGGTTAAACTAGAGTTGGAGCAAGGTGAAAAAATTTTACAACGAAGTAATCAATTAAGGGGTCCTTGAAAACCTATTGATAATTAACAACTGGTTACAAATAAGTTAATGTGCTTTATAGTACATTAAATAACTTTCTTTGAATGGGTAGTTGTCCCACATTTTTTGTGCCGAGTCGTGCTTTAAATTTCCAAGAAGTTTTGCTTCGCCCACATCTTTGTGGCTTGGACTTGCAAACAAATCCCCATTTGGGTAAAGTAGTACGCATTGCCCTTCAATATCCCAATTAATAAGTGTTATTCCGAGGTTCCATTTTTCTTGTTTTCCAATTTTCTTAATTTTGGTTAAGATTTTGTTTATTTTTTGTGCCGGCACATGTTGTTCTTTATGAATCTCTTTTGCCTTGCCTTTGTACATCAGAGAAAAGATGTAGAGTTTTTCAACACCTTTTTTTTCACAAAGTCTTGCTATGCTTGGCAAATCCGATAGATTGTCTGCAAATATTGTGGACACTATAGTGACTGGAGTTTTTAGTTTCTTTGCTAAATCTATTCCTTGCAGTACTTTTTGGTAGCTACCGCTATTGCCTGTAATTTTGTCATGGGTCTTTTCTGAACCCAATATGCTGAATCGAATATTGTCAATATTTGATTTTAGTTTTAGCAGCTTTTCTTTTGTAAGAATAAATCCGTTAGTGGCAAGAGTAACATTTAGTCCCAGGTCATGGGCGCATTTTGCGATTTTGTAAACATGTTTATTTAGCAACGGTTCTCCTCCAGTTATACAAAGTTTTTTCAAACCTCTTTTTGCCAATGCCGACAAATATTTTTTGGAATCCTTAAGCGAAAAAACTTCGGCTTCTTTTTGAGGGTCACAGCAAAACAAGCACTTGTTCATACAATTATTTGTTATAATAAAACCAATATTTATAAAAAAATTAACATTTTTTTCATTAAACTTGTAGGAATCTTTTATTTTGTTATATTTAATCATTTTTTAGCACTTCCTTGAGAATGAGCTGCAACCTTTTTTTTGGTGTGGTGAAAGGTATTTTGACAAGAGGAAATTTGGAAGTTGAGTAGTACTTTTCAATAACTTTCCCAATTGTTCTCGAATTGCTTACACTATTTGGTCTGTGTGAATCAGGTTTATATAACTCGCAGGGTAGTTGCTCTAGTAGGAAAACTTTTGTATAAGTTTGGTTTTCTAGTTGTTGTTTTATGTCTGGGGGTACAGTGACTCTTTCATGTTCACAAATAGCCACTCTATCAGGGAGCGCTCCATCAAGAAAATAAATCCCGCAAGGACTGAGGGCAGATTCTTGTTTTAGTTGCTCATAAAGCGTTAAATGCTGGAATGACTTGCCATCCTTTGTTTTCCAAGGAATTGTGCCGTTATGCTCTGCGCGATATTTGTCAATTATGGGTTTTGATGTTTCATGCAGAGTGCTATATCCTGCGTCTTCTAAAAGTTCTATTGTTGTACTTTTACCAGCACAGGGTCCGCCGGCGATAACAAATTTTTGCATATTTATGCAAGACTAAAACTACTTAAAAAAGTTCCTTTATCGCAAAATAAGTACAGTTACTGTTTTTGTTAGCGTTAACTTTCCGAAGTTCTCTGCCAAAAAAAAGTTTACTTATTTAGGGAAAAAGTTTATTAACCAAAAAGAGATTAATAGTGCTTGGAGTTTTTGCCTAAAATATTAAGAAATAAGGTCAAAGGTGATTTTGTATGAGTCTAAGTTCGCTTACATTTGGAAGTTCAAATAGTGCTAATGCTGGGTCTATTGGAAAAGGAAGAGTAAAAGTAATTAAAGCAGAGAAATTTGTCGGAATGGATGCTGTTTGTTTAATTGGAAAACTAATTGATGGAGCAGTTGCAAAAAAAATGAAGGTTGCGGGCAAAGAAGCCTCGCAAGTAATAAGCGTTGAATCAAAATCTGGTGATGGTTATTGTACAAAGCAAGGGGCACAAGTAGTACTAATGATTGAAGGAATATTCAAAGAAGAATTCCCGGCAGGGTCAGAGATTTGCCTAGTGAAAGGGGCTGAAGAAGCTGCCAAATGCAAAGGAAAAATAATTATTGCGTAAAAATTGCTTGTGTTTTTTTATTCAAGCAAGTTTTTATATTTCAATTGCCCCCTAATCTTTATTATGCCTGCAAATAGAATACTTGGGCGGTCGCGCTATCCAAAAAACTTACATAATCACTCAACTTTTTCTGATGGAGCGCTTTCTCCGGATAAGTTAATTCTTGAATTAAAGAAAAGAGGAAGAAAGCATGTTGCAATAACTGATCACGACAACTTTGGTTCACTTGTAGAAGTTTCACAGAAGCGAGGAAGAAACGTTGCACAAGAAAGAAAGTATGGGGGAAAAACCTTGCGGGAACTCGCAAAGTTTCCTACTATGGGAATAAGAGTAAGAAGACTAAAAATTAGTAACGGAGCTGAGTTTAACTGCAATCATAATGGAATGAAAATTGAAATACTTGCTTATCACTTTAATCCAAAATCAAGACAAATGCTTGCTTTGCAGGATACCACAATGGGCACGGCTCAGGCACGAGCAAACTCGCGGTTAAACTTTTTCAAAAAACTTGGATTTAAAATCGACTTAAAGGAACTTAATCCATTTAATTATTCTGCGCTTGATAAAGAACTTCTTGGCCCAAAAAATGCTCTTCTTTTGAGTCACACTTTACAAAGACTTGGTGCGCCAAGAGATCAAGTCGAAAGAAATCCTACGGGGACACTGCGTTCGCTATTGTTTTCTAAAGAGGATTCAGAATATTTTGCGGCAACGCACGAACCTTACGCTGAATCTATGCATGTAATAGATTCTGTGAGAAAAAATGGCGGAATTGCAGTTTTGGCTCACCCATTACAATATTTTAGGGGATTGCCAATCGAAGAACAAGAGGCACGAGTTACAAAACTTGTAAGCGAATTAAAAAAACAAGGATTGAAAGGAATGGAAGTAGAGTATGTAATTAAACCAGGATATTATTCAATGGATGAAATCAAAATGCTTAGGAGGGTTGCAAGAAAACTTAAATTAAAAGTTTTTGGCGGAACAGATTACCATTTGTCTCCAAGAGATTTATTATAATTAGAATCTCTTTTGATTTGCAAATTTAGCTTCATAATCTTTAACCATTTTTTTTATTTTTTCCTGCATCTTTTCATTTGGCTTTAAGTGCGAATTACTTAAAGCAGTTTCTAGTGTTGAAGAAGCACCGCCATAATCATGTCCCGGCCAAAGAGTAATATTTTTGTCTAACGTTGAAAGAAAAGTAAGTGAATCAGAAAGTTCATTATCCTTTCCCCCGTATTTAGTTGTTCCAACTCCTTTTACAAACAAAGTGTCTCCTGTGAAAAGATTATTTTCAATTAAAAAACAAACACTTTCTTTTGTGTGGCCCGGAGTGTGGATTACTTTAATGTTAAAACCTGCCGCGTTAAGCAATTCTGTTTCCCCGAGTTTAGCAAAGTTAGGACAAAAGGACTTAACCCCGTCTTTTTCGAAATCTTCTTTTAATTCGCAGTGGTCGGGGTGAGCATGAGTAAAAAGTTCGAGCACAACTTTTAAGTTAAGCCTTGTAATTTCTTTTTTTATCAAATCAATGTTCCCAGTCGGGTCAATTAAAACAGCTTCCTTATAGTAACCCCCCTCACCAACCACTAAATAAGAAAAATTATTATCAAAAGCCCCAACATTAATTTGAATTACTTTAACCATTCATAGTATGGGAGTTGTAGATGTTAATATAGTTAAGGGATTACAAAAAACACCCTTGATTTTTTTGCATTTAACAAGTTTTTTTAGTAGCGCAAATAATTGTTCCGTTAGCTTTGCCGTGGGCAAAGCCTTGAAATGACTCGGGCCCAGAAACAAAAACATCAATTCCTGCAATGTTAGCCGATTTTATTGCCTCAACTTTTGTCTGGATCCCGCCTCGACCACCTTTTGATTTTGATTCGAGGGTGATAAGTTCATCAAAGTCCTTTAGTTCGGTAATAATTCCATCTTTTCCAACTAACCCGCCTTTAGTAGTAAGTAGCACAAGGAGAGTTGCATTGATTTGTTTTGCGAGTAAAACAGAAAGCATATCATTATCTGAGAACGCTCCATTGTGGCGAAGTTCTTCAGTTGCCACAACATCATTTTCGTTTACAATAGGAACAACTTTATTTTCAAATAAAAACTCAAAAGCATTTCTCATATTTGCCAAATATTCGTGATTAAGCAGATCATGCTGTGAAAGCAAAACTTGTGCGCCTTCGAGTCCAAACGCATCAAATCGTTTAAGATATTCCATCATTAAATCAATTTGCCCTATTGCGGCTAGTCCTTGCTGTTCTTTAAGAGTAGTTTCTTTTTTTTCAAAGTGAAGCCGGGCTTTACCTAGACCTATTGCACCACTTGTAACAATCACCACTCTTTTTCCTTTTACCATTAGCGAATTTACTTCTTCAACAAGTTCTGTAAGAAAGGTTTTGTGCAATTTGCCTTCTTCAATTATGGTGCCTGTTCCAACTTTGATTATAATTAGTGAATGTGGCGAAATGTCCATTAAATAATTATGTGCAAAAATTATTTATAGTGTGCTTCTTAACCGTAAGAGTAATTTATTGCAAAAAGTTAATACAAAACATTATTAACCTCTGTAATCCTTCTTATTAGTGATACAAATGGCTAAGAAAAAGACCCAAAAAAGTACTAAAACAACGCAAGTCAAGAAGCTTTACAAATCAAAGGACCGGGTTGTTGGTGGAGTACTTGGTGGAGTAGCAAATTATTTAGCAATGGATCCAACTATTGTTAGATTATTGTTTATAATTTTGGTTATAGTTACTGGTATTATTCCAGGGGTAGTAATTTACATTTTGGCAATGATATTAATGCCTAATAGAACCTACTAGAACTAGCTAATTTTTGGCTCAACTGAAACTTTTAAAGCCTTCTCATACGAAATATTTTTACGGAAAAGAGCAAAGCCTTTCCCTGAACTTACGCCTCTGTCGTCCAGTGGTCTAGGATTCGCCCCTGTCACGGGCGAGACCCGGGTCCGAATCCCGGCGGAGGCGTTAATATACAATTTGTTGGACCAAATAAAATGCAGGGGCATTTTATGGATCCCACAAAACTGTGAGTTTTGTTTGGACATGTTTTCAAATATACCGTTCGTCGTCCTTATTTTAGTTAGTTAGAGTAATAATATTGAAGTGAAAAAATGCAAAAACCAGAATTAATCTTGCCCGCAGGGACAATTGATATGTTAAAAGCTGCTGTGCTTAATGGGGCAGACGCAGTATACTTGGGAGCTTTAAGATTCAACGCCAGAATTCCTGCAAAAAATTTTACTGAAGATGAATTAAAAGAAGGGGTAGATTTTGCTCACTTTTATGGAAAAAAAGTTTACATGACAATAAATATTTTGATTAAAGATTCTGAATTAAGAGAAGCAATTGACTTAGCAAAAAAAGCTTATTTGTTGGGGGTTGATGCAATAATTGTTCAAGATTTAGGATTAATTAGTGCTTTACACAAATTAATTCCTGATTTAGAAATACACGCTTCCACTCAAACTACAGCTCACAATGTTTTGGGGGCAGAACTTTTAGCCGATTTAAGGGTAAAAAAAATTGTGTTAGCAAGAGAACTATCTCTAAAAGAAATAAAAGAAATTAAAACCGCAATGCAAAAAAGAGGGGTTGGGGTTGAATGTTTTATTCATGGAGCGCTATGTTTTTCTTATTCCGGCCAATGCACTTTTAGTAGTTTTGCTTTTAACAAATCAGGAAATCGAGGAATGTGTTTGCAACCTTGCAGATTGGGTTATGAATTATTTGAAAAAGATAATTTGCCTGAAGTTGGAAACCGTGAAAAAAAGTTTGTGTTATCGATGAAGGATCTTAATACACTTAATGACATTAAACCTCTAGTTGAAGCAGGAATTGATTCTTTTAAAGTTGAAGGAAGATTAAAAGGAATTAGTTACGTAGCAACAGTTGCTAGGGCATATAGAAAAGCAATTGATGATTGTTTTGTTCCAGCTACTGAAAAAAAACTTGATAAGAATGAAGAAAAATATGTACGAATTGCTTTTTCTCGAGAGCCAACAAAAGGATATGCTTTCGAAGAAAAACAAATGACTTTTCCAACTAGCCCCGCACACAGAGGAGTACTTGCCGCGAAAGTAGTTGGATTCAACCAAGGAATGCTAAAACTAGAACTAATAGAGCCATTATACAAGTGGGATAGACTTGCAGTTGTTAATAAAGAGAATTCTGAAGAGTTTCAAATAAAAGAAATGTACAATGGGGTAACTGAAGTAAACAAAGCTTTTCCTGGAGAATTTATTTTTGTTGTAACAGGAAAAAGACCCTATGTTGAAATGGGTTCAGAACTTTATATGATTACAAGTCAACAACTTGCAGATCAAGCATTTGCTTCACTAAAACAAACAACTCAAATGAAATACAATTTGAGAGTATTTGCCGTTAGTGGACAAGAATTAAATGCCGTGGCAGAGTTTGGAAAAAATAGGGTTAGAATAAACTCTGGGTTCACTCTAGAAGAATCAAAAACCGCTCAAACAACACCTGAACTAATAAAAGAAAAAGTATTCAAATCATCAACTTATTTTTCTCCTGGAGAATTTTCTAGCGAAATAAAAGGAAAACCATTTATTCCATTAAGCAAATTAAAAGATTTCAAAGCAATAGTAATGGCAAAAATGGAAGAAACTCTTTTTGATAAAAACAGAAGAGAAGTTGATGAAACTAAATTCAATCGTGAACTTGAAGATTTACTTGTTCCAATTGGGATAGAAGAAAAAAGTAAAACAATTTCTCTAGCAGTGTTTGTTGATAAAGAAATTTCTTCTCTCGCAGTAGAACAAATACAAAAAAGTACTGAGTTTGGAACGGTAATTCATCATTTTTCTGATGAGAAAAATCTTGCAAAAGCAAAAGAGGAATTTTCTTCAAAGAATTTTTTTGTAAAATCACAAAATATCGAGTCAACAAGCGATTTGTACTATTTTGATACTGTTACAAAAAAAGAAAATCTTGTGTGCTCAAACTTAGGGGCTCTATTTATTGCAAAAGAGCGAAAGAAAAAAGATAAATCTTTTAGATTTTGGGTTGATAGAGAATTAAATGTTTTTAATTCTTTAACTGAAAAATTAATGATTGAACTTGGTGCGGAAAAAGTAGTGCCTAGTGTTGAATGTTCTTTTGCACAATTAAGAAAAATGAATCCTGTTTCGCAATTAGTTCCTCTAGTTTTATTTTATCCTGTACTAATGACTTCAAAAGCGTACTCGCGTGATCCTAAGATAAAACAAGGTGATTATACTTTAGTTGATAGAAAAGGATTTGAGTACAAAGCACGATTTGATGAAAACAAATTACTTAGATTGTATAATCCGGTGCACGTTGATATGTTGTTTGAACTTGAAAGATTTTCTGAATTTGGTTTAGTTGGAATTGATTTCTCTGCATTTGATGAAAAAGGAACATTAATGGCTTTAGAATTTGCACTAGACAAGATTAATGGTCGACACGCAAAGAAAAAGTTTGCAACATTTACTCGCGGACACTATGAAAAAGAACTTGATTAGTGATTTAGTTTTTTTAGAAAGTATTAAATTTCCGAGAAAATATTAATTAATTAGAAAATTTGAGTTTATTTGGGTGATTGTAATGGATGACAAAAAACCAACGCTTGATTCACTTGTAAAAGGTGGGAAGTATTGCGTTAAATGCGGAAGTGAAGTTCCATCTGATGAAGTAGGGCATAAGTGCGAGATAATCCAGTGTCCAAAATGCAAAGCAAAGAAATAGTAGATTTTACTTATTAAAAAAGAATAACTAATTGAAGGCTAAAGACTATTTATGCTTCAATCATTTTCTTCATATCAACGCTCTTGATAGTGATTTGAAGTGACCCTGCAGCTTTTCCGCCAAGAATTTCACCAGTAACAGGAGTAAAACCAGAACTAGAAATCAAAGCATTCATCTTAATTCGAGTTTCTTTACCCTTAATCTCAACTTTTCCACTCAAAGCGTTAACTTCAAACTCTCTTTTGTAATTAATTTTCTCAACAGTTCCTCTCTGTCCGTGAGAAATAATGTCAAAATCCTTTAAAGCGCCTTTTCCGCCAGCAATAAAACCATACCCTATATTGTTCTCTTTAGCAAAAGACTCAATAGCAGTGAAAATATCTTCACCATCATCCAAAATAACTGTATAAGTATTGCCCATTTAAACACCAAACGAATTCTAATGTATTTACCTAAACAAGTATTTAAATAACTTAACTTTAGTTATCCCTAGATTTTTTTGGTTAGTTAGGATTAATGAAAAATGCACTTTTATTGAGAAAGGAATTGTTTTTTATCTTCTAATTACTTTACTTTTGCATGGTGAAGAACAAAAAACTACTCCCTTTACTAAAAAAAAGTTCTATAGTTTTGCAACAACCTTCTGTTGTTTTGCAACCTATTGCTTCGCGGCAATCTTGGTTAAAAAAAACCTTTAGAACTCCATTTAGAGATATTTTTTGGAACAAATCGGGGAAAAAACCTTTGTCAAGAAAAATTGCGTCAGCAGTTGCAAGAGCTTCTTTAGCTGCAATTCTTAGTTTCTCTTCTTTAAAACAAGCCGAACTTTCAAGACTTAGACGTTCAGCTGAAAGATCAACAATGGTTTTTGGATTTACACCACACTCTTCGACAAGCTTTGAACAAGGTTATTTTGGAAATATTCTTGAAAAACAATTTGGGCCATTTAATGTTGTGGGAGTTGAAAGACCCCTACTTACAAATGGAACTTTTAGAAAACAAGAAGATTTTTCAGAAAATTTTCAAAAGGCTGTTGACTATACCCGAAGAATGCAACTTAAAGGATATTCAGAAGCCCAAATTAAAGCTGATTTACAAGCTTCGCTTGTGAAACACCCCCAGGAATCTTACCTTGTAGGTCAATTGGCTTGGTTATCGAAAAATCCTTATAGAGTAGTTGGGCTTGTGGGGGCAAAAAATTTGCAACAAGAACAAAAAATTAAAGCATTATTTGAAAGAGAAAATGCTTTGTTTATGGAAGCTATTGCTTCAACGAATCTACAACAATTAGCGGGGAAAGTTGACTTGATTATTGCTGCAGAAGCCGCTTATCTAAAAGAAACAAATTCAACTGTGCTTGAAAGTATTCGTGAATTAATTGCAAAAGCAAAAGAACGTTTTCCTGGAATAAAAGAAAATCAAATAAAAGCAGCTATAATTTTAGGGTCACAACACTTTGGTTCATATGCATTAGTTTTGAACTTGGTTAATGGCAAATCTGAAGTAAATTTTAAAACAAATCCAAGCGTTGAAACGCCTCTCTCACGCGCATCAATTAATGCTTCTTTAGGAAGAACTCCAAATCTAACTAAAGATGCACGTGCACGATTAGCCATATCAGCAAAACTCTCAGTGCCAATATGCAATCTTTTTGAAATGGGTGAACTTGATACTTTGAAAAAACTCCAACAAGCATTAAACAAAACAACTTGGAGAGACTTAGAAGAAATAGATGCAGCTATTGCAAAAACAAATGTAGATTATGGGGTTAGTGCAACAATCCAATATCTTTTAGAAAAAAAATGATTAATAAAACAAAACTTTTTGTATTTCTAAATCTTAATTGCAGAATAAGTAAACACTTTCATTCCATTTTCTTCCCAAGCACTTGAACTCAATCCTGCTTTTAGGCAAAGCTCTGCGAGAAACTCTTCTTTTGTATGAATCTCTTCCCAAACACTAGGGAGAAAAGTAGCTGATTTAGGGCCTTTCTTTAAAATAAGTCCATCTTTTTTAGGGGTGATTTTTTTGAGCAAATCGGAAGGGTCTTTAAAGTTTAGTTCAATTGGGTCAGTAAGAATTGAAATTTCTATTTTAACATATTCAAATTCTTCTTCGGTTAGTGGACTAAATCTAGAATCAGAAAAAGCTGCAGAATAAGCATTCTCAATAACATCTTCATACAAAGGTTGAACTGATTGTAAGTGACCAATACATCCGCGTAAATCATTATTGAGTTTTAGTGTGACAAAACAAGCTTTGTTTTCAAAAAGTTTTTTTGGAACTTTATTTAGTTCAGTTTCATTTAATTTAAACAAAGAATGGTTTGAAAGCGAGTATAGGATAGATTGTTTTGCTAAAGCAAGACAAAACGCTTTCTCTTTACTACTTAATGAAAATGTTTTTGGGGTTGTCATAAAATTCACTTAAATTTTTCTTTTTCAACAAATACAATTGAAGCATACCCTACAACGCTTTTTTTATCGCCTGCGGTATCCCCAGAGTTTTTGTATTGGAGAAGAGTAGCTTTCCAATTATTTTTCTTTGCAAGAATAATTAGGGCGGCAAGTCCTAATTTGCCACAAGCATCCCCAACTTTAAGAAATTTTTCTAAATCAAGTTCAAGAATTGATTTAATTGTTTCTGAATCAATTTGTTTAGCGATTTTGTAATCCTCATAGTGACTTAAATCAGAACTTGCAATAAGTAAAGACTTGTTAGTTATTTCACAACTAACAATATCTGCAAGTTCTTCTGGGGAAATTTCTCCATAAATAATCGGAGTAAAATCAAATTTTTCTAAAACGGTTTGAAGAAATGGCAACTGCACTTCAAGAGAATGCTCATTATCATTTTTTATTATTGACAAATCTGCAGAGGATAGGTTAGTTGTACTTAATGGAGTTTGCCACGTCCCAGAAAAACTAAATGCTCCTTCTAAATACGCTTGGTGAGATGGGCCAAAAAGAATTACCTTCGAGGGATTACTTTTTGTAATAGCTTTGTATGCGCTAGCGGCAACTCCTCCAGAATAAACGTATCCTGCGTGTGGGACAATAATCGCTTTAACTGTTCCTGAAATTTTTTTAGCTTTTGTTTTTTTAAGAAAAGAGTTAATTGTTTTTGAAAGTTCGGCTTTTTGTGCAGGATAAAAAGAACCTGCATAAATTGGCGCTCTAATATTTTCATTCATAACAATAAAATCTACTCAAAGACTCCTTTAATCTTTTCGCCACACTTAATACACTTGTCTTTTTCCAGGCCAATAATTTCTGACTCAAAACCAATTCGTTTGATTAACAAATTCCCGCACTTTGGACAAAAAGTGCTGGAAAGTTCTGTGTTATTTAAGTTTCCCCCATAAACAAAATTTAATCCATTTTCTTTTCCGATTTTCGTTGCAACCACAATTTCTTTATCAGTTGTTGGTGGAACATTAGTCATTTTGTGGTAAGGAAAAAAAGCGCTCACGTGCCAAGGGATGTTTTTGTCTAAATCATAAACAAACTTAGCAATTTGTTTTAGTTCTTCAGAAGAATCATTTTTCCCGGGAATTAAAAGAGTAGTAAGTTCGACCCAAGTTCCGGCTTTGTGAAAAGATTTAATAGAATCAAGAACACCTTCTAGTTGGCCTCCGCAAGTTTTTTGATAAAATCCAGAGTTAAATGATTTTAGATCAATATTAATTGCATCCAGTTTTGTTTTAGGTTTGTTTAGTTGGACTATTTGTTCTTCGCTAACATAGCCATTACTCACATAAACACTTTTGAGTTTATTTTTGTGAGCAATTTGGATTGCCTCTAAATTATATTCAACACTTATTGCGGGTTCGTTATAAGTAATTGCAATACTTTTCGCCTTGTTTTGTTTTGCGAGTGAAACAAACTGATTTGGAGAAACTTTTTTTATTTTTTTTGATTCAATCTCAGCACTTGTTCCGCGAGTAAAAGAGATTTCACAATTTTGGCAAAAATCACATCTAAAATTACATCCAAAAAAACCAATGCTCATGGTGTTAGTGTGGGGGAGAAAATGGTAGAGTGGTTTTTTTTCAATTGGATCAAGATGAAGAGAACAAGGGGATGAATGAGTGACTAAATCAATTATTCCTTTTACATTTTTTCGTACTCCGCACAAACCAAAACCGTTTTCGGGGATTATACAATAATGCTTACAAGCAGTGCACTTAATTGTGCTTTTAGTCCCAATTTCTTTTTGAAAAAATTTCATAACAAACATTAGGGCTGTTTTTGTTTAAATACTTATTATATTTGGGCAGATTGTTGCGAAATATACTTCGCAACCCAAAAATGTTGAAATTAAAAAATTAGTTGTCCCAAGGAGACTTTTCGTGTGTTTCAGAAATAACTCTTGAACGACTAAATTGTGATTCAAGTGAACGCATTCTTCGTTTCAAATCATCAGCTTGTCTAGTTGCTTCACCGATTTCTTCAACCAAATCACTTTCAGTGCTGGAATCAAGCAAATTAAGTTTCTTTCTTCTATCTAAATTTTTTTGAAGGCTTTCCTTTATTCTTACTGCCTTGTCATATTGGTATTTTAAATCATCAATTTCTGCTTTAATATCCATTTTCTCGTCACCCTTGATTTGTCATGTTTTAAGTAATAATTCTTTCAAACTCTTTAAAAAATCAATCTTTGGGTAAAATCGAAGAAAAAAGGAACTCTTAAATAGGAAATAGTGTCTAATTAGGTTATGAAATCAAGATTTTTCTTTTTAATAGTTCTCTGTTTTACTTTGTTATTGGGATTTTCTTTTGCTGGAGATATTAATAGTGATACAAACTCTGAAATTATTCTATGCACAACTGAAGGCAAATCAATGCCTGTTTACCCTGGATATTTTTGTTGTGAAGGATTAAGCGTAATTCTAACCACTGCGACAGACACAACAGGAAGGATAACCGCATTTAAAGGGACAAGTACTTGTTCTAATTGTGGAAACAATACTTGCGAATCTTGGGAAAATTATGTTAATTGCCCAACAGACTGTCCTGTTCCAAATAATTCAACTCCTGAACAGACCTGCGGAGAAATGGTTTATTCCAAAGCAAAATTAATTGCCGATAGTGTTTGTGGAGAAATAACTGGGGTAAATGTTTGTAACTTGGAAACAAAAACATGGTGGTTTGATTTAGTACAAAAGAAAGAAGGGTGTAGTCCTGCCTGTGTGGTTAATGTTGTTACTGGGGCTGCAGAAATTAATTGGAGATGCACTGGATTAATAGTTCCTGGTGACTCAAATACTTCTTGTGCCTGTACAATGGAATATGCTCCTGTTTGTGGGCAAAATGGAAAAACTTATTCTAATAGTTGTAATGCAAAGTGTGCTGGAATAGAAATAGTAAGTAAAGAAGCTTGTCCTCAAGATGGTGAAGGACAGTTTTGTGGTGGGATTGCAGGAATAAGTTGTCCGGATAATTTTGAATGCAAATTAGATGGTAAATATCCTGATGCAGGCGGAAAATGTGTAAAAAAAGAGCCAATGACTTGCCCACTATATGTTTCACCACTTTGCTTAAATGGAAAAATAGTTGTTTCGATTGATGAACGAGGTTGCTCAAAACCAATTTGTAAGGTAGATAATTCAAATGATTTATTTTATAGGTATGTTCACTGGACTTGCTCTAATGGAGAAGAATTTAAAGAAGGCTCAGATGTTGAATGCAGACCTTACTCTTATTGGAAAGAACTTGCAAGAAACAAATGTGCTGCAATGAGTACAAAGTGTGCTTACACTCAAACTGTTCCAACTTCAGCAACCTCGAGTGGGATGAGTCCTATAACTGGAAATATTTCAGGAATAGGTGCAATTGAGACAGTTGATTCAAATTTAGAAGAATCTACTGTAACTGATTCAAATGCAAGTGAAGAAGTTGAATCAAGTTCAATTGATGGAACTTATACTACTTCTACAACAATAGAACCGGGTCCAATTCAAGAAACTACTACTGAAAAATGTGTTGGCGGAAATGTTTTTGTTGAAAAATTTGAAGTATCAGTTCAATGTGATTCTTCGTGCAAATATTATGCTGATGATAAGGGTTGTAAAATTGTAAAATGTGAAAATGGGATTAGTCAAACAATTTGTCCAAAAGATCAATGCAAGATTCAACCTTATGAGGAAATAAAAGCGATTAAAGATAAGTGTTATTCAAATAATGGAAAAATAGTGGTAAAATTAGATGAATCAAAGTGCCAACAATATATATGTTCTTTTGGGAGTAGTAGTACTACCACACAAACTTGTACAACTCAAAAAGATATTCCTCAAGAAAAATATTCTTATTGTAATGAAAATGGTGGCAAGTACATGACAAAGTTTGACGACCAAGGGTGCCTAGTTTGGTCAGAGTGTGTTGGAGTAAGTAATGCAGTTGATTCAAATAATACAAAAATAAATAAAGCCCTAATTTCTGATTCAACAAAACTACTTGATCTTGCGCTTAAACTCGAATCACTAAAAGTAACAATTTTAGGTACTGCGGAAAAAACAACAGCAATTGCTGATTATTATACAAGTGTTGGAAAAGAGAGTGATGCAAATAAGTTTTATTCAGCAACTAATTTACTAAACCAAGCAATAACAAAGATTGAAACTATAAAAGAATTAATTAAAAATAATGTTTCAAATTTTACTGAAGAACAAGGGTTGGCAGTTAAAAAGGAGCTTGCAACAATTAAAGAAGAAATATTAAGAGAAGTTTTACTTACAATTTTAGGATGAGGTGATGATTGGTGAAAGCAACAGTTCTTGTAATAGTTTTAGTACTTTTAGTAAGTATGCTTTTTTTCGGGTGCACACAAACTGAACAAAAAATTACTACTCCCAAAGCTGCTTCAGCGGCAATTGTTGATGTGGGCACAGATATTTCTGGAATAAGCGAGTCCCTTGGAGAAATTGATAAAAGTTTGTCTGATACAAACTCTGCCAAGTAAACAAGCATTACTTAAACCTTTTTGGCAAATTATTCTTTATGAGCCTAAAGAAAACTTTTTTTCCAGAAGATTTTATTGACAAATATAAACTCTTTTTGGGTGACGAATGGGAAACATTTTTTTCTTGTATACAACAAAAACAGCCAAAAGCATTTTGGCTTAACTCAAACAAAGCTCTTCTTACAGAAACAATTTCTTCTCTAGAAAAACACGGCGTGACTTTAGAAAACTTGCCTTTTCACTTGCAAGCGTTTAGTATTGATTATGAAAAACCGGGTACTTTAAGAGAATTTGAATTTGGTAAAATTTCGCTCCAAGAAAAAGCTGCTATGCTTCCTGCAATTATACTTAATCCTAAAGAAACTGATTTAGTGCTTGATGCTTGTGCTGCGCCTGGGATGAAAACAATTCAACTCTCAAATTTGATGCACAACAAGGGAAATATTCTTGCGTGTGATGTTAATACAGAGAGATTTAAATCACTTGAATTTAATAAAAAGAAATATGATTTGAAGAATGTTGAAGTAAAGAGAATTGATTTTAGAAATCTTGCTCAACAATATACTGGTAAATTTGATAAAATTCTTCTTGATGCGCCTTGTTCAAGCGAAGGACTTGTAAGAAAAGACAGGGAAGCTTTAAAGGACTGGTCCGAAAAACTTGTTCAGCGAAAAGCCGAGAATCAAAAAGAATTAATTTTGGAAGCATTTAATTTGCTTAAGAGTGGTGGGGAAATGGTTTACTCTACTTGTTCATTTGCCCCGGAGGAAAACGAAGAAGTAATTCTCAAATTGTTGAGTACTTTTCCAAGTGCTTTGGTGTTAGAAATAGAAATTAAAGGGATAAAGATTCGCGAAAACAAATTTTGCAAAAATTGTGTTCGTTTATACCCACAAGACAACAATACCCAACAATTTTTTATTGCAAAAATTAAAAAGAAATAGACAAAGATTGTATTATTTTTTTTAATGAAAAAATGCTTTTTTTTATCAAAGTTGGAGCTTTTTTTACCTCTAAAAAACATTATAAACCCTAAAGTGCTATTTTTATAATGCTTAGAAAAAAAAGAAGCGCGGCTAAATCTAATTCTTTAAGTGCGCAAGGTACAATCAAAGAACCTTTTGGGAAAAGGTTTGCGAAAAAATCGATTGCACAAGGTACAATCGAATATTTGGTTGTTGTTGCTGTTGTTATTGTTTTGGCTTTAATTGTTGTTGTGGTGATTTTTGGTTCGAGCGATAAAAGTAGTGATACTGTTGTTTCTGCTGTTAGATTGAGTATGAAATCTGGTGCGATTGGTTTTGCTGAACTTGCGGGTGATGTTAATGGAGATATGTTAGTTTCATTGCTAAATAATACTGGGGAATTTATTTATATTCAAATGATTTCTTTGATTGGAAAAAATGGAACCTATTCCAGAAGTTTTTCTAATGCTCAGGTTGCACCAGGTGCAAGTGCATTGTTTTTTTTGGATTCATTTCCTGAATGCAAGTGTACTACTCCTGGAGAAACACTTATTTGTGAATTTAGTATTCAGTATCAATCAGTATCGGGATTAGTAAAAAACTTTTTGCTAAAAGCAGTTGTTGATTGTGTAGCCGATGTTGATGAAAATCACGGTAACCCATTTACTCCAACTTGCTGGTCAGAAAATACTGCTTGCTTAATAGGGGCAAATTGTTGTGGAGGAGTTTGTACTTTAGGTTTATGTGGGCCTGGGGGACAAGATCAAGGGTGTGCTAGTGGGTATAATGATTGTGATGGAAATTCTTCTAATGGTTGTGAAACTCTTGGAGCCTGTCCAGTTTGCACGGTTGACGCTAATTGTGTTGATGCAAGAGAGTGTACAGTAGATACTTGCGTTGGAGGTCAGTGTGTTAATGATGCAACTAGTTGTTTGCCTCTAAATTTATCCAGTATAACTGACTGCAATACTTTGCAAAATATGCAAAATAATTTGGATGGAAACTATGTGTTAGCAAACGATATTGATTGTAGTTTATTTAATTGGATTCCTGTGGGGGATTCCAATGCACCGTTCGCTGGAATACTTGATGGAAATAATCACACAATCCAAAATCTTGTTGCAATGTATGGAAATTCACAACTTGCCGTGGTTGATGAAAATTCAAGAATAGATAATTATGGAATATTTGGTGCAATTAATTATGCTCAAATAAATAATCTTTTTGTAATTCAAAGTGAAGCGACAGGATATTTTTCTGTGGGGATGCTTGCGGGAGATGCAAACAATTCTACAATATCAAATTGTCATGTTCAAGCAAATCAAGTATTTGGATCAAGTTATGTTGGTGGACTCGTAGGATTTGCTGAGAACACTACAATAAGTGATTCAAATTTTTCTGGGCCAATAATCTCTGGTTACTTTTCTAACATATACACTTCACTACAAGACCCTTCATCTTATTTATTTAATGAGGGAATTCCTTATTCTGCAGGAGGGATTGCAGGATATTTTAAGAATGGGACTATAAATGATGTAAATGTAACTTTGCAAATAATTGGAGTATCTCATGTAGGGGGGCTTGTTGGATTGTTGAGTGATAGCAATGTTTCGGGCGCTTGGGTTAGAACGGTTTCTCCTCAAAGTATTTTACTTCCAAGTTATGCTGTTGATGGAATATTTTCTGTAGGCGGAATTGCGGGTCTTGCAAAAAATTCTACAATAGGGTCTGCGCATTTTATCGGAACTGTTAGAGGAATAATGCGAGTTGGTGGGATTGTTGGATCACAAATTAATGGGAGCATGACAGCAGTTAATTCGGATTTGAATATTATTGGAACAAACAATGTTGATTCAGTTGCAGGAAGAATACTTAATACAACCCTAAGCACAACTTATGGGACTGGGGTAGGTTACTTACAAATAAGCGATAGTTATGTTACAACGCTCTCACTTCAAAAATATCTTAATGCACCTTCAAATATAGAATCTGTATCAAATGCTGTTTCGGATATAAACTATGGTAACTTTTCTTATTCAAATCCACGAGTTGTTTTGAATTGTACTGATTTAGAAGATATGAATAGTGTTCTTGATGGAAATTATTATTTAGCCCAAGATGTTAATTGTTCTCAAATAGTTAGTTTTGCTTCAGTTGGAAGTTGTATAAATGCTGCAACTTGTGGAGGATATTCTAGTTTGGATGAAAACACTATTTTCTTAGGATCTTTAAGAGGAAAATCCAATATAACTGATTTAACAGGAAATTTATTTGGTTGTTCTACAAGCTCAGAAATTGAGCCAAATCTTACTTCAGGAAACAAAGTGGCTTGTGATTATTCTTCAATAAATCCACAAACTCAAGCGATTGGTAGTTGGTGGGGTTATTATTTTGGTAATACTCCTTGGTTTGTTTATAAGTGGTATTGGTCAGGTTATCCTCTCTGGTGGCAGTGGCCTGGTGCGGGTTATGCTTATTGGGATTGGAGTTATTGGAATGGATTTAGTTCTTGGTATAGAAGCTATGGTTATGGGCCAAATTATTATTGTGGCGGGTCTTATAATTATTCTTATGGAGACTCAGGAACAATTACAAATCCAATAAAAATTTATGATTGCCCTGGATTACAAAATATTACAAATAATTTGGATGCAAATTATAGAATAA
The DNA here is from genome assembly GCA_041664905.1 of archaeon. Classification (GTDB taxonomy): domain Archaea; phylum Iainarchaeota; class Iainarchaeia; order Iainarchaeales; family JAAZKV01; genus JAAZKV01. Next base: position 1,840 of record JBAYJX010000019.1, on the reverse strand, counting down.
TGCGTGATATTAATTGTGCGGATTATAATTTTGTTCCAATTGGAACTGTTGGTTATTGCAATGAAGATGGAAATAGTATGGGGATGGATGAAGCCCCTTGTGCATATATTGGGGAAACTAGTTGTGAAGCAATTAGATATTGTATGTGTGACCAAGATCATGATGGCTGTAATGCTGATGATCCTAATTGGATGAATGGAAATAATTATTCTGAACCAGAATGCTTGTATTGTAATAATCAAGGAAATAATACTTGCGACCCACACAGTTATAGTTCTGGTTGTCAATCTACTTGGAATATTGAAGCTCCTTTTAAGGGTAGTATAAATGGAGGCGGATTTGTAATAAGCAATTTGACAATTAATAGAGGGTATGTGAATAAACAAAACTACGTTGGGATGATTGGTTATGGAAAAAATGCAACTTTCAAAAACTTGAAGTTTGTTGGAGCGTCATTAACCAGTTCTCCATCTAATTTGCCTGGGGGGGATGGGGGCCTGTGGAGTATGCCACATTTAGCTGCGGGAGTTGTGGCTGGTTCTTGCGATTCTTGTGCTTTTACAAACATTAATGTTGATGGTTCGGTTGTTTTATCTTTTGGAAGTAATTCTTTTGGTGCTGCTGCAGGTTTAATTACTGGTTATGGTTATTGGTCTAATTATTATAATTTGTTTTCTAGTGGTTCGGTTACTCTTTCTGAAACGGCTGGTGCTAGTTCTTATACTCCTGAGAGTGGTGCTGGTGGTTTGATTGGCGCGTCAAGAAATGAAAGTATTACTCGTGCTGGTTCAACTGCAGATGTTTTATACACTTTAACTGGGCCAGTATCGCTTAATGGATATGTTGGAGGGTTAGTTGGAACGGCGTATAGTTCTAATCTTTATCGTGGTTATCATGTTGGGGATGTCACTGGTTCTGGTTCTCTATGTAATCTTGTTGACGATATGGCTAGTGGTTGTATGTTTGCTGGGGGAATAATGGGTGGGAGATATGATACTTCGGATTATCCTCCGGGTGGGCTTGTGAGTACTTCTTATAATATAGGAAATGTTACGGGGGATTTAGCAGGTGCGCTTGCGGGGAGTGCTTCTGTTACTTATTCTTATGCGGATGGAAATGTTATTGGGATTTTTGGTGCGGCTACTACGAGTGGGGCTTTGTATGGTTATGGTGCTCAGTATGTTTATACTCGGGTTACGGTTACTGCTCCAAGAAAAGCGGGGGTTTCTGCGATAAGGTGTCAGCCTGCTTGTAGTGCCTCTAATTATATTTATTGGGATAGTGGTTTGTTTTCTAATCCGGATTTGTGTCTTGCGGGTTGTGGGGGACAGGATTATAATGGAGAAGGTTATATGTTGACAAGTTCGCAACTTAGAGATGTTAATGTTATGCCTAGTGCTTTTAGTTCTGGTGAGTTTTGTATGTGTTCTGGTGATTATCCTCGTTTGGCTTGGGAGACTGGGGTTGATCCTACTTGTGATTGTGCGAAGCCTATTACTAATTGTATTGATTTACAAAATATGAATTTGTTTCCTAAAGCAAAATTTTATTTAGCGCAGAATATTGATTGTGATAGTGGGAATTGGAATTATTGGAATGCGTTTGTTCCTGTTGGGGATTACGCTGCTCCATTTATGGGTGAGCTTGATGGGAGAGGAAATTCTATAAGTAATTTTAAGGTTGGAAAGGTTTTGAATAATGAGTATGGAGGTAGTCCGTTTGTTGGTTTGTTTGGAATTGCGATTGGTGCTAAGATACATGATTTAACAATTCATTATGCTGATGTAAATGTTCCTTACTATAGAGTCGGGGGGACAGTAGTTGGGTATGGTGAAGATGT
>JBAYJX010000018.1:0-25547 GCA_041664905.1 archaeon | reverse complement strand
AAGCGCAATTGATACTCAACTTCGCGAAGAAAGAATTACAGAACTAAAAAGAAATGGAGTAAATATAGTGCGAGGAAATGCACTCAATCTTGCAAACGCATTTCCTGGAAAAAAATTTGATTTAGTTGTTGCGGTGGGAGTACTGAGAAGCGGAGGACTAAGCGGACAAACCTATAAAGACAATGCGGCATCATATTCTGTTACTTCAAAAAAACTTGCAAGAGTCGCAGTTAATTCACTCTCCACAAACAAAAATGCTTTACTTTGTGCAACCCCTTTATTTGGAATAACCTTACTCAGACAAAGAGATGTAGCTAGATTTGCAACAATCGCCCAGTGGTCCAAACCAACATGGACAAGTATAGAACGTGCAGAAGCTTCTATGCTAACAAAAAGAAGAACTTCTAATTGGGGAATGCCCGACCACAAATTTTTGAAATACGCAAAAAGCCTTATTGATAGCGCTCCAAGCCTAGTTATACTAAAAAGAAAATAAATTAAAAAATAAGTCAAAATTAGAAAATAAATCTATTTTGAGGGTCGCAAAAAAAGCGTTAGAAAAACGAATGTGGTTTCACACAGCCCAAGATTTATTTGCATTAAAAATGATAAGACAAACCTAAAAGAGGCAAATAGATTAATTTTCTCATTCTAAAAATTATTACGCTGAGGACGAACGTGTGTTAAATTAACCTGTGTCACAGCGTCATCTTGATTTTGAGAAAATAATTTTTAAAATCTTAATAACCCCCAAAAGAACAACTATTATAATGGCCGGAATAACTATTAACGGCCAAGGAAAATCACCTGAAGGTTCTTCCGGCGGAATATTTTGCCCAACATCGCTTGGATTAACTGCTGGAGCTTCTTCTATCTTTAAGGTATTCAAATCAATTCCAGTTTTTTCTGCTGAAGCATAAGCAGATAACAATCCAATAAAAGGCTCATACTCGCCAAGTTTTTCAGCTAATCCCGTATCAACACCCCTATTTTTAATTCCATAAATTGCCCCCGTGTGATTATCAGAATTCTGTGCGGATTTATTTGCAACAATCCAAAAATCCTTTTCCAAATCTTCAAACGTTACGCCAAAAGCACTTTTTACCGCTTCTTGTAAAGTAACTCCTTTATTATAATCCAGCAAAAGGCGCTGTAATCCGTTTTCATACCTCGCTTCTATAAAAAAATAAAGGGCTTCGCCCTCTGATTCAAACAAAAGCTTTTCGGTTTCGGTCAGACTCCCATAATTCATTTTTGTAAGTGTTGAAAATGAAATTACGACCTGTTCTTTTGACAAGATGGATTTTTGTAATTGCACATAAGGTTCTTTGTTAATAAATGGATTCCCTGGCTCATTGACCGAATGCCCCTCTTCAAGCCAAATGAGTTTTGGAAAATTATTTGATTCGTTGAACCATTGAATCCAATTAGTGTAAACGCCAGGATAAACTTGCCGCATCATAGCATGATTGAGTTCGTGAGCGCAAACACCACTCGATAATTGGTTTTTTTGGTAATCGCTTGTGATGGGCCTTAGCCAATTTATTGCATCCCCTTCCGCACTCCATATTCCACCAGCACTTAAATTTTCCCCATAAATCATGCCCGGATTTCCACCCATTTCAGCATATTCTTTGCTGTCATAAGTCACAAACATTTTTATTTTAAGTTTTGCCTCACCGCCAAATAATTTTGCTTCAATAGGATAAGCTTTTTCGCAATCCAAAAGAAGCATCGTTGCCATCGCAGAGTCATTGGGGTGAAAAAAAACCTCAAAATGTTTATTGGTTTTCATTAATTCAAAATCGTTTTGCTGAACAGAAGGTTGGGGTCTGAGCTTTTCTAAATTAGGAACGCTTTTATATATTTTATTCCCAAGCACACTCCAATCAATTTTGAAATCATTATTTTCATTTATTATTGGAAGCGGCTCATTGCCAAAAATATAGGAATCAAAAAACCCTGTAAAATCATTCCCGAAGATATTATTTACTGCCTGAAGGATATCATTCATTGTGTAACCTTGGCCTTTCACAGCATAATTTTCATAAAGGTATTTTCCAACATCCTGAATATTTTTCTCCCCATTAGTTGTTTCACTAAACGCTTTGTCAAGCAAATAAAGCACAACCCCTCCTTTCAGATAAGGCAGCGGATAATAATAACCCAAATCTTTTGTCTCCTGATTTTTTTTATAATAATCAACCATTGGAATATCATATTTTGTGCCTTTATTGCTTGCGTACACCTTATACCATTCTTTCCATTCTGAACCATCACATTTTGCAGCCCACATGTAATCTCCGGCGGTTTCGCCAAGCTGTGCATAAACTGGGCAAAGATAAAATGGGCTTAAGGACTCCCCGAACCACCAAACCCTCCCGCCTTCCTCTTCACTAATCCCCCCCACTGACTTAAGGAACCAATAGTGCCAGAACATCCCCTCAAACATTCCAAAATCCCCGCTGGCCCTGTTTATTGCGAGCCTTGGGGTGCCGCTCATGTAATCGCCCGGCAAAGGCAAATCAATCAAAACAGCGCGCATTTCTTTTTGGTTCAGTTTACCAATAGTTTTGTCAAAGTAATCTAACAAAGTTTTTATCCCCTGCAGATATTTGTCAGTAGTAAATTTTGCGTTTCCGCATGTCCCAACAATTAATTTTTGATTATTTCCAAAAATCCCCTGGGTAGTATTTATCTTCCCAACTGCAAACAGTGATTCAAAATCCTTTTTGTCAACCTCAAAAGAGTTTGAAGCAAGCGGTTTCCAAGTCTCATCGGTCATTATACTCCAGTCTTGGGACAAAGAAAAATTAACAACCGAAGTTCCTTGGACAATACTTCCTTGTACTTGCGGCTTAAGCAAAATACTCGCCGCAAACAACAAGCCGCAATTTTCGGTCAAATAGGTTAAATATTCGCCTTTGGATCTTGAGGGAAAACTTGTACTTGCTATATATTCAATTATAAAATGAGAAGAAGAATTAACTTTCCAAGTAGTGGCATCAATTTTTTCTACATTAATCGGATTATTTTGATTATCATAAGCACGTTCTATTGTAACGGTTCCTGAATAATCCCTATCTGGGGAAGATACAATAAGTTCCATCGGGCTATTTACTAATATTTCCGCTTTCACATGAACTAAATTTTGCTTTGCGAGTTCAGGAGTGATTTCAACTAAATATTTTGTGCCATAACTTTGAATCTCCTCGGCACAGATAAAAAAAGGCACTAGGACAAGTGCCAAAATCAATAAAACAAAAAACTTTTTCATAGAACTCCTGCTACAAAAAGCACTCTCAAATATATAAACAATCCTTTAGTCAAACCGCTTTTCTTTTGCAAAACAATTATTCAACTTCGCCAGCGCTGAGGACGAGCCGGAGTAGTTTCTACTTGAAGTACAGCGATTAGGAAATAGAGGCGATTTGAGAAGGTTTAAACAAACTCCAATAATTTTTCGTTTAATTATCTTTTTTTGTAACCAAATATTTTATTATATTTTTCGTGATCAATTATATCTAATACATCAAGCCAAATAGTTATTATTTCGATTTCTGTTTGTTCTCTTTGTGATTGTTTTAGAGTATAAATCATTCTCCAATAATCTGACAAATCAATTTTCCACAAATTAGTAATGCCAAAAGAATCAACGTACTTTTTTGGAAAATTCTTTTTTGGTATTTGAGTCCCAAAATCATAATTTGCTTTTAATAATTCAATTTTTGAATCAATTGAACGCAAAAGCGTTTGATGAATTGAAGTGAGCACCCCTTTTTCTTTTTCAACCCTAACAGTTTCTTGTAATTTTAAGTACTCATCTTTAGCTTCATTTAAAAGTTTTATACTAACTTTCTTTTGAACCATTTAGTTACACTTCCAAAGCATTAGCCTCTGCTAGTTCAAGATTTTTATTTGAATTAAAAGTCCAAATAAAACCATTTTTTGTTTCCAAAACAAGCCCACGCTTCTCTAAATAATCTAAAGTGACATTCAAAGTAGAACGCATAACACTATTATTTAATTCATCCAAAATCTTGTTCCTACTCAAAGCCAAATCTGCATCTTTAATAACTTCTTCAATAGCCATAACTGTCTTAAGAGTAGGAAAATGCAAAACTTCAGTAACCGCTTTAACCACAAAAACACCTAATACATATATGGGGCGATAAGTTTATAACTCCCCAGGTTGTAACAAAAAATCCCTCAAAACCACAATACGTCATAAACTTTTACGCTTGAAGGACGAGCGCAGATTAAAATAAACCTATCGCACAGTTTCAAAGACAAAATTCCGCGTTAATCAACTTAATTTGCACCCTGTTTTTGTACTTAGTTGTGCAAATGTTTGTAATCCTACTGCTGTTGATCCATCAGCAAAAACCCATGTCGGGTAACTTTCAATCCCCGCATCAATACAAACTTGTAACTCGGATTTTCCATCAGGAGTAGAACACTCAACATAGGGCAAATACTCAACAGAACTTCCAAATAACTTTTTTTGTTCAATACAATGAGGACACCAAAAAGTTCCATAAAACTTAGCCCCACTATCCTTTATGCATTTTGCAAAAGTAGAAACGGATTCGGCAGATGGCTGAGTACACCCAAAAAGAACAAAAACTGCCAATATAACTAACACAAATAAAATTATTTTTCCTTTCATAATAAAATAAGTGATTTAATACATATAAAACTTTGTTTTTGAAATTTTTTCTAAAAAAACGTTGAGGATAAGTACAGATTACAATAACCTACAAGACAACATCATGTTGACTTTTTATAAATCTGAAAAAGTCAATTTCATTTGAATCTTTAAAATGGTCGCGCAATTTTTGTTTCATCTACCACAATTTTGTGAGAGAGAATTAATGACTTGAGATGTTCATGAAATTTTTCCATTGAAATACTTCCGTTGCGGGCATTTTGCAGGGAAAAATACCCTTCTTCTTTGCTAAGACTAAGACCCAAGGCCATTGCACCCATATTGAAGCTAAGTTGTACCTTTAATTCTTCTGAGAGGTCATCCCACTTACTCACTCGAGTAAAACGAAGGACTTGTTCGCAAGCAGGTATAGTAAATTCTTCAGTTGATAAAGTCATTTATAAATTAATTAAGTCTTTCCTTTTAAATCTATTTTGAGGGGGGTGCAAAAAAAAGTGTTAGAAAGATGAATGTGATTTCACACAACCCGATATTTATTTGCATTAAAATAGATAAGGCAAACGTCTAAAAGAAGCAAATAGATTAGTTTTCTCGTTCTAAAAACTTTTACGCTGAGGACGAGCGTGGGTTAAAACAACCTGTTAGACAGTGTCATGTTGGACAAAAAGTTAATTCAAAAAAGACAATTCTATCGCCTTAGGTCTGCAATTATGCACAATATTTATATACTGTACGCTACATTGGATGTATAGTGATTAATCATGAATGTTAATGTTGGTGCGCCTTACGAGGCAATAATTCAAAAAATAATTGAGAAAGAATATGCCGGAAACCAAACCGAGGCAATAAGACAGGCTCTATTAGCTTATGAGAGGCAACTAGAAGCGGAAGAAAAAGAATTAGTTGCAAAAGCTGTTCGTATAGAAATAGAAGAACTAGAAGCACAAAATGCAAAAACAAAGAGCCATGCCGAAATGAAGAAGAAATTTAAGTGGTAATATGAACATAGAATACCACGAAACTGCTCAAAAAGAACTTGAGAATATTAGCGACCCCTTAAATAAGCAGTTTGGAAAACACATTGAAAAAATTTTTCAAAAAGAAACAAACAAACACTTAAGTTACGGTTTGCCTTTTTTTGTAGAAAAAATTACAAAACAAGCAAGACTTATTTATTATACCAAAGAAGAAACAATATACATACTCCACTGTTTTGCAACACACAAGGAATATGAAAAATGGTACAAGAGTTACAAGTAAATACCAATAGCCCTAATTCAAAAAAAATTATTACGCTGAGGACGAGCGTAGGTTAAAACAACCTGTTGCACAGCTTCGAAGGAAGATAGACGATTTGATAGGTTTAAACGCACTTAAAAAATTTGTCAGCATATTGAACCCACAAAGAACTCAATGTATTAGAAACTGAACTTTAGCATAGTCACATTTCTACCCTTTTATAGAAATGCACCCTATCCACTAACGGGTTAAAACATAAATCAATATTTTTTGAATTAAGTTTCATTTTATTTGTGGCACTAAAATATTTATTTTCATCAAAAGCAAATTGTGCAGAATTTAATTTTAGGAAAAGGCCCTTTTTAGAAAAACTTTTTTTGGGCAAAATTTTATCAAATGGTTTCAGCAGATTAAATAAATTAACACTATAAAATCTAATTACTTCTTCTTCATCCATCGAATTAATAAATTTTGTAGCTGAAATAAGTCCTTTTTCAATACTTTTATTGATTGAACGCAACTCACTTATTCCACACTTTTTTCCATTTACAAATATAGCAACTTTAGAATCAATCATTATTAAGGGTTTTTCAGAAAGCAAACGATTATGCAAATCAATGCTTATTCCAACAGATTTTGGAAAGGATTCAATAATTGTAATAGAATCAATATTATTTAATTTTAATTGACTATTACCACTTAGAGATAAATCATGGTATTCGGTCACTAAACAATTTTCTGAAGAATCAAGTATATAGGGTCCATGAAATTCATGTCCCAAATTATGAAATATACTGTATAACATTTCAGTCCAACTAAAAAGTCCTGCTTTTATTGACGCAACTTCTTTTCGCAAACCATCATTTTTATCAAAATCCAACCAGTCCAAATCAAGAGAATGGATATCAAAACCAATAAGTTTGTTGTGCCTTGTTTTCAAACAAAATAAATCTTCTTGTAAGACAGAGCAATAATCAAAAGTTTTCTCATAAATCAAACAAAGCTCGTTTTTTGTAAGACCTGTAAAATCTTTTGGGAGAGTTAAGTGAAGAAATCTTGCAGCAATAGAAGGATATTTTATTATTTTAGCTATTTCTTCAACACTATAATCTTGTGCTTCAAGTTCGTTAATTGAATTAACTAATTGAAGAGCCAAAAATTCATAACTTACAAATGCAAGCTTATCAACAGAACTTATTTTTGGCATTGGCCAAGCAAAGTTTTTTGTGCCACTCGAAAACACATTAAGAATAGACCTAGTCATTGCCTCTGAACAAAAATCAATCTTTCTTTTTTCCATAAACTTTACCCTCAGTACCATTAACTATTACTTCAGAATATCTCAAAAGCACATTAATTGCATTTTTTCCGCCAGTTACACAAGGTATCCCAAGTTCTCTACAAACTATTGCTGAATGAGACATCAATCCACCATACTCAGTAACTACAGCCCCGATCTTAGATAAAAAAGGAGTATCAACAGGAGTCAAAAAATCTTTCACCAAAATAAGTTTTTCTTTTGAAAAACTATTTTTTTTTAACTCTTCAATAGATATGGGTCTTCCTAAAAAAGTGCCTGAACTGGCTGGAAGTCCTTTCAAAATAATATCCATAAAATCACTTTAAGGAGAAGTACATCTTTGCCCATATAATGCAATTGCTTTGGCTTCTTTCCCACAAATACATTTGTCATTCGGCTTTGAATCCAAAATACACCCAAGTACCTCGCCTTTAACTTTGCTTTCAATGTTTAACCCACAGTCTTTTTCTTTACACCAACAAATTTTTGCCAGCTTTTTATTGTTAATAAGTTTTTGAAGTTCAGTAATATTTTTGGCATAGCCTGTATTTGATGAAACTAATTTTTCTGCTTGCTCAAATAAAGCGGAAGAATATTCATTAAGTGCTTTTTCAGTCCAAGAAAGCATATTTTTCTTATCAATTATTTCTTTTTTTCGTAAATCTCTTCTACTAATACTTATTACCCCTTTTTCTATTTCATTTTGATTTATAGTAATGCAGATTGGAACGCCTTTTTTTCTCCAAGAAAAAATTCTTTTGCTAGGAAGAATTTCTCTGGAATCTATATACGCCCGGTACTTTTCTAAATTGCTTTTCAATTCTTTAGCAGTTTTAATAACAATTTCATCATCCTTTCCATTGAAATAAGGGATAATTACTATTTGGACTGGAGCAAGCAACGGAGGTAATCTTAGTCCATCTTCATCCATATGAAGCAAAAATACTGCAGCAAGAACTCGTTCAGCTATCCCAAACGTATTTTGATAAGTATACTCAAATGTACCATCACGGTTTTTGAATTTGATTTCAAATGCTTTGGAAAAAACTTGCGATTGGTGATAAGTAACACTGGGCGAAAAACTTCTGTTCTTTATTGGCAAATAAGTTTCAAAAGAAACTGTTGATTCTGCAACTGGTTTATTTCCCCAAACAGGCCTTTCCACATCAAACACAGGAAATAATAATTTATCATAATAACCATGCATTATTTTTATTGATTCTTTAAAAGCTTCAACACTTTCTTCTTCTGTTGCGTGAGCAGTGTGCACTTCAAGCAAAGTATCTGATTCAGCACCGTTGATAAGGATACTAGTATCTTTTGTCGGCCTATATATTCCAGAAATCTGAAATAAGTTAATTGGCAAATCAGAACTATTTTTTATTCGTTCTTTAAAATAAGAATAAATTGATGCTTCGCCTGTAGGATATAAAAACAATGAACTATTTTCAGTTTTATTCATGCTATTAGACACCCAAAACAACCCTTTTTCAGGAGATTTTACTATTTTTCTAAGACTATCAAGAAATTTTTTTGGAACAAGACGCGGAAACAAATATTCGTTATAATCTCTGGCAACTAAAGGATCCTTAAAAATATTTATTAGTCTTTCTTTTATTGCCACCCCATATGGAAGCCAAATATAACAGCCCTTTACAGGGTAACGATTATCAATAATCTCAGCATCAATTAAAAAAGATGCAAAATCCTTAAAATCAAGTATTTTTTTATTATGCATATATTCACTGGGGCTGTCTGGAATTGAACCAGAATCACAAGCACGTAAAGCTTGCAGGTTAGCCATTGCCCCACAGCCCCCTAATCATCAACGAAGGCGCCATTTTTAACTAATTGGATTTTGAGACCACGATTTGTTTCTCTATTCGAATCCATATTTATTGTTCCCGTAACGCCCGCATAATCTTTTAGGGAAGCTAAACCAATTCGCATTTGTTCAGAATCATAACCTTTTTCTGAAATAACTTTAACTAGTGCATTTACTGAATCATAAGCAGCATCCGCTGTAACCCCTGGAGCCGTCCCAAATCGAGTTTTATAAGAGTTATTAAATTCTGCTGATGGGGGCAAAAATAATGGGCCCATAACTCCTTCAAGTAATGACTTATCAGAAGCAATATCTAATCCCACTCCAATAATACCGCCATGCGCAAAAAATGGTTTATTTATTCCAAGTTCTTTTGCTTGTTTTAATGCTAAAAGCAATCCATCTGGGTATAAAGCCAAAAAATAACAATCTGGAGACAACTGTTCTGATTTAGCAAAGCTTGTTTTGAAATCAGATTCAGTTGGATTTAATGGTTGGCTTAGCACAATATTTCCGCCAAGTGAGGAAAAAGAAGGATTAATCACATTGTTAAATCCAAGTCCAAAGTCATTATTTACATACAAAACAGACATTTTATTGCAATTTATGGCAATAGCTTTTTGGGCTTTTTTCTCTGCCGCCTGTTCTTCAGAAAACCAAAATCTAAAAACATATGGACTTTTAGTTAAATCTTTTGCAATTGTACCCGCGTTTACAAGAACAATTTTTTTTTCATCAGCAAGCTTTGCAATTGCCAAAGATGCAGAAGAACAAATATCCCCAACAATTACTTTAGCCCCATCAATTTCAGTTAATTTATTAAAAGCGGTAACAGCTTTTTCTGGAGAGCATTGACTATCCTCAAAAATAAAATTTACTTGTTTTCCATTAACTCCGCCATTAGAATTAATCTTTTCAGAAGCTAATATTAGTGCATTTTTTGAACTTTGCCCTTGATCAGACAGTTCCCCAGTAAGCGGAAGAATTACCCCGATAGTTATTTTAGTATTATTTTGATTATTCCAATTCAACGCGAGAAAAAAAGCCCCGACTAAAAGAATCAGCACTATAATAATTGGCAAATATAATTTCATATTCATATTATAATTGATTAATAATGACTTTTTATATATTTGGTTGAGAGCAATTAACTCAAAAAATAATACTTTTTTAGCAACACATACACAGTTGTATTTAGCCCAATATAAAAGTATTAAAAGAATTTTAACTATATTTCAATCTGAATTTATTACTAAAAGCGCTGAGGACGAGATTTGAACTCGTGCTCCCTTTCGGGAAATGGATTAGCAATCCATCGCATTTGACCCCTCTGCCACCTCAGCAAGAACGTTTATTTTAGGAGTTTTGCCTATTAAAGAAAAACTGCACTGGAAGTATTAAAAACACTGCTTTGGGAATTACTAAACCCACAAAGCGTCATAAATTCACCAGCCCAAAATCATTAAAAACTACTGAGCGTTTAATTAATCAAAGTAGAGTTGTGAGAGAAAATGCTTGAGAACATAAAAAAATATCCAAAATCACTTCAATTGTCAATAATTGAAGGAATGGTTGCTTCACTAATGTTTGGAGGAGGAACTATTTTCATAACTGCTTTTGCGGTATTCTTGGGAGCAACTAGTTTTGAATTAGGATTACTTTTTGCATTACCCGCACTCTTAGGAGCATGGTTACAACTTGGCTCACTAAAACTACTTAAAGTTTACAAAAAAAGAAGAAATGCAATTGCTCAAATGGTTTTTTTGCAAGCACTAAGTTGGTTACTAATTGCCTTGATCCCATTTATTTTTCCAACTAACCAAGTGGTTTGGTTAATAATTATAACAACACTTGGAACACTTGCAGGTTCAATTGCCGGCCCACTATGGCAAAGCTGGATGAGAAGCCTTACTCCAGAAGAAATACTCGGAGAATATTTTGGAGTAAGAAACGCTATCACAGGAGCAGTGGTTTTATTTACAATGCTTGGTGGAGGATTACTATTAAATGTAGTAGAACCATCAATGCAACTATATGCATTTTTTGCAATATGTTTTATTTCATTTTTAGGAAGACTTGCTTCATCAATAACATTTACTAAAATTGATGATCCTGATTTTGTTATTGATACTACAGAAAAAGTAAAAATATTTACATTTATTAAACAATTAAGAAAAGATAATTTTGGTTACTTTGTTCTATTTGGAACACTTATGACATTTTCTATTTCAATGGTTGGACCATTCTTTTCATTATATTTACTTCAAACACTAAATCTTCAAACTAATTACCTACTCTACACCCTAATTATTTGCGCTTCGGCAGCATCATCCTTAATCTCAATGCCTTATTGGGGAAAAATAGTTGATAACTATGGGACAATAAAAGTTCTAAAAGCAACCGGATTTCTTGCATGCATTTATCCCATCTTTCTTATATTTGTAAGAGATCCAATCGCATTAATTGGCACAGAAATACTCGCAGGAGTAATATTTAGTGGATTTAACTTGTGTTTAGCAAACTTTATCTACGAATCATTCAAAGCTGAAAAAATAATTAAATATGCAAGTTACCAAGGAACATTATTTGGAACAGCCACGTTTTTTGGAATACTTTTAAGCGGTTATTTACTTACCTTTAACATCTCAATTGGACTATTATCCACAATGTTTTACTTAATCTGCCTTATTTCACTAATTTTAAGATTATTTTTCTTTGGAACACTAATTAATAAAATAAAAGAAGTTCGTGAAACAAAACCAATCACTGATAGAAAATTAATATTAAGTGTTTTAACATTTGGACCATTACGAGAACCATTAATAGATGGATTTATTCCAATAATTTATTTTACTGAAAACACCATAAAAAAAGCAACAACAAGAACAATAAACACAGTTGGATTGATTAGCAAAAAAGGCGAAGAAGAAATAGTCCAAACAGTTAGAAAAGTTGGTTTTGTTACAAAAAATGAATTTGAAAAAGCTAAAACTTTAATTAAAAGAAAAAACAAAGGATTCTTTTAGAACCCTTTATCTTGGCAAAAAAGAAAATATTAACTTAAATCCTTGCGCGGCAGTAGCCTTAACAACTGTCCCAGAAATTGGTTTTCTTCCTTCAGTGAAAACATGCAAAGAACCCCACAAATCGTCTCCGCCAATCTTAAAATTTCCAGAAGCACGCAATATTTTCATATTTGAAAAATCTATTTTTTTGAATTTACTTCCTTCCATTGCATTCACTGTTGCAGTAGTTAAATTACCCTCAACATCCACAACCTCGGCTTCACGAATATTATTCATAGCCAACCCTTGTTTAATCCCAGAGATAACATTATCTCCTTCATCAAACTCCAGAGTCAAATTCTTTTTCTTAATAGGTTCTTTAATTACCATTGAATCAATATATTTAGGCATAAGATCACCAACACTTTGACAAAGTGAATAGACAACTAGTTTTTAAGGATTGGTTTTGTTCCGAAATAAGTTTAAATAAGAAAAAACCAATTAGAATACATGGTTATTAGATTTGCTAAGCAAATGCTTTCCTGGTTACCCTCACAAAAGCAATTAACTCCCAGAGTAAGCACAACGCGAAAAAAACAAGATGAAAGACTAAAAGGTAAAGTCAGCACTAGCCCTGCATTTAAACGTCAATATGTCCCCCAACCAATGCGAGAAGCATTAGTTGCAGAGATAACCAAAAGATTTAATGCTGAGGGCGCAAGATTCTTTTCCGCTCTCCCACAAATAAACCCAGATTCTATTTATGTCAAACGCTTTTTATTTAAGGGGCATCCCGCAGTAATAAAAGATACTTATGGAGATGTAAATCATGGACAGTACCCGACGGAATTACGACACATGCTTGCAATACACCAAATTGAAGCAAAAAACGAAAGAATAAACACTCGTTCGTACCTTTTACGAACCCCAAAAGTATACGGCCAAGTTGGAAACTATATTATAATGGAAGAAATCCAAGACTATAAAAAAAGCCCACACTGTTCTGCATCTGAAAAAGACTTAATTGCTGATGCACAATATGATTTTGATAAGAACATGCGATTTTTATCCGAACAGCTTAAATTTGATCGCACTTTACCCGAAAAATATCAACAAGGACGGCACGCAATCACTGCCGGAATTGTAAATGGGCGAGTTATATTGTATGCCCCATATGATTTGGCATAATGAAATAGACACAAAATTGTATTGTTTAAAATAAATTATTTCTTTTCAACTTTAGGAATGTCAAGTTGCAAGTACAGTTCTTTTAATTGTTTAATTGACACTTCACTTGGAGAACCATCCATTAAAGAAACTGCTGCCTTGTTCTTTGGAAAAGCAATTACATCCCTAATACTATCGGAATCACTCAAAAGCATAACCATTCTATCTAACCCAAAAGCTAATCCTCCGTGGGAAGGAGCACCATACTTGAATGCATCAAGGAAGAACCCAAACTTTGACTTTGCATCCTCATCACTTAAACCAATCGCTTTGAAAACTCTTGCTTGAACATCAGGGTTGTGAATTCTTACACTGCCTCCGCCAAGTTCAATTCCATTTAAAACTAAATCATAAGCAAGAGCCTTAATCTTCAGTGGATCTGTTTCAATTAAATCAATGTGCTCAATTCTCGGAGAAGTAAATGGGTGATGAACAAAAGTTACTTTACCTTCAGTTTCATCCCACTCAAACATAGGAAAGTCCTTAATCCAAAGTAAATTATAAGTATCTGGTTTTATTAAATTCAATTTCTTCGCCAAATGATTTCTTAAGTTACCCAAAGAATCGTTTACTATTTTGAACTTATCTGCAACAATTAAAACTAAATCATTTTCTTTAACACTTAATTTCTCTTTTAACTTATTCAACAAATCTTCTGAAAAATATTTCACAATAGAACCATCGAATTTTCCATTTTGGTACTTTAAGTAAGCAAGTCCATGCGCACGATAAATCTTAACAAAATTCTCCAAGTCATTTAAATCTTTTCTTGATAACTCTGCTTGACCAGCAACATTAATTCCTTTAATTACACCCTTATTTTCAACTACAGTTTTAAATGCATTAAATTCTCCTTTTGAAAGAATATCAGTTACATCAACAAGTTCTAAACCAAATCTTGTATCAGGCCTATCAACACCAAATCTACTAATAGCTTCATCGTATTGCATTCTTAATAGCGGCAACTTTACTTCAATCCCTTTCATTTCTTTAAAAATTTTCTGAATAAGCTTTTCGTTAACAGACATTATATCTTCTTCATCAACAAAACTCATTTCCACATCAATTTGAGTAAACTCTGGTTGTCTATCAGCCCTTAAATCTTCATCTCTAAAGCATCTTGCTATTTGGAAATATCTATCAAAACCAGCAATCATTAATAGTTGTTTAAATAATTGAGGACTTTGAGGAAGCGCATAAAAGTTACCGGGGTTCACTCTACTCGGAACCAAATAATCTCTCGCCCCTTCAGGAGTACTTTTTGCTAAAATAGGAGTTTCTATTTCTAAAAAATTATTTTCATCAAAAAAATCTCTAACTAATTTTACCAACTTATGTCTAAAAATTAATTTTTTCTGCAAATCGGGATTTCTTAAAGCAAGATAACGATATTGAAGCATCATATCTTCATTTGTTTCTGTTCTACCCGTAAGATCAATTGGCAAAGGAAGAGCTTTAGTTATTACTTTTATAGTATCAACATCAATTTCAATTTCACCAGTTGTAGTTTTCTTTTCTGTTCCAGCGGGTCTTTTCTTTACTATTCCTTCAACCTGAATAACAAATTCTTTTCTAAGAGATTTAGCTGTATCAGCAATAACCAAACTCTTTTTGTGATCAAGAACAACTTGAGTAGTACCATATCTGTCTCTCATATCAACAAAAGTAACAACACCATGATCTCTAACAGTATCAGCCCAACCTTGCAAAACTACTTTTTTACCTTCTAACTTAGAATTAACTTCGCCACAAGTATGTGTTCGTATCATGTTGCCACCAATAAATTAAACCCGAGCAAAAGGGTTTAAAAATCAAAACTATTACCCCTAAAAAGAATTCTTTTTAATTACAAAAGACCCTATACTAAAGGTGATTAAATGGTAGTTAACCCAAAAAACACAGTAAAAGAGTTCATGGATTTTCTTAGAGAATACAATGTAATGGCACTTGCAACCGCATTCATAATGGGTGTTGCAGCAACTACACTTGTAAAATCTCTCGTAGATAATTTGGTAATGCCAATAGTAGGTTTTTTGGTTCCAAACGGGGCTTGGAGAGAATTCACGCTTCCAGTTGGACCAGTACTATTCAAGATTGGAGCATTTGCAGGAGATTTACTAAATTTTATTGTAATAGCGGCAGTAGTGTATATGATAGCAAAGTTTGTTATGAAAGAAGAAAAAGTAACAAAAAAATAGTTTTTGAATTAGTAAATTATTTGAATTAAGGGATTATTTTACTTATGAGAAAAGCAAAATGCTTTTCTCTAAAACTTTTTTTTACAAAACTTTTTACAATAAAGTAAACTTATTGTAATTTAGTAAATTTGAATTACTTCACAACTCTCATCCACTTCAACAAAGTGATTTGCTCTACCTTGAGCAAAATCAGGGCAAGTATTGGCAACTAAATCATCAATTGCAAGTCTTGGAGAATGAGCCACATCACAAACCCAATCCTGCACAACTAAACCTAAACAAGGACCAGAGCCCAAATTAATCCCTTTACTTTTAGCAGATAAACAAGAATTAACACAAAGCTGCTGGGGCGAAAGCTCTTGCGAGACAACATTATCAGAAGTAATTGGTGGATTCAAATCTTCTTGAGGAGGAAGACTTGGAGGAACAAAAGTATTGTCAGAAGATAAATTTTTCTCTACAACAGGAGCTACTGTAGAAACATTTGTTGAAGAAGTATTTTGATTCGTTGAAGAAGTGCTTGAATTTGCCACAGTACACCCTAATAAAAACAAACTTACTACACACAACAATAGTACTAACACAACACTTTTTTTCATAGTAAAATCCCCCAATAAATTTAATCCAAGCTCTTGTATGAACCAAGAACTTTTACAAACGCACAATGCGCATTAAGACCCTCTAATGCGCTAATTACTTTCTTCTCATTAGTACTACCTTCAATATCAATAAAGAAAACATATTCCCAAGCATTTTTCTTAGATGGGCGTGATTCAATTTTAGTCATATTTACCCCAAAATCTTTAAACGATTTAATTGCTTCAAATAATGATCCGGGACTATCTTTTACCCCAAACACAATAGAGGTTTTAAACTTTGTAGAAGAACTTTTTAATAAAAAACTTTTTGCTTTTTGAAGAATAGTGATTATTGCAAATTTTGTTTTATTGTTTTCCAAATCATGAACATCTTCTTCCAAAATATCGAGATTAAACTTTTTAGCTGCGGATTTTGAAGCAATAGCCGCCGAATTTATTTCAAACGAAGCTTTCTCTGCAGCTCTTGCAGTACTAGCACACTCAATTAACTCAACGTTTGGAAAATTCTTCAAAAGATAATTCCTGCATTGAGCAAATCCTTGTGGATGAGAAAATATTTTTGTTATTGTTTCTTTTTTTCCCTTTGAAAGAAGACACTGCTTTATTTGAAGAAACAATTCGCCAACAATTATTAAGTTTGTTGCCGCCAAGACATCAAGAGTCTGAGTAACACTACCCTCAATTGAATTTTCAAGCGGAATTACTCCAAAATCAGCTTTTGATGCTTCAACAAAATCAAAAACTTTTTTTATTGACTCAACTGCAATAAGAGAATCGGCAGGAAAAGCTTTTTTCGCAGCATCATTCGAAAAACTTGATTCAGGACCCAAAAAAGCAACTCGAATTGAATTTAGTTTTGAACTTTTTTCACCACTCATAACTTCACTACCTTACAAAATTTATTAACCAAATATTATTTTTTTAATACCTTTTTTAAAGCATTAATAAATTTTTCATTTTCTCCCACAACACCGACTGTCACCCTAACCCACTCAGGTAAATTATATCCGTCAAGAGGACGAACAATAACCCCCTCTTTTTGGAGTTCCTTAAACACTTTCACCCCTTGCCCAACTTTAAGCATTACAAAATTTGCTTTAGAAGAAACAAACTCTGTATTCAATTCCTTTAAACTTTTTTCCAAATATTGCACCCCTTCAAAATTCATTTTCCTTGTTTTATTTACATGCACTAAATCATCAAGAGCGGCTAACCCGGCAGAATTTGCAATTACATTAACATTAAATGGAGCCCTTACCCTATCAAGTGCTTGGATAAATTCAGGATTAGCTATAGCATAACCCAACCTTAACCCTGCAAGCCCATACATTTTTGAAAAAGTACGCAAAATAACTAAATTGGATAGCTGATTGCTTCTTACAAGAGAAATCAAATCAATTGATTTGTCAATATACTCAACATAAGCCTCATCAAGAACAACTAAAATATTTTTTGGAACTTTATTCAAAAAATCAAACAATTCTTTTTCTTCAATAAAAGTTCCTGTCGGATTGTTAGGATTTGCTAGGAAAATAACTTTTGTTTTTGGAGTAATTGCAACTAGCATTGCAGAAAGATTAGCACCATAATTCTTTGCAGGAACTACTATAGGCGTAGCTTTGAATAATTTTGCAACTATTAAATAAATAGCAAAACAATACTGGGAAACTAAAACTTCATCCCCTTCCGCGAGCATTGTGTGCCCAACAAGCTCTATAAGTTCATTTGAACCATTACCCAAAGCAATATTATCTACATTAAGCGAAAACTTTTTAGCAATTTTTGTTTTAAGCGGAATATAACTTCCATCAGGATAAATATTTGTCCTTAAAATTTCTTTTTTCATCGCACTAATGGCCTTTTTTGAAGGGCCAAGACTATTCTCATTAGAAGCCAGTTTAATCAATACATTAGGATCCATCCCTAATTCTTTTGCAACTAACTCAATTGATTTACCAGGAACATAAATAGGTAAAGAAGCTAAATGCTTACTTAAAGGAACAACAAACCCAGACACCAAAATCACCAAACACAATTTTTTCGATTTAACTTACTTATACCACATAGCGAGTTTTTTTAAACCAATTGAAGAAAGATGCTTTTTTATAATGATACAAAAACCAATTAATTATGGTTAAACTAAAAGCAATTGACATCAACGACTTACGAGTAAAACTTGATCAAATGAATGAACAAATAATTAGCGGACTTAAAACAAGATCAAGATTCCCCCTAAATATTGGTACCTTTAAACAAAACTTTGCTGATGGAAAAACATGGTTTTCTTATAGATTGAAAAAAGAACAAGATATTGATTCAGAATTCGGGAGATTTCTTTACCCCGACCAAAGCCCAATAATTTACTCAAAAGAAGAACTAGCCAAACCACGAATAAATCGCACAATTACCTCAGAAGGAATTGAACAAGTACAAATAGATATTCATAAAGAAATTATTAATATGTATCATGAAATACTTGAAAAATTATGCGAAAAAAAAGAAGATATAGCAAACTACGGAGAAACAACTAAACAAGATGTTGAAAATATTATTTTGTACAACGAAAGAATAGTTGGAATTGGGGAACAAGTAGCAGGATACAAAATGCAAAATAATCCAGAACTATTAAAATTAAAAGATCCTGAAGAAATAAGGAAAAAACTAATTAATCCTAAAAGAGAACAAGAAGTAATTGACAAGATGATTGCAATTACCAAAAAATATGAACTTGACCATGTTGAAGAAATTAAGAAATTTGCACAAAAAATAATTAACTTAACTACAGAAGTCGAGGTTAAGCGAATACTAGCAGCAGCAAAAAACAAGCAATAATCTTACTAAATAAGTTGAATCCTTACTAAATAAGTTGAATCCTTACTAAATAAATTAAATCCTTACTAAATAAATTACAATAGAACTTACACTAAATATTCCATTCTGCTTTTTTGATTCTCTAGTAGAGCATTAACAAGAACTATTGCTAACATACTTTCAGCAACTGGAAGTACTCTTGGGCAAATACAAACATCATGCCTTCCAATCACTTCAATATCAGAATCAACCATACGCTCTGAAACAGTTTGTTGCTTTTGAGCAATAGAAGAAGTGGGTTTTACTGCTGCACGAACAACAATTTCCTCGCCATTACTTAACCCGCCAAGAATTCCGCCAGAGTTATTTGTTAAAAACTTTAATTTACCATTAACTATTCGAATAGAATCATTATTCTTTGAACCAGTTAATTTTGCAGAATCAAAACCAGAACCAATTTCAACACCCTTAATTGCACCAATGCCCATAAATGCAAAAGCAATTTCCGCATCAAGTTTTTCAAAAACAGGTTCGCCTAAACCCGCAGGCACTCCTTTTGCGTGCACTTCAATAATTCCCCCAAGAGAATCTTTCTTTATAATTGATTTTTTAATTAAAGATTCTACTTTCTTGCAAGCCTCTTTATCAGGAATTCTAAATTCAGTAGAATAAACATTCTCTAAGTCTTTTTGAGAAAAATTCTTTGCTACTACCCCGCCAATTTCTTTAACAAAACCAGAAATTGTAATTCCTTTTACTACCAAAATCTTTTTTGCCACAGCCCCCGCAATTACACGCGCAATAGTTTCTCTACCAGAACTCCTTCCACCGCCCCTAAAGTCTCTAAAACCGTATTTCTTTGTAAAAGTAAAATCTGCGTGGCCAGGGCGAAAAAGTTTGGAAATAGCATCATAATCAGTAGAATGCTGATCTTTATTGAACACAACAACTGCAATAGGAGTACCAGTTGATTTTCCTTCAAAAACACCTGAAAGAATCTTAGCTTCATCCCCCTCACTACGCTTAGTAGAAGCAATTCCAGAAGTAGGTTTTCTCTTATCAAGTTCTTTTTGAATATCTACTTCACTTAACTCTAAACCCGCAGGACACCCATCAATAATACAACCAACAGCAACACCATGGCTCTCCCCAAATGAAGTTACCCTAAACAATTTACCAAAAGTATTCCCAGACATACAATCACTATAACCAAATTGAGTACTAAAGTGGTTAATAATGTTTTTGAGGGGCAAGAATTGGTAAATAAATCTTATGCTAAATCAATAATATAACAAAATTTGAATACTTGGAGAAGTTAAAATGATAAAAGAAGTTATTACAGCAAAAACAGCTTTTGGCACTATACAAGCCCCTCCTTCAAAAGCACACACTTTAAGAGCAATAATAATTGCTTCTTTAGCAAAAGGGAAAACAATAATTAAAAATGGACTTATAGCTGAAGACCAAGAATACGCAATGAAAGCAATGGAACAATTTGGCGCAAAGATAAGAGTGGATAAAACTAAAAATGAAATTGAAATAACTGGAGTAAATGGAAAACCTCTAGCACCAAAAGAAAACGTTTTTGTTGGAAACTCCGGATTAACCATAAGATTTCTCGTGTCCATTGCAGGACTGGCAAAAGGAAACGAATATGTTGTTCTTGATGGAATTGAACGAATGCGAACTGGAAGGCCCATCCAAGATTTACTTGATGCACTAAAACCACTCGGAGTAGAAGCAATATCCCTTAATGGAAATGGGTGCCCCCCAATAAAAGTTAAATCTGATTCATTTATTGGAGGAAAAACGAGCCTCGCGGGGGACAAGAGTTCACAGTATTTTTCTTCAATTTTAGTTGCCTCCCCTTATGCAAAACAAGATGTTGAGATTAAAACAATCGGCCACTTAAGTTCAAAACCATATATTGATGTAACAATTCAGTCAATGAAAGATTTTGGGGTTACTGCAACTAATACAAATTATGAAAACTTTAACATAAAATCAGGACAAGAATATATTGGAAAAGAAATTAATATTGAAGGAGATTATAGTAATGCTGCATATTTCTTTGCCGCAGCAGCAATACTTGGAGGAAAAGTAAAAGTTACAAACCTTCCAAAGGAATCAAAACAAGGAGATAAGTTTTTTATCACCGCACTTGAAAAAATGGGCTGCAAAGTGACTAAAGGAGAAGACTTTGTTGAATTAAGTTGTAATTCCCCACTAAAAGGAATTGGAGACGTTGACATGAATGATTACCCAGATATTGTAATGCCCCTTGCTGTTGTTAGTGCATTTGCTAATGGAAAAACAAGAATCACAAATATTGCACACTTAAAATTTAAAGAATCAGACAGATTAAGTGTAACGGTTGAAGAACTCAAGAAAATGGGGGCTAATGCAACTTGTGATGATGATTCGCTTACAGTTATCGGAGAAAATGGCAAAAATCTTCACGGAGCAGAAATAGATTCACACAATGACCACCGAATAGCAATGAGTTTCACTGTTGCAGGGTTAAAGGTTAATGGCGTAAAAATAATTAACTCCGAAGCAGTGAACAAAAGTTTTCCTGAATTTTACGAAGAAATTGAGAAAATTTTAAACAGAACTAATGAAAAAAAAAACCTTTTTCTAATAGGGTATAGGGGAACAGGCAAAAGCACCCTTGGAAAACAAATCGCTTCTAAAGAAAATAAAAAGTTTATTGAAATAGATGATTTGATTATACAAGAAGCTGGAAAAAGTGTCCCCCAAATATTTGCTCAAGACGGAGAAGCAAAATTTAGAGACTATGAACACCAAATACTAAAAAAGATATGCGAATCTGATGAACAAATTGTTTCCTGTGGCGGAGGAATAATAACAAATGAAGAAAACATAAAACTCATGAAACAAAACGGAACTGTATGCCTACTCAAAGCAGATACTGAATCAATATATCACAGAATATATGCTGATTCAAACAGGCCCGCACTTACAGATAAAGATCCAAAAGAAGAAATTAAATTCATGCTCAAAAAAAGAAATGAAGCCTACGAAAAAGCAAAAGACTTTGAAGTTAGCACATGCAACAAAAAGATTTGTGATTGTGTTAGCGAAATAACTTCAAAACTAAAAGATATAAAAACTCAAAAAATCAAGTAAAATCAATTCTTGTCACTCGCCTAACCCCCTCGCTTAAGTCTTTTTACCTTTATCCCCAGTCTTCTTAAAACTTTCATTCTTCTTTTTGGATTTTTAATTGAGGCAGTATTCCGAATTAGTTGAACTCTTCTTGAATTTTTTCTTTGAATTTGTGAAACAGACTGCCATTTTGTCTTCGCACCATCACTTTCCTTAACAACACTCTTTAATGGAACAGATTTCATTCTTGTCAAAACAACGGGTGCTTGAACCCTAAATTTTCCACTCCCAATCATTGCATTAACATGGTCTAATTCACCCAAAAGAAATTGCTCCCGAAAAGTAATATTACCCGTATAGACCTGGCCTCGTAACCTTTTGTTAATACTTGTCAGCTCGTCAAAAATCGCTTTTCTCCTTTGAATATTAGCTATTAAATCAGGAGCTATTTTCTCTGCTGCATTTGCTCTGGAATGACTCTCTTTTGCAACAACAACAATTTGCCCTCGTTTACCATCCTTTAAAAATCTCGCTTTTCCCAAACCCCTAATATTATTGAACCTAACTGTTTGACCCTGTCTTAAATTATGTAATTGTTTAGGCCCACGACGTTGTTCTTTTCTTGCAGGAATTTTTATTAATGGCGACATTACCAAAGTTAAGAATTAGTACTTTAACTACTTTTCTATTCCCTAATCAGCATATCTCTAAGTGAAAAGAATTTAAACCCATCAAACTAATACAATAACAAACGGAGGGAACAAAATGCCTGCTAAAAAAACTGTTAAAAAAGCAAAACCAGCAAAAAAAGAAGAATGCTGTTGCTGCTGCAAATAAAACCTAATCTTTCTAATTGAGGCGAAAGCCTCAATTCTTTTATTTTTTAATTTCTTTTTCATTTAACTTCTTCGCTGAAAACCCGTAATCCCCTAAATGCTTTCCTGTGCCAAAATATTTTTTGCTCAATAAAACAAATGGTTTTAATTTATCAAAGTCAATTTCATTTCCAACTAAAAGTTTGTCATCAATTCTAACTGCCACAACTTCTGCAATAAAACAATCGTGAGAATCAAAAGGCAGAATTTGTTTTACTTTGCATTCTAAAGAAATTAAACAATCTGCTAGAGTTGGGGCTTTTACTTTAAGAGATTTTTCTTTTTTCAGATTTAGAAATTCAAACTTATCTTTGTCTCTCCCTGAAATAATTCCACGAGCATCTGTTTCTTCAAATAAATCCTCACTAGGAACATTAACTACAAACTCTCTACTTTCCTTTATCATTGAGTGACTTAGTCTTGAAGAACGAATAGAAATTGAGAGAGTTGGCGGATGAGAAGAAACAATCCCACACCAAGCAATAGTAATTATGTTATCCTTTTCCCCATCAGAACAAGTAACTAAAACAACTGGAGCGGGAAATAAATTTGAAAATTGTTCAGGATTAAATTCTTTTTTCATAAAAACACACCCAAAAAAATATTTCTTTTGGCCAAGTTTATTTTTTCCAACTAATTTTATATTTAAAGAAGTGTTAAAACTTCTTTTAAACCCTTAGACTCAAACCAATATTATGACACTACAACCCAAGCACACAAAAATCTCAAGAGAAATAGGCTTTTTCATAGCAACATCTAAAGAAGATCTGGCAGATTGCACCCACATAAAAGATGCGGTTTTTTTCAAAGAGCAGGGAATTTCTAAGCAAGTAATTTACGATACCGAGGATAAAACAGCAATCCACATATTAATGAAATACAATAATTCTCCTTCAGGGTATGGACGAATAGTACTGCTCGGAAGTAAAGCCAAACTCGGGAGGATTGCTGTGCTGCAAAAATATCGAGGAAAAGGACTTGGCAAGGAACTTGTAAAGTTTATGATAAAACAAGCCATTCGATACAATATTAATGAAATATTTATTCACGCACAATATTATTTATTAAAATTCTACCAAGAATTAGGTTTTCAAGAAAACGGAGAACCTTTTGAAGAAGCCAACATTAAGCATATTGAAATGTCGCTAAAAGTTTAGGTTATTCTAGAACAACCACTAAAATTAGAACAGCGCCTTGGGGAAGACTTGAACTTCCGACCTTCCGGTTAACAGCCGGGCGCTCTACCTGCTGAGCTACCAAGGCAAACTGCTTTTATCAACTCGGAGTTACTGGCTTTGCTAGTTCCACCAAGCTTCTTTAAGTAAATTCAACCAGTAATTGTTTATAAATTTTCCCTGTGGGCAAAAAAAGCTTAACTAGTTGACTTTGGAGGATTCTCTAGCAAGTACAATCTTGCTCTTTTCTTGAATTCATCTAAATACTCTTTAGGAAAAGTTGCCCCGGCAGCAGGAATGTGCCCACCGCCCTTGCCAAGAGGAGTACCACTAACAGCGGCTTTTGCTAAATCATTACAACTAACCTTAAAGTCTTGTCTTCTAATTGAGCACTTAATCAGTTCACCAGGTTGTTCAAAAATAACAATTACTTTAGAAGGATTTTTTATTGAAATTAAATTACTTAGTTTTGAAGAAAATCTTACTTCGCCTTGAAAGAAACAAATTTGGACATCATTAAAGCACTCGGCACTCTCTTCAAATTTCTTTATCTGTTCAGCTAACTTTGAATCAAACAGTTTCTTAAACGCAAAAAACTCTGAATGCAATAAATCCTTAGGGTTCTTTGCTGAACAAATAAACTCAAATAGAGAAATCATTTTTTCAGGGTACTGAGAAGTGATACAAGTAACTAAATCATCAAGTTCCTTAAACTTAGCATAAGAAAAATTATATTTTTTTTCAGTTTTTCTTAAAAAATCAGCCCATTGTTCAAAAGCAAAATCCCCAATAACCCCAATCTCACAAACCCAATCATTACCACCAAACAAATCATGAACCATTTTGGATACAGGATAACGAGAAGGTTGTATATCAGTAAAACTTGCGGGTTTTATTACAATACACCGATAAGAATTATTTCTAATTACACCGGCTTGGTGATGATCAATAACTAGAAACGGCCCTGTGAATTTACCGATTTGCAATAATACATCAGAAATAAACCCTTCATTTAAATCTAAAAAAATTGTTTTCTCTGGAGAAAACTTGGCAAAAATATCATTAGGAGAACTAAGCGAATTAGAGTAATGATCATAAAAGAAAACTTTGTTCCCAACTTTTTTTGAATCAAGAAACTTTTTCATTTGAACCGCAGAAGTCATCCCATCAGGATCATTATCAGAAATAATAGCAATTCGCTTTGTTTGATTAAGCTCTAAGAAAGAAAGTGCTCGATTTTGGGTAAATTCAAGCCCCGAAAGAGGTTTTGGCAAAGGTTTAGAAGAAACTTTAGGTTTTGATTTAATTTTTTTAGAAGAAACTACTTTCTTTTTTCCTTTAGCTTTACCAGGCATATAACTCAACTTAAGTAAGGAAGAGGGTATTTATTAATCTCCCCTCATACAAAAGGAATTTAAAGTCACGAATGCTTATTTGTTAAGGTGATTTAAATGGCATACGAACATACAAACTCAAAAGGGAACAAATATTATTT
>JBAYJX010000017.1:0-26696 GCA_041664905.1 archaeon | reverse complement strand
GTTTTGGATTTTTTTCTTTATTTCATAAACTGTTTCTCCAACTTTTGCATAATTTTTTCTTACATTTTCAAATCCGTATGTAAGTATTTTTGCATTAACTAGTTCGCGAATAAGGCTTGGAGTTAGAAATGATACTTTTGAATCTTTAATTTGATTTTCAACTTCAAGAGTTATTTTTTCAGCAACGCTTCTTGAAATATTTGTTTCTTTTAATAACGAAGTAATTATGTTTCCTCTGTTGAATCTTTTGATTGTTTCTTGGCTAGTATAAACTTTCATTTTGCTGAATCTTTCATAAACGATTGCTGCGTTTGCATCAAGTTCTTTTAGCATTTCTAGTGTGTGTTCTCTTAGTTTTTTTTCGCTTCCTGTTGAGAGTTCAGTTAGTGATTTTATTATTTTGGTTATAGTCCATTGGTTTGCGCCAGCTTCAAGAATTTCTTTTGCAATGTCTTGGATTTTTTCTTCAATAAGTTCCATAGTGTTCAGTCAAACATATTTTTGGTCAGTTGGTTAAATAAACTTAATTTAGGGGCATTATTGTGACTTTTTTCAAATCAAGTTCAACACAATGGGTGAAAAGCTAACTTTATAATCCTTTTTTGGTTTAGTTTCCTAAGTGAGTGTTTAGTTTTATTAACTATTTTGGGGTTGTTGGTTGTGGTTTCGCTTGATAAAATTGATTATTTAATTTTACAAGCTTTGCTTGCTGATGGGAGAGCCTCTTTTTCTGCTATTGCAAGAAACAGTGGACTTACTGATGTTGCAATAAAGAAAAGAGTTGAGTCTCTTAAACGAAGAGGAATAATTAATGGTGTCTCTGTTGATCTTAACTATAAGGTTCTTGGTTATGAGAACCCAATTTTTGTTCAAATGCGTTGTGAGGTTTCAAAGCAAAAAGATATTATAAAAAAATTACAATCAATGGATTTTATTCTTGAGCTGTATCAAGTACTTGGAGATTATAACTTGCACACAAAAATAATTGTTCCAAATCTTGAGAGTGCTGAGAAATTTATTAATCAACTCGGTTTGATTGATGGGATAATTGATCTAAAAACAATGGTTGTGTTATCAGAACTAAAGAAAACAAAATCTTTGCCAAGCAGTACACTGCAAAACAAGATTTAGTTTTTGGCTTGTTTTTGCGAGTTAGTCATTTGTCGTTTTTTTACGCTCTCTTTTTAACTTTTTCATTTCGTTTTCTATTAAATGGATCTAATTGTTTCAGAGAAAGCCATTGCTGGAGAGAATATTGCTCAGCTTTTAGCAGATGATAAGGTCAAGCTAATGAATGTTTCAGGCGCCAAGGTTTTTGAGTTTCGTTGGAAAGGAAATGATATTTTGCTTGTTCCTTTGCGCGGGCACATTTCTGATGTTGAGTATCCAAAAAAATATGCTAATTGGAGAGGGGTTGATGTTAGGGATTTAATTAATCCTGAGATTATAGTTTATTCTGAAAAAGAATTTCAAATAATTGATGCTATTAAAGAACTTGCTCCTAATGCACAAAAGTTAATTATTGCAACTGATGCTGATAGAGAAGGGGAAGCTATTGGGCTTGAAGCAATTACTTATGCACAAAGCACTAACAAGGAAATAAAAGTAGAGCGAGCTTATTTTTCTGCAATTGCAAAAGCCGATATTAACAAATCATTTGATTCACTTGAAAAATTTGATTATAATTTTGCTTATTCTGCTAATGCAAGAAGAGAACTCGATCTTATTTGGGGTGCAGTGTTAACTAGATTTATTTCAATTGTTTCTGGCCAAATCGGAAAAGATTTTTTGAGTGTGGGTAGAGTTCAAACTCCAACTCTTGCTCTAGTAGTTGATAGGGAAAAAGAAAGACTTGCTTTTGTAAGTAAACCATATTGGGAAATAGTTGCTTTTTGTGAAAAAGATAATATGCAGTTTGACGCGATGCATCAGGAAGAAAAATTTTGGGATAAGGCTAGGGCTTTAGCAGTTTTTAACAAACAACCAAAAAGCGCAATTGTAAAAAAAGTTGATAAAAAAGTTCGTGTTTTAAAAAAGCCCGTTCCTTTTAACACTACTGAGTTTTTGCGTGCAGCAACTGCCCTTGGTTTTGCTGCTGGGAAAGCAATGGATGTGGCAGAAACTCTTTATCAAAAAGGTTATACTTCTTATCCCAGAACTGATAATAGCACTTATCCCCCGAGTCTTAATTTAAAAGAAATTTTAAATAAACTTGCGAGCGTAAAAGAATTAGTTGATTCTGTTTCAAAAGTTTTGGCTCAAAAAGAAATAATTCCTTCTGCTGGAAAAGAAACTAAGGATCATCCGCCGATTTACCCTGTTACTGCTGTTCAGAAAAGTATGTTGAATCCTGATGAGTGGAGAATCTACGAGTTAATTTGTAGAAGATTTTTGGCAACACTTGCCGAGGACGCTAAAACAGAAAACACTAGTGTATTACTTGATGCAGAAGGTGAGCCTTACATTGCTAAAGGGCAAGTAATTTTGCTTGCTGGTTGGAAAGAAGTTTATCCTTATAGTGAATTAAATGAAACAATTTTGCCAAAACTCGAAGAAGGGGATAATGTTAAAATAAATAAAGTTGAAATGTATTCTAAAGAAACTCAACCTCCAGGAAGATATTCTCAAGGATCGCTGATTAAATTAATGGAAGATAATAATCTTGGGACAAAATCTACTCGCCCTTCAATTATTCAAAAACTTTACGCGAGAAAATATATTTCTGGAAATAAAAGTATTGAGCCAAGTAAAGTTGCTTTTTCAGTAATTGATACACTTGAAAAAAATTGTGAGACTGTGACAAAACCAGAAATGACTGCAAGTATTGAAAAAGAAATGGATGAGATAGCTGCTGGTAAAAAGAAACAACTTGAGGTTGTGCAAAAATCTTGTAGTGATTTAAGGCAAGTAATGGAGTTGCTTTTTAAAAATAAAGAAAGTGTTGCGCTTGGGCTACGAGTAGCACTTAAATCAAGTAATACTTTTGGTAAGTGCGTATGTGGAGCAAATTTTGTTGAGCGACGTGGGAAAACTGGGAAAAGATTTGTTGGTTGTTCAGGGTACCCTTCTTGCACAGTAACTTTTCCTCTTCCCCAAAAAGGAACTATTGTTCCATTAAATGAATATTGTCCTGAATGTAAAGCTCCTATTATTCAAGTAAAAAATGGTCGTTTTAGTTACAAGATGTGTTTGACCATGACTTGTGTTACTAAAAAAGATTGGGGTAAGAAAGATGTTGTTGATAAAAAAGTTACTGATTCAAAAACCGAAAAACCTGCCACAACTTCTTCAAGCTCTTCGCAAATACCTGACACTAAACCAAAGAAAAAGGAATTAAAAACTAAAAAATATCTTTAATTAAAAAATAAAATATTTACTTTGAAGTAAATGGGGTGGAAAAAATCAGATTCCTTTAAAGCCTGGTGAGCCTACCCCATAACTTCATCCAAAAACTCTTTTTTATTCACACTCTCTATCACATCCCTCCTTTTCTACAACACTAGTGTCCTTTGCAGTTATTAAGTATTAACAGCCTTTTTCTGTAATAAAAAATACACTTAAAATACTTTTGGTGTAATCAATTCATAGTTTTGAAGGTTTTTAGTACAACTGTCGAACGGGTGGTTTTATGGCTCAAAAGATGCGTGTTGATGATGAAATAAGATTGAATATTCTCAAGACTTTGCTTGACAAAAATTGTACTCAACCAAATTTGAGAAAAATAAAATCTAAATCTGGTTATCACTTAGCTACAATTAAGAGTTCTCTTGATTTTTTACTTAAGGATGGAATAATTACTGGGTTTGGTCCAAAAATTGCTTTTTGGAAGCTTGGTTATAAATTAGAAGCAATTGAACTTCTTCAACTTGATTTTTCAAAACGTGATATGGTTGAAAAATATTTGGAAGTTGCAAAAAACGATCCTCATGTGTTTGCATTGAATTCAGTAATGGGGTCGGGAAACTTTAATGTTGTAAGTTCTCAATTCTATGAAGATGTTGAAGCATATCACAAAAATTTGCAAGAGAATTATGTAAAAAAAATCCCTAATTATTACGAGGTAGTAAAAGATAGGCAGGTATTTTATTTAACTGAACCAACTTTTAAGCGTGGTTCAAGAACAGATTCAATAATAGAAATTATGCGTAAGCGAGCAGGGTTTGATTAAACCTTGTTTTTTTATATTCACTTTTTTGGTGTTAAAAATGGAAATTGAACTTGATCTCTCAAAAACAATTGAAGAAAATGCTGCCGCCTATTTTGATAAAGCTAAGGAAGCAAAAAAAAGAGTTAGTGGACATAAGCGTGCTCTTTTAATTCTTGAACAAAAAGCTAAAGAAAAAGAAATTGCTGCAGAAAAAAAAGCTAGTGAAAGTGCGCTTGTTAAAGAAAACAAATCTAGGAAGAAGAAATGGTATGAACAATTTAGGTGGTTTTTTTCTAGCGATAATTTGCTTGTTGTTGGTGGAAAAGATGCTCAGAGTAATGAGCAGATTGTAAAAAACCGAATGCAAAAAAACGATGTTTATTTTCACGCAGAGGTTTTTGGTGCGCCTCATTGTTTTATTCAAGCGCCAGAGAAACTTTCTGGAAGAGAATTTGTTCCTCCTGAAAGTACGATGCTTGAAGCGGCAGAGTTTGCTGTAACTTTTTCAAAAGCTTGGGAAGAGAAGCGTCCCCAAGCAGATGCTTATTCAGTTAAACCTGAACAAGTTTCAAAATCAACTAAATCTGGTGAATCAATGGGTACTGGAGCGTTTATGATTTATGGTGAAAGGAATTGGTTTAAGAAAACCCCCCTTTCTTGTGCAATTGGTTTTTTTACTCGTGACAAAATATTAATGTGTGCTCCGCTCTCGGCAGTAAAAAAGCATTGTACTTTTTTTATTGAACTAAAACAAGGTGAAGTAACTAAAGAACAAATTGCAAAACAATTAAAAGAAATTTTTCAAAAAAAGGGTCACACTTTTGCCATCGATGAGTTTGTTTCAGTAATGCCTGCTGGAAGTTTTTCTTTAAAAATCTAATTAATGTTTGATTTGTTTGCTTTTCCACTGCATTTTTAATTCTTTTTCAGGAGAATCTTACTAGAGAGAGTTAGTTATAGTGTTTTTGGTGCGTGTATGTCTGAATTAATGGATAAGCCTGAAGATAAGAAAATGGAAGTTACTTTGCAGGTCCAGGATCCTGATCCAACTCACGTTGGGAGAAATATTGTTACGCTTGATAAGGAAACGAAGGCTCTATTGAATATTACTTCTGGGGACATTGTTCAAATTGAAGGGACAAAGAAAACTGCTGCTATTGTTTGGCCTGCAAGAACTGAGGATGAAGGTAAAAAAATAATTAGAATGGATTCTTTTATTAGACACAACTCTGGTGTTGGGTTGAATGAGAGAGTTAAAGTACAAAAAGTTGTCCCTACCGAAGCAAAGAAAGTAGTTCTTGCTCCGATTGAAGAAGTTAGAATAATTGCTTCTGGTTATGATAGGATTTTGAAAAAAAGTTTTTTAGGAAGACCCTTAAACGTTGGAGATAATGTTTGGATTAGTGTTTTTGGTTCTGGTTTTATTTATCGAGTAATTGATTCTGCTCCGAGGGGAATAGTAAAGGTAACTGATAATACTCAATTTTCTTTAAAAGAAAAACCTGTGAAGGATGCGCTCTCAAATGTTCCTAAAGTTGCTTATGAAGATATTGGGGGGTTAGGAGAACAAGTAAAAAAAGTTAGAGAAATGGTTGAACTTCCAATGAAGCACCCTGAATTATTTCAAAAATTAGGAATTGTTCCTCCAAAAGGAATTCTACTATTTGGTCCACCCGGAACTGGTAAAACTTTGTTAGCAAAAGCTGTTGCTAATGAAGCTCAGGTTCATTTCATTTCAATTTCTGCTCCAGAAATAATGGGTAAGTTTGTTGGAGAAGCAGAGGAAAGAGTTAGAAATATTTTCAAAGAAGCCCAAGAGAATGCCCCTTCAATTATTTTTATTGATGAAATTGATTCAATTGCCCCAAAACGAGATGAAGTTGTGGGGGAAGTTGAGAGAAGAGTTGTTGCACAATTATTATCCTTGATGGATGGGCTTGAGGGTAGAGGCGAAGTAATTGTAATGGCCGCAACAAATAGAGTTAATTCTATTGATGAAGCATTAAGAAGGCCAGGAAGATTTGATAGAGAAATTGAGTTCACTGTCCCTGATAAAAAAGCAAGAGAACATATTCTTAATATTCATTCAAGAGGAATGCCGCTTGAAGAAGAAGGTAATGGTAAAGTGGATTTAGCTTATTTTGCTTCTATTACTCACGGGTTTGTTGGAGCGGATTTGCAAGCATTAACAAAAGAAGCTGCAATGAAAGCATTACGAAGATATTTGCCAAAAATTGATTTGGAAGAAGAAACAATTCCTCCTGAGGTTTTAGAAAATTTAAAAATTACTCAATCTGATTTTGTTGATGGATTAAAGGATGTTCAACCTAGTGCATTAAGAGAGGTTGCTATTGAGATTCCAAATATTCATTGGGATCAAATTGGTGCGCTTGAAGAAATTAAACAAGAGTTAAAGCAAGCTGTTGAGTGGCCTATAAAAAATCCTCAAGCATTCAAGGATATGGGAATTGATCCTCCTAAAGGAATTTTGCTTTATGGTCCTCCTGGTACTGGTAAAACTTTGTTAGCAAAAGCTGTTGCTACTGAATCTGAAGCAAATTTTATTTCAATTAAAGGTCCTGAACTTTTGAGTATGTGGGTTGGGGAAGCTGAAAGAGGTGTGCGAAAGATTTTCAAAAAAGCTAGGCAAGTTTCTCCTTGCATTATTTTCTTTGATGAACTTGATGCTATTGCTCCAAAAAGAGGGACTGATATGGGAAATAATGTTACTGAGAGAATGGTTAATCAACTCTTAACTGAACTTGATGGGGTTGAGGCTCTGAATGATGTTGTTTTTATTGCTGCAACAAACCGTCCAGATTTAATTGATCCGGCTCTTCTTCGTCCTGGTAGAATTGATAAATTAATTATGGTTTCTGCGCCTAATGAAGAGGCAAGAGAAGCAATTCTAAAAGTTCATACAAAAAATGTTAAACTTGACAAAAATGTTTCAATTAAGGAACTTGCAAGGAATACTAAAGGATTTTCTGGAGCAGATCTTGAAGGATTAGTTAGAGAAGCAGCTCTTTTAGTTCTTAGCCAAAACAATATGAAACCTGGTTTAATTGCAATGAAGCACTTTGAAGAAGTGTTAAAGAGAATGAATCCAACAATTGATGACACTTCTGAGAAAGCTTATGGCGAGTTTAAAGAGAAAGCTCTTGACTTTAGACCAAGTTACGTTGGATAATTTTTATTTAACTAATTAGTTGTATTTTTTGATTCAATAATTTAATTGTACTTAAATCAAATATCCTTAATTTAGAATATTATTCCTGGAAAGAATACAAATATTGCGCTTATTGTAATTAGTATTCCCCAAATTGCTTTGTTCCATGCAAATACTTTTGAGCCATCTAGCATTAGGATTGGTAGTAAATTAAATAGTGCAAACCAAAAATTTATTTGTCCGGCGTAAAGGAATAGTGTGTGCAAAAAACTTTCTTTTATTGAGCTTGCAAGTATTAGTAGAATTACTCCTAAAACTAAATTAGTTATTGGTCCTGCTGCTGAGATTATTCCGTTTTGTTTTCGAGAAACTTTGTCTGCTAAAAAGTATGTTGCTCCGGGGGCAGCAAATAAGAACTGTCCTCCGCTTATAATTGCAAGTCCTAGTGCAACAACTAATCCTCCGTACCATGCTCTGTATTCAGAGTGAAACCCGTAGTGTTTTGCCATTTCTCTGTGTGCAAGTTCGTGTAAAACAAATCCGGTTCCTACCGCCAAAAGTGCAATTGGAATTGAAATTAATAAATTGCTTATGTTTAGAAATGCTGGGCTAATCATTATTGCAAAAGCCAAGCTTAAAGTGAGCCAAGAAATTATCAAGTCTTTTTTTTCTTGGGGGGAAAAGTATAATATGGATTTTTGTGTGTTAGCCATATCATCCTTATTTTCCAACAGATTTAAATAGCTAGCAAGTGTTATGTTAGTTATGCCTCGTCCTAAATTAGAGATTAGTGTTGCGCCTGGAAAAAAAGTTCCATTTTTACCAAGAGTTCGGAGGAATCCAACAAAATCTTTTTTAGCTTCTCTAAAAAAATTTAATCAGATGGTGGAGAAGGGAAAAATTAAAAACCCACAAATGGGTTCTGATGGAGCAATCACTCTTTCTTCCCTGAGTCACAGTCCCGGCTCGCCTGGATTTAAGGCTGCGAGAAGAATTTATCTTACTTCGCGTAACAGATCGCCTGAATTTATTAAATCTGCTCGTGGTAATGTCGGGCGTAGAGAAATGGATAAAATTGAGGAACGAGTATTTCAATATGAGTTAAAGGGTAATTTTGTTTTTGTTAATCCTTTGCTTGAGCAGGGGTTCCTTAGGGGCTATTCTCCTGAACGAATGCTTGGCCTGTCTTTTGCCCCTTCCGCTCAAAAGGCAGCGGCTCTTGAAAAAGTGCGTGCTTCACTTTCCTCAAGAGAATCTATGGAATCAAATATTCGTCGTCAATTAATATTTTTTAGAGACCTTCTTTTGAAAACTAATGAGCATGAATTAGTCCTTTATCGTGAGTTTTCACCAGTTGATTCTGCTTCTACAAGAATAGTGGTGGAAAAAGGGAAGATTTCCAGAATTACCACGTCGTTAATACCGGAGCATAACTCCAATGTTCAATTTATTGTTACCTTGGAAAAAAATGGTCGCTTGTCTTTCAAAACAATTGAAGGAAAAATTAGAAATGACTCCGTCAATTAACGAACTATTGTAAAGCTTTTTATTCTGCCCGAAAAGTTTTGTACTTTAGGGGTGAGTTTTTTTGAATAATGTGTTTGTTGAAAGTAAAGCTCAGATTTCTGTGGAATTAATTATTGTTTTGGCTGCAGTTGTTGCGGTTGTGCTTATTTTGGTTTCGCAGATGCAGGCGACTAGCGAAGAGGGTTCAAAGAAATTAAAAGAAACTTCAACTAATGTGTTAAAGAAAATTGATGAGATTGATTAGTTGCGCGAGTGATTTTTGTGGGTGCGCACGGTCAATCTTCTCTAGAGTACTTAATTATTCTAGCTGCATTTTTTGGAGTGCTTGCTTTAGTACTTCCTGTGATTACAGAGTCAACTCAAGGGTTTCTTTCTGCTAGCGATGATATGTTAGCAAAGAGAATTGCTGAAGAAACAACTAATCAAATTTCTTTGATGAGTTTTCTTGGGGAAGGGTCTGAAAAGACACTAGCATACTCTCCAATTAAGCAAATAACTGTGTACTCGCAAAACAATGATTTTTTTGTTGAAACACAAAACAAAAAGTACTCAGTTACTTTTTCTTCACCCCAACTTGTGCTAAAGCAGGATTTTAATTCAAAATTTAATTTAACTTTTAAGAAAATTGGTGAGAATGTCCAGGTTTTTGTGAACAGTGCTTCTTAGTCATAATAAACAAGTACCTTAACCATATTTTCTCGTAAAAATAAATCCACAATAGCTCCCTCTGCTGAAATTACATTAAGTTTCTTTTGGGCTATGGATAGTTGTTTTGAGTTTACCCAAACTTCTGCGGCCTCTCCAAACAATTTGTTTGTATCAGAAATCATTTCGCTTTCGTTTGTTTCTTGTGCGCTCCAAACGCGCAATAAATCATCTGCTTGTTGTATAATGGCGAGTTCTTTTAGTGTAAAGTTTTGTGTTTGGGGCAAGCAAAATAGCATGAGCCCAAAAAGCATTATTGAAACCCCTGCCTCCAAGGTGAAAACGAAACCTTTTTCCACATTTCTTAATTTCTTGGACATAATCTAACCTTCCCTGCAAGTTAAAATTTGAATTATTGCTTTTTCGCCGTCAATTAGAACAAATCTTTTTGCGCTAATACAATCCACAGAGTTTTTTGTGCTTAATGTTAGAGTTTTTGTTTCACTGCCTTTTGTGTAAGTTATGCTTTTAACAAAAATATTTCCAAAAATCACGCTTTTGGAATTTTGTATGTTAACAGAACTAATTTCATTTGTCTTAACTCTTTTTTTATCAGAATCATAAATACAAGCTCCAAGCAGTGTGTTGTTTTTATCAAAGTTTTTTGCAAATGAATCAGCAATTAATAGTGCTTTTTCCTCAAGTTCAAAGGTTTCAATGTTTTGCACAGCTTTGTCCGAATAATTGTTTAGTGCAAAAACAAATAGCACTAAACTAATTAGCATTATGCTAAAACTTAGTAGGGCATCAATTGAGAAGATAATCCCTTTGTGATTTATTGACCCAAAATTAGTTCGTGTAGTGTTCAAGTATCTCAACCTCTATTTGTGTATTCTTTTTGGCTTTTGTAATTGTTAAGAAAGTTTTTGTTTTTGAGTTGCTCGCACCACTAACAACATTCCCCTCGATTTTGCAATCCAAAGTTCCATTGTGTTCGTTTGCACTATTTGAAAACATTGAGTCAATTACCGCTCCACAAGTAATAGCATTAGTTTTTGCGTTTAATGAATAGTTAACTTCTTGTGAAATTTTTCTTTCTTCATTAACCGCCCCAATAAGGATTCCAAAGCAACCAAGTAGTGCGCATAGTGCAATTATTCCGTCAAGCCCATTCATTTTTTCACCCAATTATTCTTGTTGTCCTTCCAGTAGGAATCAGAAAATAGCTTTTGATTTTGTTTCCGAGTGTTGTTCCAACAGTTGTGGTTTTCAGAATATTTGAAGTAAAAGTGTATTCTGCGTAAGTAATTTCTTTTGAAGTAAGCATTGTTACGCTGCTATTTTGATTAAGAAAAGAAAGAGTGGCTTCGCCAAGTTCTTCATTAAAAATTGTCCTAGCTTTGGATTTTCCTTTTAAGTAACTTAAAAGGGAGAGATTAATTTGTTCTTGAACTAAATCAGTTTTAAAGTTTTTTAGCAGCGTTGCTTCCTTGAGTTTTAGTAGAATTATTTTGTCAGTATTATTTTCAAGTAGTGTCCTTTCTTTATTAGCCGTATCAGCAATTATTAATTCATTTTTTAGTTGTTCTAAAGTAAATTGGTTTTTTTGAATGCTAACCCCAAAAAATAGTAGGGTTATTATCATTGCTAAGCAAAGCGCGTAGGCGAAGAATCCTTTCATTAGGATTTTTGATTTTGGTTAATTAAAAAGCTTTTTTTCTTTTTCGTTGATTGTACAGTAGCTTTAAAGTACAAAAATAAGCAGTATTAACAAAACAAATATTCCTGTTGCAAATGCTCTATTATAATATGCCACAGCTCCAGCTAAAGCTGGGAGTAGTATTGCCAGCATTGATTGTCCTGGATAATTTTGGGAAACAACTAGCCCAATAAATGCGCCTATTGTTATTGCAAAGAAAAAGAATGCTACAAAGTGTGGGATTG
Organism: archaeon; assembly: GCA_041664905.1. Lineage (GTDB taxonomy): Archaea > Iainarchaeota > Iainarchaeia > Iainarchaeales > JAAZKV01 > JAAZKV01. The sequence continues at coordinate 15,264 of JBAYJX010000017.1, read as the reverse complement.
TGTCACTCGCTTTTTTTTGTAATTGCCCAAACCATTTATCAAGTGTTTTTTGTATTTCTACCATAATTATTCTCCCTAACCTTAACCTTAAATATTTTGCTATTTTGTCTATTTTTTTGTTATTTGCCAATTTCTTATTTTTTGGTATCTTAAACCTTTAAAATAACAACTTAGCTCTATTTTCTCATGTCTGAGGTTAGTAAAAAAGTTAGTGAGCTCTCTGATATTGAGCGAAAGCTTCTTTTTTCTCTTAACCCTTCTTTTTCAAATTTTGATTTAATTTCTATTGCTTGCGGCATCCCAATTGATTCTGTTAGAAGAGCTTCTGCTTGGTTAAATGAAAAGGGTTTTGCAGTTGTAGAAGAAAGTGAGGTGGAAAAGTTTTGTCTTACTCCTGATGGAGAGAAAGCTCTCGTTAATGGTATGCCTGAAAATATTTTGCTTGAAACTTTAACAAGAATGGGTGGTAAGGCTTCTTTTGCTGGTTTAGAAAAAGAAAGTGGTCTATCAAGACAAGAATTTATGGCGGCTCTTGGGATAAATAAAAGAAAAGCTTTTGTTGTAATATTAAATGGGTCTATTGAGGAAACCGGGGTGGCAAAAGATCAGGAAACTTTTTTAGAACAAAATTTGCTTAGAGATATTGTTGATTCAAAATCAGTTTCGCAAGAGGGTGCGCAAGAATTGCAAAAGCGTGGTTTAGTTGAGAAAAAGAAAGTGGTTGATAGAAAAATAAAAATTTCTGCCGTTGGTGAAGAGGCTAAAGAAATTCTTGCAGGGAGTAATGTAAAAAGAACTTTTGATGTTGAAGGTGCTGTGCCAACTTTATTTATTGGGAAGAAAGCTCCTTATATTCAGTTTTTGCAGCAAATTAGATCCAAATTAGTTTCATTAGGTTACAAAGAAATGGATACAAAGTTAGTTGTTACTGAATTTTATAATTTTGATGTTTTGTTTCAACCTCAAAATCACCCTGCTCGTACTTTGACTGATACTTACCAGTTAAAGAATCCGCGAACTGGTTCTCTTCCAGAAAAAAAATTAGTTGATTCGATTAAATCTGCTCACGAATTTGGGGGAGTTTCTGGGAGCAAGGGTTGGAGGTATGATTGGAGTGAGAGTGTTGCAAGTAAGTTAATGCCTTCTGCTCATGGCACAGCTCACTCTGCTCGTCAATTAGTAAAAGGGGTTACTTATCCTCAAAAGTATTTTGCGATAGCAAGATGTTTTCGTCCTGATGTGTTAGATGCAACTCACTTGCTTGAGTTTAATCAAATGGAAGGATTTATTGTTGGAAAAGATTTAAACTTTCGTCATCTTTTAGGAATATTAAAAGATTTTGCGATAGAGGTTGCTGGGGCGGAGAAAGTAAAATTTTTCCCAGATTATTACCCGTTTACTGAACCTAGTGTTCAGTTGAGTGCTAAGCATCCTGAAATGGGTTGGGTTGAGTTTGCAGGAGCAGGAATGTTTAGACCCGAGATTTTAAAGAATTTAGGAATAGAAGGAGAAGCAATTGCGTGGGGGATGGGGATAGATCGACTCGCAATGTTTAAGTTAGGGGTAAAAGATATTCGTTATCTTTTCTCAGATGATTTAAATTATTTAAGAAGTGCTAAAGGGGTTTTAATTTAACTTGGTGAATTTATGCCGAACTTAGAGATTTCAAAAAAAGATTTGGAAAATTTCATGGGTAAAAAATACTCTCGTGACCAACTAGAAGATGTTCTTGAATTTATTAAAGGGGAAATTGATGCGCTTGAAGACGATTCTTTAAGGATTGATTGTAAGGAAACAAACAGACCTGATTTATGGAGCACTGAAGGAATTGCTAGGGAATTACTTGCAAGGACAGGTAAAGATGTTGGAATAAAAAAGTACTCTGTTAGAAAAAGTAGTGTTGATGTTTTCATTAATTCAAATTTAGAAAAAGTGAGACCGCTTATTGCATGTGCATTAATTAAAGATATTAAAATTACAGAACCTCTTTTGCTTCAATTAATTCAGCTTCAGGAAAAAGTCGGGGAGAATTATGGAAGAAAAAGAAAAGAATTAGGAATTGGTTTGTATGATTTTGATATAATGCAGCCCCCTGTTTATTATAAGGGTTTTAAGGATGATGAAGTTGAATTTGTTCCCTTAGAATGGAAGGTTCAGTTGCGTCCTAGCGAGATTTTAGCTCAGCATGAGAAAGGAAAAGCATATAGACATCTTTTAGAGGGGACTGAGGTGTATCCAATTGTTATTGATGCAAACAGAACAGTTGCTTCTATGCCCCCAATAATTAATTCTCAAACAACAGGTAAAGTTACAGAAAAAACAAAGAACTTGTTTATTGAAGTAACTGGATTTAAGTGGGAAACTATAGAAACCGCTCTTGAAGTAATGTGCATGGCGCTTGCTGATAGAGGGGGAAAGATTTATTCGTGTAAACTTCACTTTCCTTCTGATAAAAAACCTTATCCTGCTAAAACAATTTTTACTCCAGTTTTTGCTAGTGAGAAAATGGCTTTTGATAAATCTATAGTGCTTGAAAAAACTGGTTTGGGTTTAAAGGATAAAGAAATTATTGATTTGTTAGAAAGGGCAAGGTATGACGCTAAGATTAAAGGTAAAAAAGTTGTTGTGGAGTACCCTACTTATCGTACGGATATAATGCATCCGGTGGACATAATTGAAGATTTGTTGATTTCTTATGGTTTCAATAATATTGCCCCAAAGAAAGTTGAAATGAATGTTGTGGGAAGTGAGCTTAGCGAAGTAAAGTATAATGATTTTGTAAGGGAAGGTTGTATAGGAATGGGCTTGCAAGAAGTAATGACTTATAACTTGACTTCGCGGATAGTTCAAGCAGATAATCTGGTTCTTCAAAATGAGGATTTGGTTGAAATAGCAAATCCAGTTTCAATTAATTATGCAATACTAAGAAAGCGTCTTTCTCCGCAACTTTTAGATTTTGTTGCGAAGAACAAAGATAAAGAATTTCCTCAACGGATTTTTGAAATAGGCACTTGTCTTGAATTTGATAAAAATGCCGAGAATGGAGTAAAACAATCTTACCATATTTGTGCTCTTTCAACTCACTCTAATGTTAATTTTACTGAAATAAAATCTATTTTAGTTGCTTTGTGTAAGTACTTGGGTTTAGAGTGTAATTTGAAAAAGAAATCTTTTGATTTCCTCTCAGATAATAGTGCGGAAATTATTGTTAATGGAAAAGTTGGGTTTGTGGGGGAACTAAAAAAAGAAGTTGTTGATGCTTTTGGTTTAAGAAAACCAGTTGCATTACTAGAATTTGAACTTTGATTATAAGTTGTGGTTTTAGTCCTGCTGTTATTTGGTTTTTTTATAAGGGTTTTGAGATAATACATTTGTTTTTATTTTTGTTTGAGTTTGTTTAGTTATTTTGTAGTGTTTTGTATGGTAAATGTTTTTTCTTCAAAAAGTGAAGTCTCTCTTTTCAAAGATGAGCGTTTTTTGTATCCTGATTTTGTTCCAGAGCGCTTGCCTTTTCGTGATAAGGAAGTTGGGGAATTAGTTTTTTGTCTTAAACCTGCTTCGCAAGGGAAAAAACCAACTAATGTTTTTGTTTTTGGTAAGCCTGGAACTGGTAAAACAGTTACTCTAAAATTTGTTCTTAATGAGTTAGAAGAATTTTCTGATCGAACGAAGTGTTTGTACATTAATTGTTTTGAGCTTGGTTCCAAGCAATCAATTCTTTCAAAAGTAACAAACTTTTTGGGGTATGCGGTTCCTGCGCGGGGAATTAGTTATGAGGAATTATTTTCAAAGTTTGTTGCAGTGCTTCGCTCAAAAAAATTTATCCCGATTTTGGTTTTTGATGAGGCTGAGCAGCTTTTGAAGAATGATGAAGTAAAATCAGTTCTTTATGATCTTTCTCGTTTGCCTGAGCAACAAAAACTCACAATTGGTTTGGTTTTTATTTCAAATGACAATTTTTTCCTGAGCCATTTGGATGACCGTGTTCGTAGTTCTCTGCAGTGTTCTTCAGTTCCTTTTGAATCTTATTCTTCTCCTGAGTTAAAAGAAATTTTAAGAGAAAGATCAAAGTATGCTTTTAATGAATTTGCTCTTGATGATGAGGTTATTCCTTTGTGTGCTGCTCATGCTTCAAAGTTAGGTGGGGATGCAAGAGTTGCAGTTGATGTTTTACTCAAATCAGGTAGACTTGCAGAAAGAGAAAACTCAAAAAAAGTTCTAGTAAAGCATGTTCGCTCTAGTTTTATGCAGGAAAAGCCTGTGAAAGTTGAGATTACTTCTAATCTTTCTGATCAAGAAAGTGCAGTACTTAGTTTTTTATCCAAGAACGAAGGGAAAGTAGTTGATTCAAGATTAATTTACGATACCTTGGAAAAAAAGTTTGCGGAGCGTACTTTAAGACAAGCTATTTCTGATCTTGAATTGAAGAATTTGATTAAAACTGAAAATATTGTAAAAGGCAAGGGTACTTCTAGAGCGATTTTGTTAACTCATCCAAAAGAACAGTAAAACCCCCTTGTAATTCATTTCTTCCAGTTAAAAAAGCATAATCCTTTATATGTGCTTTGTAAGGTAGTATTCTTAGTGAGTTTGCATGGTTGGAGTAGTTACTGTTGATAATAAGGTTAAAGCCGTTAAAAAGGAGTTAACTAAGGAAAAAGCTAAGAATGTTAAACAAGTAAAAACTGTGAACAATAAAGTTAAAGCTGTTAAGAAAGAGTTAAAGGCGCAAAAGTCTCGTGGAATTAAACAAGCTGATGAAATAAATAAATTAAAAGTTACTATTGATAATTTAAAGAAAAAGAAAGTAAAATCTGGTCACATTTCTGAGTACAACTTTTTTATTAGAAAACAAATTCTTCTAGGTAGATCATTTTTACAAGCAGTAAAAGAGTGGAATAAGTACAAAGCGCTTCAATCAAAGAACAAGCGAAGACCTAGTGCATATAACCAGTTTATTGGTTCTCAGATGCGTTTAGGTAAAACATTTATTCAAGCAGTTGCTCTTTGGAAATTAGCTAAAGCAGGAACTCTTGGAAAAAAAGGTAAAACAAGAACTATTACTAAAACGATTACTAAAACTAGAACAATTAAATCTAAACCAAAGATTCAGTACAGGAATAGAACAAGAACTATAATTAAGTCAGCAAAAGCTCAGCCAATGCGAAGAACAGTAACTAGAATAGTTAGTTCTGCTCCATCTTTTGATATGAATTCTTTAAGAGAAGTTCTTTCTTCAACTGTGTCAAGTTCTTCGATTTCAAAATCTGATTTAAAAGAAGCTCTTTCTTCTGATAATGAAGAAATAGCCTTCAAATTAGTTCAAACTTATTTTATCGAGGTTGCAAGACTTGGATTCAAAAGACAATTAACTCTTGATGAAATAATTAATGCTTATTTGTACGCGTTAGCAAGAGTTCGAAGGCAAAGCGTTGAAATGAATGAAGTTGCAACTGCGGTAAAAGAAGCTGAGGGCAAAAATTGACTTTTGGGTGATTAATGTGAATGATGAAGAAGTAGCTTTTAGAATTGTAAGATTGTACTTTGAAGAAATTGCTCGAAATGGTTTTAAGCGTCAGCTTGATTTGGACCAAATGATTAATGCTTATTTTTATGCGTTAAAGAAGTTAAAAAATAAAGATAAATCAATGAAGGATATTGTTGATAAAATAGTTAAGGATGAAAAGAAAATTACTTCTAAAGAAATTTTTTCTTCGAAGGATTCAGTAGTTCAATCAAATCCAACCGTTGAAAAAGTCACTACCACAACCACCACAGTTTCTACCGAAAAACCGCTCTCTAAAACAATTGCAGAAATAATTGAATCAAAGTAAGTTTTGATTTTATTTTTTTGAAATGGATTATTTGTTTTAGAAATAATTTTTTTTATTTCTTCTTTAATATGATTATTGTAATTATACTAATTAATACAAGCAAAATCAAGTAAGGGTTGTTATCCGAAATTGCTGATCTAGTAGTAGGCTCGTTTGTAACTGAAAAGAAATCATCTTTGTAGCAATCTTGCGTTGCAATTCGGGCTCTATAGTTTCCTTGATTAGTAGACTCAAGTTTGTACTCAGAATAAGTGTTTTTTGTGGTTTGGCAAGTTAGGTTGTTTATTCGTTTAATTATGTTTCCCATATCATCAAATATAATAATATTTGAATCAATATTATTTGCTAAACATTTGTAAACAATATTTACATTTTCTCCGAGCTTAATATCTTTTGCATTTATTGAATCAATTAAACATTGTCCTGGGTTAATTGGGGTTCCGCCGGGAATTGTTACAACAAAAGGAGTTTCGTTAGAAGTACATTTTCCGTTGCTTGTTATTGCGAAAGCCTTGAATTGTTTAGATTGAGTCTCATCAAGGTTAAGTTGGTTTGAATTTATTTCAAGAGTTTGTTCTGTTTTATAACATTTTTTTTCAATCATCGCAATATTCATTTCGGGAAGCATGATTATAATGTTCAAATCAAGTGCATTAGAAATATCAATTATTGTTGGGCAAGAATAGGTGAAAGTTATTTGTTCTCCAACAGTAACTTGAACTTTATTTATAGATAAATTTATTTCTGGGCAAGTTGAACCCGAAGTGAATGCGCAGCATAGTTTTATTTCATTTGTTCCAAAAGTATTGCATCGGGATAAGTGTGCATTTATCAAGTCGCTTAACCCAAACAAACAGTAATAGTCTGCCCTTACTTCTGAACATTGTTGTCCGTTGCTCGAGTATTTGCAAGTATTTGAAGTAAAAATATCATTTTTCATATAAATTAGTGTTGAATAGTAGTTTGTAATGTTTGTTTCCGCGTGTGCGTTTGTATTGTCTGATAAACTAAGGATTTTTGTTCCGGATACAATGCTTCCTTGGTATTGTAAAGGAACATTAATATCAAAATTATAAGCACATTCAACGGATTTGGGGTCGCATGCGTGTGAGCTGACCGAATTACTTTGATATTTTATTATTGTTGTTTCTGCGGCAAAAGCCAGACTTGTAATTAATAAAATTAAGGCTAAAGCAAATAGTTTTTTCATTTTAAATCAAGTTAACTATGTTTTTTCTTGTATAAAATGGTTTGTTCTTATTTACAAGATCAATTTTTATTAAAAAATAGTTCAATTACATCGCCTGGTTTTAGGAGATGATCTCTTCCAATAATTTGTTTTGTTTTGCAATCTGCAGCTCTAATGAATCCATCCCCCATGTCAGTGTGTAATGCATAAGCAAAATCAATTGCTTTTGAGCCAGCAGGCATTAAGAAGCAATCAGCGAGATACCTTCCCTCTTTATCCTGGAGTCCTTTTAATCCGCCAGGGAAAACTGGGAAGTATCCTAAGAGTTTGAATACCGCCGTATCAAGGCATTCTTGTACTCCTGTCCCATTAAATTTTTCTAACACATTGTGCTGGATTGTTTCTAGCCCAATTTTTTGTTTTTCATTAAGTGTCCCGAGTAGTTCAAAGTGATTCCATCCTGGATAGTATTTTAGTATTCCGGCTTTTGTTGCTTTTCTTAAGGATAGTTCACTTGCGGCAGAGCAAGCAACAATTGGGATATTTGGAAAAGCTTCTCTCATTCGTTTAACATTTTTTTCTCCACTAGGTAAATCACATTTGTTTGCTGCAATTAGGATGGGTTTAGAAAATTCTCTGCATTTTTTAACAAAAGTTCTTTTGTCTTCATCTGTCCAAAGTAGAAATGCTTTTTCTTCTACTTTCATTTGGTGCATTGCTTTTTCTATTTGGAATGGAAGTACTTTTACTCCTGTGAGTGCAGTTCCGACTAAAGTAACTTTTTTATTAAAATCTTTTTCAGGGTTTTTGTTTATTTTTCCCCAGTTATTTTCAAGTATTTTTAAAAACCATAATTCAATTTCTTCTTCAAGGAATTTTACATCTTCAATAGGATCATGACTTCCTTCAGAACACTCTTTTCCTTCAGCATCAGTTGATCCACTTGCATCAACCACATGTATTAGTGCATCTGCTTGCGATAAATCACTCAAAAATTTGTTTCCTAGGCCTTTTCCTTCATTTGCTCCTGGAACAAGTCCAGCTACATCAATTAGTTCAACAGGAACATATCTAACAGGGTTTTTTGGATCTTCATTTACCAAAAATCCGTGTCTAGGATTACTTACTACTCCAAAGAATTTTCCTGCATCTTCTACTCTCACAAACCCTATTCCTTTGTTTGGAGTAATTGTGGTAAATGGGTATGAGGCAATTGCAACATCAATTAGGGTTGCTGCACTAAAGAAAGTACTTTTTCCTGAAGATGGTTTTCCAACTATTCCTATTTGCATAAAGAAGATTTATTTGGGTGATTTTTTAAAGGCTATTATTCTAGCTTATTTAATAAGATTAAGGTAATTGTGATGGTAAAAATCTATCCTTCTGTTTCAATTGTTTATCCAAATAAATTTCCAAAGAATTTTTCCAATAACCTTAACGGCTGGGGTTATTCAGAAGAGGTGCTTAAAAAAAATAAAGGCAGAATACTGACGCTTGATATTGATTTTGGAAATGTATGTTCTCTTAATTGCCCACATTGTTTTAGAAGAAATAATCGCGTGGATGTTGGCAAAAATAAGTTGATGGATTATGGAGATATTGTTAGTTTAGTGAGAGAAGCAAAAAAGTTGGGTTTAAGGGATGTAAAATTTTTGGGGGCCGGAGAGCCTTTTCAAGATGAAAAGTTTCTTGATTTTTTGCGTGAGTTAAAAAAACTTGATGTTATTCCGTGTATTTTCACAAAAGGGCATGTTATTGGTGATGATAATGAAGTTGCTAAATGGTTTGGTCATGAAGGGATAACAACCGGAGAGCAGTTAGTTGATGAATTAAACAAAGTAAATGCAAGTATTTTGCTCGGATTTAATTCATTTGATTCTCAGGTTCAGGATTCTATGGTGGGTGGCGTTAAAGGGTATACACTTAAGCGTAATCGCGCACTAGAACTCCTTGTAAATGCGGGATTTAATAAAAGTAATCCGACTCGGATTTGTCTTGCTTCAAACCCAGTAACTAAAGAGAATTATTCCCAACTTTTTGAGATTTATTCCTGGGCGCGAGTGAGAAACATGCTTGCAATTGTTTGCCCCACAATGGTCAGTGGGAGATGTGGGGAAGAAAAATCTTGGGGCAAAATAACTCCGAGTGAGGATAAATTAGTTGAGTTATATACAAGAATTTATGAATTTAATATTAAAAAAGGAATTCAGATTTTTTCACAAATTGAGAAAGAAGGTATTTCGGCGTATGCAGGAATTCAACCCTGTAACCAGATTGCTTGCGGGATGTATGTCACATTAACTGGAAAAGTATTGCGTTGTCCAGGGGATGATATCACTGAGTTTGGAAGTATTTGGGATGCTTCAATTAAAGATATTTGGAAAGCTTCTGAAAATTTTAAGCGAGCCGGCACTTTTAATTGTGAGTGTCCTCCGAAGGCCGGTAAATCAGCTCCAACCAAATTGTATTCAAAAGTATTTTCAAACCTTAAAGAAAAATATTCTTAAAGTTCTTTTAGCTCTTGTTTTAATCTTTTCGGATTCAATTAATTCATGGTCCCAGACCTTTTTACTGATAGATATGTTCCAAAGAACTTTGATGAGTTCATTGGGAATTGTGAGATTGTGGATAGGGCAATTGTGTGGGCAAAAGGTTGGAAGGAAGAAAAGAAACAAAAACCTCTTTTCTTTTATGGTAATCCGGGTGTAGGTAAAACTGCTTTAGCTTATTTGATTGCAAAGGAAATGGGTTGGCAATTGTTTGAGATGAATGCTTCTGATTTAAGGGATAAAGAGAGTATTGAAAAAATTGCTGGGGCAGCAACTGCAAATTCTTCTTTGTTTGGTGGGAAAAGATTAATTTTGCTTGATGAGATTGATGGTATGCAATCCCAAGATCGTGGTGGAGGCGCTGCAGTGTTATCAATTATAAAAGAAGCAAATAATCCAGTGATTTTAATAGCAAATGATGCGTATGAAAAAAAACTTGCTAGTATTCGTCCTGCGTGTGAGGCTTTGGAGTTTAAAAAAATTAATTATTTGAGTATTGCAAAGAGGTTAAGAGAAATTTGTGCTGGCGAAAAAATTGAGTTTGAAGATGAAGCAATTAAAGAGCTTGCAAGAAATTGTGCAGGGGATATGAGGAGTGCTTTGCTTGACACTCAATCTCTTGCTCCAAAGATTACTCTTGATAATGTAAAAGCATTATCATATCGTGAGAGAAAGGAAAAAATATTTCCTGTTATGGCAAAAATTTTCAAAGGAAAATCAATTAGCGAAATTAAGGAAGTAGTGGATGCTTCTGATGTTTCTATTGATATGTTGGGTTTGTGGGTTGAAGAAAATATTCCTCGCCAGTTTGATGCCATTGATGCAGCAAATGCGTTTAGTATTTTGTCTCGTGCAGATATTTTTAATGGTCGAATTCAAAATCGTCAACATTGGGGTTTTCTAAAGTACTCTATTTTTCTTTCTACTGTTGGTGTAGGGCTTTCAAGGAGCAAGGACTATAATTTTTTTCAACCAATGGCTTTTCCAGCTATTCTTTCCTCGCTCTCTAAGTCTTCTTCTGCGCGAGAAATGCGTAAGGGGGTAGCAGCAAAGATTGGTGAAAAAATGCATTGTTCAAGAAACCAGGCTTTGCAAGATTTGCCTTTTATAAAAGAATTTGTTCTTAATGAAAAGCACTCTGCCGGGTTTGTTCATTTTTTCGATTTTGATGAGGCTCAAGTTGCTTTCTTTTTAGGTAAAAAATCCGATGATAAAACTGTTGCTTCTCTTGTTAAGGAATCAAAAGAGATTGGTAAAAAGGTTTTGCTTGAGAAAATTCACGGTAAACAAGCAACTTTATTCGGGTAGCTGTTTTTTTGAATCAGGTTAAATTAAATTAATTAGTAATTATTCTTCTTGTATTATTGAATTCTTTTCAGTGAACTCTTCTATTTTTTCTTTTATTTGTTTCCTTTTCCAAATTATTGCTCCGATTGCAATTATTATTGCTCCAATTAGGATTAATCCTGTTTGGGTTTTAAACAAAAATGCAGTTAGTCCGTTTAAATCTACAACCGGATCTATTTTTTTCCATAATATGTAATTTAATGTTAATTTGTTTCCGCTTTTGTATCCATTCCAAGCAACAATTTTTCTTGAACCCACTGTTGTAATAGTTGCTTCAGGTTCTACTGTGTCTCTTATTTCTGCTCCGGGGGGGAGTTCTATATTTATTGTGGTTTTGTCAGGGATTATCCATAATCCTGCTTGGTAAAAAGAATTAAAGTAATTTACTTTTAGCACATATTCTGTGACCATTGTTGTTTCTTTTCCTTTTGCCATTAGTGGTTCTGATAAATCATAACTTATTTGTAAATAATTTTGTGGTCCTTCAGTGTATGCGATTTTTTTATTTAGTGTGTTTTGCCCAAGGCTTGGGGTAAAAATTGGATTAAATTTTGTCCATTCGTCAAGATTTGTTCCAAGTTCCAAGCTTTTGTCTCTAAAAGCAATTTTTGCATTTTCAGTAGGGAAATTAATAAAGAATTTTTCAATAGTATTGTCTTTTCCATCAGTGCTTATTTGAACATTTATTGTGTGGTTGTCAATACTGTAGTCAATTGCGTGTACCATTGTTGCTAACAGAAGTAAAAAAGCAAAAATAATTGTTTTGTTTGCAAATTTCATACTATATTATTGTTTGTTTGTTTTTTAATTCTTCGTTTGGTTGTTTCTTTTTCAGCAATTTGAATTTTGAGACATCCATTTATATCCTCTTTGTTGTTGAATTTTGTTATGGTTGATGTACAATATTTTGGACATTCTTTTTTCAAAATATCTGACAATGACTCAACTATCTTAGTTGACCCTGTTTTTGAATCAACAAAAACTGAAGGTAAAAAGAAAGTAAAATTTAAGGTAAAACAAACCGATTTCAAGAAAGTTTCGCTTATTTTGATTACAAATGAGACTAAAGAGCATTTTGATCCTAAGGCAGTTGAAGAGCTTTCATTAAAACATAACGCGCTTGTTGTGGCTCACGAAATAGCGTTGCAAAAACTAAATATTCCAAGAAACTTGAAGAGTCCTATTGTTTCTAATGCTGAAATTTGTTTGCGTGGGGTAAAAATTAAGGCTAAAACAGCTCATTATCCTAAGAGTTTTTATCCATTAGGGTTTTTGCTTGAACTTGGCGGAAAAAAAGTGTATCACGCAGGAGTAACCTCTCTTCTTGATGATTTTAATCAAATTAAAACAAATGTTGCACTATTGCCAATTAGTTCAAGAAGCATGGATGTAGTGGATGCTGTTCGTGCAACAAAATTAATGAAGCCTGATATGGTTGTTCCAATGCAGTATGATGTTTTTGAAGAAAAAAAGATTGATATTCCTGATTTTAAGAGAAGAATTGAGAAGAGTGTCCTAAAAACAAAACCAATGCTTTTAGAGATGGGGGAGACACTTAAGTTTTAATTATTCGATTTTTGTTGAATTTGATGTAAATTGTTTTTAGTGGGTTTGTATGTTTGAAGAATTGTTATTTGTTTTGATTGTAATAATAATTATCATAATAATTTTTGCTTTTGGTTTAAGATTAAAAGAAAAAGATGCTTTAGAGCTTGAAAAATATTTTAATAGAAAATAACTTTTTTTTGAGCAATTTTGTTAAACAAAAAACCTTAAATTCTCTAGTTGTGTTCTCTTTATTATGTTTGAAGAGATAATTTTTGTTTTACTAGTTCTAATAGTAATGGTTGGGGTTTTTGGTTATTCTTCTTATCGTGATAGACGAACTGTTAAAGAAGCAGAACTTGCTGCCGTTTCAGCTAAAGAAAAAATTCATATTGCTGAGCGAAAGTTTATGCAAGGGAAAATAAGAAAACCAGTTTTTGAACTTATTTTAGATGAACTTGAAGAGGAACTCATTTCTGCTGAATTAGTTTTGTTTAGATTTAAAAAAAGAGGTTCTTTTTCAGTTGAAGACAAAGTTTTGGAAGTAGTTGCTAAATTAGATAAACCAACAAAGCATAGGCGTGCGTTGGTTGAAAAAATATTAATAAGTGCTGAGCTCATTCGTCAAGAAGTATCTTTGCTTGAAGGCAAATTAATGAAACATGAAATCAAACAATCTGTTTTTGAAAAATTAATTAAAGACAAAGAACATGAATTAATTAGAAAAGAAAAAGAATTAACTGATATTGTAATAAAATCTGCTGATCTAAAAAATTAAACAATTATTGTTTGGAGTTCGTTAGGTATAACTGTATTAACAAATTCTTTTTTAGCTTCTTCTAGCATTTCTTTTTCATCAGTATTTCTTGCACTAAAATGGAATAGAGCTAGTTTTTTCGCTTTTGCTTTTTTTGCAATTTGGGCGGCTTCAAGCACTGTTGTGTGTAGGGCTTCTATTGCTTTGTCTTTTTGTTTGTCTAAAAAAGTTGCTTCGTGGATTAGTAGTTCTGCTCCTTTACTTTCAACAATAGTTTCTTTTACTGGTCTTGTATCAGCAGCAATTACAATTTTTCTTCCTTCTCTTTTTTTAGTATAATCCATTACATCTTTTTGAACAAAAGTTTTTCCGTTTAATTTTACTTTTTCTCCTGCAACGAGTTTAGCATAAATTGGTCCTGGTGGTATTCCAAGTTTTTCTGCTTTTGCTCTATTAAATTCTCCAATTTTATCCGCTTCCTTGAATACAAATCCAAAGCAAGCAATTTCGTGTTTTAACGGGTATGCTTTTACTGTAAAGAATTCATTTTCCAAAAGAGTTTTTTTAGTTAGTTCAACATATTCAATCGGAAAACTTGGGTAAATTACTTCTTTCATCATTTTTTGTATTTTCTCTTTTCCTCCTTTTGGAGAAAATATTGTAAGTTTTTCTTTTCGTTGGTTTAGTGTCATTGTGCTTATCCAACCGAATAATCCTAAGAAGTGATCCGCGTGCATGTGGGAGATAAAAATATTGTTTATACTCATCATGGATTGTTCTGATTGCATTAATTGTTTTTGTGTTCCTTCAGGACACTCAAACAAAAGTGAATCCCCTTTGAATGTAAGTAAAACTGATGCAAAGTTTTTGTCTTTTTGGGGTACGCTTCCACTTGTTCCTAAAAAAGTTATTTTTATTGGTTCCATATTAATTTCACCGTAGTTTCTATTTTTAAACCTCTCAAATTATCTGCAAGTTCATCTAGTTCTGATATTAATTTAGAATATTCTCTTGATTCAATTCTTCTGCGTAAAAGAGCATTTTCCAAAAGTAATCCTATTGAATTCATGTTTTGTATTACAAAGTTAACTCTGTTTACAGCAAGTCTTCTTGAAGGATTATTTTCTCCTTTTTTAAGAAAGAATTTTTCTCCTTCTAAAAGTTTTTTAGTTTGTTCTCCCCAAGTGTGAACCATTTCATGCAGAGTACTTACTTGTTCTCTTGTGAAAGGAGCTTGCTTTTTATAAAACTCAATAAGTTTCCATCTGATTTTTAGATAAAAATAACCGTTTTGTTTTCGTGCAGTGTCTTGCACCTTTATTTTTTGTGCGTATTCTTTGTTGTGAGTTCGCACTATAACTCTTGTTTTTGGTCTCTCTTTTTGTTTATCTTTTCTTTTGCTTTTTCTTGATTTATCCCAAGCATCTATTTCTTTTTGGTTAAGTATTATTCGGGAATAACTAGTAGTTACGTGAAACATTCTGGATGGTTTTCCCGCAATTGTAAAAAAACCTCCTGGTAAGTTTTTTATTTTTGGTGATCTTCTTAAGTTCTTTAGTCCTTTTTTAGCAGCTCTTTTTGGCAGAAATTCGCTTAGGGCAGTAGCAGTACGATATTTTTGCATAAAATAGAATTGTGTTTTGTATTTCTTAAGCTTTTGGGGAGTGAGTTTCAAATACATTTAACTCAATTTTGTTTTTTAACTTTTTTTAGATTCTTTCTTCTGGAGGGATTGAAAATGTTTTTCTTGCAATTTCGATTATTTCTTCTGCTTCTCTTTGGCTTATTCCTCCAAGGTTAAGCCCTTTTGTGTCTTGTAGAGTTGCATCGCGTATTCTGTGGATGCGCGCGTCTCTTTTATTCATCCCTTGTGGCGGAGCTGGATTCATTTTTCTAACTATCCCCCAAGCATACTCCTTGGTGCGAGATAGATAAGCATTATTATAATGATCAATTAATCTCCACGCCAATTCGTATGCTTCTAGTTTTACTTTTCTGCGCGTAATTTCTTTTTGTGGGAGTTGGTGTAGTGCAATCTCCGCT
>JBAYJX010000016.1:0-27543 GCA_041664905.1 archaeon | reverse complement strand
GAACAAGCTAAAGAAGAACAAAAATACCAAAAAAAGATTATGGTTTAAATATAAAGTTATAAGCCAAAAATAAATTACTTTTCAATGCATAGCCATATCAATACATAGCACCATATAGATAATTAATAGCGTATTATATTTGTAATAATGGTTAGGCGATTAAATGAAATTTGTTGAATTAGCATCGGATATTATGGGAGTAATAAAAAAGATTATTGACGTCTCAGGAATAATCGAAACCACTATCTCAACATCATTATCTATTGGCATTGAAAATGCTTTTGATAACTTAAAAAGTTCTATTGAGCAAATAATTTTAAAAACTTCATTCATAATCATAAGCGCATTTCTAATAATTTGGGGAGGAGCATCAATTTTAGATAATTTTGTGCCTTATAGGGGACTTGGATTTGTTATTGTGGGAATAACCGTGGGTGTTTTAGCATGGATTGTGCTTAGAGTCCACGAAAAAAAATAATTATTTTAGGTTTAATACTTGTAACACCTAACCAAGCAAAAAAAGCATAGACTTATAACTAAGTAAATATTTATTTATATTAAATAAATTATAGTATATTAATGTGATAATATGCCTAAACCAACAAGTTACACTGATGAAGAAATTTTGCTTGGGTTAATTATGGTTATGCCCAGGAAAATGACTAAGGGTCAAATTGGTAGACTTCTGGGAATTAAATCCGCAGGACAGAAGCATTGGAAAGATCGTTTTGAAAAATTAGGTGAAAAGAACTTACTTTCTATCGAAAAACTACATGCAGGAGACTTATTTTCGGGCGAACCCATCCTAACGTATTATCTTGATGAAAAAAACTTAGAAGAAATTTGGGGCCAATATTTTGTGCACTATGATAAGCGTCATGATTTAGTTAATGATCCGTTTCTTACTCCTTTTTCCGCAGGAATATGGAATGTGACAAGTTCACCAGAATTTATTAAGATAGTTGGATCCAAATTCAATTTTCATTTTCTTTGTGCTAAAAATAATGTGAGCCTAGTTAATCCAGCAGAGCATATTAAAGCACTAAATAAGGAAAAGATTTGGAAAGTACTTGATGCAATACTGTCCATTGGGTGGAAAACCGAGGCGTATAGAAGAAAACCAGTATTAATGGATACATTAAATGTACAACAAAAAAAGACATTTAGTTCAATAAACTCTATTTATGAAGCACAAATCAAAGAACATCCTGAAGATTATACAAAATTTGCAGCACTATTTGAAAAGAACTTCAAATATTACATTTAAGCCTGATTTTAGTTAATTAATTTTCACCCCCTTATAAGCACTAGCTCGTAAACCTAATCAAAAATTTTGCCCAAATTTTAATACATCCTTATATTAACTGATAGCACCATATAGATATGTAATAGACCATTATATTTGTAATAATTAATGAGAGTTCTAATATGGTGTGTTGGGGGATTGATGTATATGGATAATAAAATAAAAAGTAAAAGAAATAATATCTTTAGCTATTTGGCAATTTTTGTAGTATTGGTGTTAATTAGCATACCAATGGCACTAGCAACATTACCCGAAAACCCAACTGCGCCTGTATTAGGAACTACAGAAGGGTTTATTGTTCTAGCAAGTCAAACAATCACTGGCGGAGCTGGCAGCACATTAAGTAATGGAAATATGGGAATATTTGACACAGCAAGGTCTTATTACACTGGATTTACTCCAATGGCAAATCCACAGCAATTTACTCAGCTTTCAAATGGATTAACATATGCTTATGATGATGTTCCACCATTCACATACCCTGTACCTTATGCTTCAACAACAGCATTCATAAATCAAATTAGAACTGATTTAACAACAGCATACAATTTTTTAGCGGCAGGGACAAATTTAACTGCCCCAGTAATTGATATGCCTACCGAATTAGGCGGATTAACACTAACAAGAGGATTTTACAAAAATGCAGTTGATACTGCAATAACCACTCCTCTTCACCTTGATGCGCAAGGAGACCCTAACTCAGTTTGGATTTTCTCAACTGCCGGTAAACTTACCACTGGAAGTACAGGAAATATAATTTTAGATAATGGCGCACAAGCAAAAAATGTTTATTGGAGAACTGCCGGATTAACCGCAATTGCAGCTAACACTACATTTTATGGAAACATATTTGCTGCAACACAAATAAATTTAATTACTGGTGCTAGTGTAACTGGAAGATTATTTGCTTTAAGTGATCAAGTAACCCTACAAACAAACACAGTAACTTATCCAACAGCCACAGTAAAAGATATCACATTAACAGCTGAAAATTTTAATACTAATTCAGGCAGCGATTATAATGGAGCAACTGTTGGTTATAGATTAGATGGAACTGATGCCGGAAAAATAGTTTCTGCTTCAATAATATTATATGATATAAATGGTAATAAAATTGCAGAGAACACATCAAAATCTGCAGCTAAAGTAAATAATACTTTACAAGGACCACAATACAGTAGTGCTTTCTTAGTGAAAGCCGGAACTTATTCTACAAGTAGTACATGGAATTTTGATGCCAATTGGATACCAAAAGTCAACATAGTTCCAACAAGAGTAGTAATTACATTAATAGACCAGAATGGAATATCATACATTGCAGACAATAATACTTTTGCAGCAAGTGAACCAAGCCACAGAACATGGACAAGTTTATTTGCTACAGTCGCTCCGATAATAACAAGAATTGGAGATTCTAACATTAAGGTTGACTATAACTCAACTTATTCTGATGCTGGAGCAACAGCCCTAGATGCAGCTGATGTTAATTTAACTAGTTTGATAGTAAGAGTTAATCCCGTTAACACATTAATTTTGGGCACTTACACAGTTACCTATGATGTAAATGATTCAAGTGGAAATCATGCTGTTCAAGTAAACAGAACAGTAAATGTTGTAGACAGAAATGTGCCAGTAATAACTTTAACCGGAGCTAACCCTCAAACAATTGAAAAGGGAACAAGTTATAGCGAACTCGGCGCAACAGTTACTGATAATTATTCTAGCGGATTAATTGCAGACACCAATATTTCAGATGTGAACACAAATAATGTTGGTTCATACACTGTAAAATATAATGCAGTTGATTCAAGTGGAAATCAAGCTGTTGAAGTAAACAGAACAATAAATGTTATAGACACAAAAACACCAATAATAACTAATGCAACAACTGTTAGTAATACCAGTGCAACTCTAGGAGTAACATTTGATGAACTTACAACTTCTAAGTACACAACTAACTTAGACAAAAATTATGATACAATAACCGACATGAACGCAACAAGTGCTGCAACAAGCGCAAACTGGTCATTAACAGGCCTCAATGCTGCTACTGTATACACCTACAACGTTTGGTCAAGAGATCTTTTTGGAAATGATAATAATAGAATAATAACTTTCACTACAAAAAGCACAACTGCTTTATCAGCAGTTAATCTTGGAACTGCAGGTATTTTTGCAGTATTAGCAAAAAGCGCAATCACTGCCCCAGGAAGCGGATTAACTTCAGTTATTGGAAATATTGGTATAAGTCCAGCAGCTGCAAGTTACATTACTGATTTAGGATTAATAATGGATTCATCAAATACATTTTCAACCTCATCATTAATAACTGGGAAAATATATGCTGCGGATTATACAGCTCCAACTCCAAGTGTTATGACTACAGCAATAAGTGATATGGAAACGGCTTACACTGATGCCGCAGGAAGAACCCTACCAGATTACACTGAAATTGGTGCAGGAAATATTGGTGGAATGACTCTAGCACCCGGACTATACAAATGGGGAACAGGAGTAACAATACCAACTGATGTAATTCTATCCGGAAGCGCAACTGATGTTTGGATTTTCCAAATAGCACAGACTTTAGACATTAGCAATGGTAAAAAAGTTATTTTAAGTGGGGGAGCATTAGCTAAAAATATTTTTTGGCAAGTTGCTGGTCAAACTACTTTAGGAACAACTTCTGTTTTTAATGGAACTATTTTAGATGCTACAGCAATTGTAATGAATACTGGTTCAACATTAAATGGAAGAGCATTAGCACAAACAGCAGTAACTCTAGGTGATAGCACGGTTACACTTGACACAACAACACCAATTGTAGTACTAAGTACTTCAGCAGTTGTTACAAATAGCGCTAAATTAAATGTAACAAGTAATAGTCCATCAACATGCAGATATGCAACAACAGACATTAACTATGATTCAATGACTAATGATTTGAACACCACATGGAGTTCATTGTCAACTAA
Organism: archaeon; assembly: GCA_041664905.1. Taxonomy (GTDB): domain Archaea; phylum Iainarchaeota; class Iainarchaeia; order Iainarchaeales; family JAAZKV01; genus JAAZKV01. The sequence goes on along the minus strand of JBAYJX010000016.1, from coordinate 23,262 downwards.
TTGGTCTATTAACGGACTATCTCCATCAACTACATACACATATTTTGTACAATGTAGAGACGGCAATAATACAGACAGTAATCAAGTAATAACTTTCACAACAAGCGCAGCACCTTCTACCACAAATAATGGTGGAGGATCTTCATCAGTTGGGGGAAGTTTAACTAATACCACAACTACAACAACTTCAGCGACAACATTGTCGGAAACTTCAAATAGTTATAATCCAACAACAAGTGAAATAACCACAATGCTTAATGGTTTAAGAGATAGTTCTGGAGTAGGAATATATACTACTGCAGAAATAGCTGAAATAGTTGCTAACACAAGCCACTACACATTTAGTAAAACAATAAAAGTTGAAGAAATTAAAACTATAAAAAATGGAGTAACATCTTACTCATATAGAACAACTTTCACAATAAGTGTAAAAAATAATAATAACACAGATAGTGAAAATGTATTGGTTGTTGAAATAATCCCTAAAGCAATTGCTGCTTCAATTACTGCTGCACAAATTAACTCAGCACTTGAGTTCACAGTGTTAGCTGCTGATCCAGTAATACAATTCACTGTACCAACAATCACTGCGGGACAAACATACACACTAACTTATAGTGTTGATACAAACAATAAACCGAATACTAATGTAAATCTAGCTTCACCAGTAATTGGTGGAGAAACAATTGTAAAAGCAACAGTTACACAACCAACTGATAATACAACTACACCTGTAACTAACCCAACAACACAAACAACAAGTCCAACTGCCCAAGTAGGAACAGGATTATTCGGATTTGGGGAAACAGGAAATCTAATAGTCCCTGTTTTGTTAGTCGGATTAGTAATATTGATAATCGCAGGCTATGTGGTAGTAAGAAACAAAAAGAAACAATAGTGTTCTAATACAAATTGATAGGCTGCAATAGCAGGCCTATCATTAATATTTATAGTTTACAAAATTACTATGAAAAATTATTTTTAAAAAACTGGAGACGATACAAATGGAATCAAAAAATAAAAAATTATATGTGAATGCAAAAAAAGAAGCTGAAATTGCTATAGCTGCAACAAGAAAGCAAGCTAAAGAAGCTTTAATTCACGCAAAAGCAAAGTTTAGGGAAGCTGAAAAAGTAGTTAATAAAAAAATTCAAACACACCCTGAAAAAGCAGTACTTATTGCTGCAGCAATCGGAGCAACAATAGGCGCAATAGCAACTTATGGTGCAATAAAAAGTTCAAGCAAAAAAAATTGAATGATTAGTTTTTACTAATCATTTATTTTAAACAAAATCAAAATTTAGTTAAAATAATCTCGGGAGGGGTAGTATGGAAGAAATTAGACAAACAAATAAATCATATGATTCAGGTATTAAAGTACACGATTTGAAAGGAAAAAAAGTTACTGCTTTAAACGGAAAAGAGGTTGGAAAAATTACTGAGATAAGACTCGACCCCAAATCACTTAATTTAGATGGAATTGAAATGGACCGAGGGTTCTTTGGAATAGATACTTTCATTGGTAGAAATTATATTGAATCAATGAGTAGCGAAGGGGCAGTACTTAACATGACGCCAGTAACGGATTACAAAGGATTACATGTATTAGACTCAACTGGAAGAGATATAGGCAAAGTAAAAGAAATTAGAACAGATGGACGAACAAATAATATATCCGCAATTGTTGTAGGCACAGGCCTATTAAACAATGATGTAATTTTTTCAAAGTCTGACGTAAAAAGTGTAGGCGAGAGCATCATGCTAAACACAGTTTTTGATGTACACGCAGTAAAAGTAGGTGGGCAAGCAAAATAAATACTCAAAATTAATTAAGCAATAGTGAAAAAACACTTGTATAACGGGTTTAGCACTTCTTGAAAGGATTTGATAGAATGGATACAATCTCAATAGTAATTTGGGTTGCTCCACTAATCCTTTTATCAATGGGAGTATATTTTTCATGGTTTGAAGGATATTTGAAGTGTTGGGCTTTATAAAAAAAGTTTGGGGTTGACAAAAAATGATATTTGGACTTATATTGGCAGCAGTAGGAATTGCAATTATATTATTTTCGGGCTTAAACGGTGGACTAAATGTAGGAAATCTTATTGTCGGATTTCTTATTGCCGTAGTCGGAGGCCTTGTTGGGGTTAGTGAAAGAAAAGATAATGTGGCAGAAAATGCAAGTAAAGAATTTACCCACTCTTCAAAAGAAAAAACAACTTCTGGAAATCACATAACTGTTGAGGAAGAGGTTACTACTAAAAGAGTGACTAATGAAACTACTGGGGGAATGTAAATGACTGACAAAGAGAATAGCACAGAAAAAACTGATATACAGTCACACAAATCAGTTGAAATAAAAATTATTGATGGAAAACAAACTATTCATGAAGAAGAAGAAACGACAAAGAAAACTAAAACTGAAAAAAATACTGACAAAGATTAATTGAAAAGAAGGTGAAAAAATGGTAGATGTAATAATAATTGGGCCAATAATAACAATACTTTTAGCGATAATAATAATTTTTATTGTCTTAAAGTTTGGAAAATCAATTGCTTGGCTAATAATCAATAGTCTAATTGGATTAGCAGCATTATTGATTGTAAATCTCTTGCCGATTGTTAATATAACAATCAACATTTGGAGCATACTTATAGTTGCTCTAGGCGGACTTTTTGGGCTAATACTGCTAATATTGCTTAGTGTTTTGCACATAGCATTTTAGTAAAAATTATAATAAACAAAAAATAAGGAGATGTGAAAAAATGGGAATTAAAGGAATAGGAATAATAGCAATTTTGGCAATTATTGTGATTATTGTTGGCGCATTGAGTTATAATGCTTTAATGCCAACAACAACTCAACAAGGAAGATTTGTAGTTACCTTAACGGATGCTGCAGTAAACCTTAATGGCGTGAGCCAAATTAATGTAACTATTGATAGTGTAAAAGTACATAACGATGCTAATGGTTGGATAAGCTTAAGCTCAAAACAGCAAACTTATGATTTGCTTCAACTAAAACTTCAAGGAAGTCAAGTTGTAATAGCTGACTTAAATATTCCCGCAACAACATACAACCAAATAGAATTTAATATCTCTAAAGCAATTGTGGTTGATACTAATGGTACTCACGAAGCTAAACTTCCATCAGGTAAAATAAGAATTAACCTAGATCAAAACCTAGCTAAGGGATTAACAAACACAATAAGCCTTGATGTTTTAGCTGATGAATCACTGCACATTACCGGTAACGGACTCTATATTCTTGCACCTGTAATTCATGTTCAAACAAGAGAAAATACTCAAGTGAATATTGATGAAAAAAATTATGCAATAATTAATGGCGGAAAGATAAAGGATGATATCAAAGTAGGGATGGATGAAAAGGGGGTTGTCGGAATTAATACGCACATACCCACAAATGCAAACATTAATATCAATGAAACTGGAAAAATTGAAATTAATACTTTGACTAACAATACTATAGAACAAAATGGAAGACTCATAGTTGCATTAGCTGATGCGGCTGCAAATATGTCTTCAATACAAAAAATCCAGATAACAGTTGATAGTGTAAGAGTTCATAATGATACAAATGGGTGGATTGACACAGCAATGTCTTCCAAAACCTATGACTTGCTTGATTTAAACATAACTAACACAACTGTACTGTTAGTAGATACAAATATCCCTATGGGAAATTATGACCAGATAGAACTGGGGGTACAAAAAGTACTTGTAACTGATACTAATGGAACAGTTGAAGCAAAACTTCCTTCAAACAGACTCAAAATAATTACAAATACAAGAATTGGTGCAAATAGTATCACTGCTGCAAGGTTTGATTTACTTGCTAACGAATCACTACATGTAACAGGAAATGGAACATATATTTTTGCCCCAGTAATAAATATTGAAATAACAGAAAATGCTTCAATAGAAGCAAAAGCAAATGCTGAAATACAAATCAGCGGAGAAAATAAACATTCAATAAAAATAGGAACAGATGAAAATGGAAATATTGGAGTAGGACTCAAAATTCCAAAAAACGTTGATATCAATGTTGGAATTGACAACAGAATACATGTTGGAGTAATAAATAACATAATTAGTGATTAAAAAAATGGAGTGATAAATATGGATTTAGTTTGGACAGTAGTAGTAATTTTAATAATTCTGTGGGCTTTAGGGGCAATAGGATCAATTGGCGGCAGCTTAGTTCATTTGTTGCTAGTAATAGCACTAATAATAATAGTGTATAGATTAAGCCAAGGCAAAAACATTGCAACAGGTAAATAAAATAATAACAATTGTGATAAACATGAAACAACCAAGATATATTATCGGAATAGCATTGCTAGGATTATTTGTCTTAGCTTTGCTAAACGGATGTACTAGTGCAGTACAAATTTGTGAAAATGAGTCTCGCCAGAAACTCGACACCTGCAATATTGATTGTGGTGAAGGAATTTTGTCAGAATTTTGTAAAGAAAAATGCACAATTGAGCACAAAGATCGAATAGATCAATGCGCACAAAAATAAACCAACTGAACCCTAAAGGAAGTATTTTATGCATTAAGCAGGATCTTTTTATTATGTCCCTCACTAACTCTTTACAAATGCCAAAACATCGCAATATTTTTGCAGCATATCGAAAAAGAAAAACCCCTTTAGTGATTGGTATTTGTGGGAGAAGTACTTCAGGAAAATCAACTATAAGCAAGTGGTTACAACGCGACTTTCCTAATGATGTTATCTGGATTTCAACCGACCTTTTTTTTAATATATTTAAACCAAAAAAAGCAGACAAAGACTGTTGGTCAGAGTGCCCCTCAACAGTAGATTGGGCAAAATTAATAGCAACTGTAAAAAAATTAAAGAAAAATAAGCCTACTTTAGTCCCAAGCCGAAACTGGATAACGGTTACAGATAAATTAGTTGAACCAAAACCAATAATTATAGTTGAAGGGTATCTTATTTTTACTCACAAAAAATTAATGAACCTCTTGGACAAAAAAATATTTATAGAAGTATCAGATTTTCATATGCTCTATAGAAGATTACTTCGAAATAATCAGTTAGGTAACTTAAAGTATATTATGGAAAGAGTGATACCTGTTAGCAAGCGATTTGAAGATAAACAAAAATTACTAGCTGATGTTGTTCTTGATGGTAATAATGAAACAGAGCATCTTTACGAAACTGTATTACATACACTCAAACCCAAAAAGCATAGAAGAAATTAGGTTTTGACTAAAAAATCTTATGCAATTGTGCTTTCTTCCCAAAGGGCTTTGAATATTGATCTCATTGAAGCTACTGCATCTTTGTTTTCTATTAAAATGGCTGATGGTTGTTCTCCGGTTGTAAAGAAACCCATTTTGTCCCCATAAAAGAATACAGTGGATTTGAAGTTAGTTAATTTGAGCAAATATCTTACATCCCTTAGTCTTTCGGGTTCTGATTTTTCATAAATCTTTGGAGTGGTTTTTGAAGTAAATATCACGTGGTGCCAAAAACCTTTTTCTATTCTTTTTGCAATAAAGTTTTGAATAAAGAGTTCTTTGAACAATTGACCAAAAACATCATAATCAATAATAAAATAAGTGTCTTTACCCACTACCAGCATATCATCCCAAATACTCTTTAGCCCTTTGTATCCAACAAAGGTTTGGACTGTATGAGCATTTTTTGAATCAACTGCAACATCTGCAAATTCAGGTAAGGCTTGAGTAAGCATTTTACGCTTATTTTCAAGCATTTGAAGAAGTACTTTTGGATCCACAACCGCAAATACTTTTGTATCATTTGTTGTTGATTGAGAAACAATCCCTTTAGAAATCATCTTATCTAGGACATCATATACTGTTTGCCTTAGAATACTAGTTTTTTTAGATAATTCAGCCGCAGTAGAATGGCCATTTTTATGCATAATTAAATATAGTTCAGCTTCTTTTGGGTTAAGTCCAAATTCCTCTAAAACTACTTTAAGGTCCATATAGTATATACTGGGCTAGCAGTATATATTCTTTTGCTTTTGTCGTAATTATGCTACGACAATGCCCTAAATACTACTCCGAATGCGTGTATTTTGGTGAGCACAAATGAATCCAAAAACTATCGGAATAGTAGCAATAATGGTTTTAGTGGTAGGGCTTCTTTTTCTGGTAATTTTGCCTGAAAAGAACGCAAGCTTCATAGCAACCCAAAATACAAACGAAGAAATAAAAATAGGAGCAATACTTGCTCTTAGCGGTCCTTCGGCAATATGGGGAGAAAGTGTTAGAAATGGAATGGAACTTGCCCTAATTGATCACCCAAATCTAAAAGTTATTTATGAGGATAGTAAAGGCACTGCCGCGGATGGAATAAGTGCTTATCAAAAAGTAAAACTTGAAAATCCAGACATTTATTTAACAGCGTTGAGTATTGTAAGTATTCCTCTAGCAACACTTGCAAAAGAGGATAAGAAAGTAATGATAATTACTCAAAGCGCTGCAAATAACTTAACAAATGAATATGCATTTAGGTACTATACTGATGCAAATCATTTTGCAACCCCAGCATTTGAATCAGAAATTTCCCCATTAAAAAATATCAAAAAACTAGCTGTCGTTTATAGAAATGACGAATATGCAAAATCTGTTGCAAACAAAATTAAAGAAATAAGTGCCGAACAAGGAAAACAAATTGTTTTCATTGAAGCCTACACTCCAAACGAAACAGATTTTTCTACAATATTAACTAAAGCAAAAGAAAGTAACCCGCAAGCCTTACTTTTTATTCCAACTCCTCCTAGTGAGTCTTTAGGAATTTTGAAGAAAGTACAAGAAATGGATTTCAATATCCCGATAATTGAGGTTTCAAATGTAGAGTCCGATCCAGAAACTCAAGCCAAGGCTCCAAAAATGACTTTCTATACAAATCAATTTGCGTTCTCAATTAAAGGAAACAGTGAAGAGTTTAAAGAAAAATATAGGGCAAAATATAACAAAGAACCAAATTTTGTAGCGGCATTTGGTTATGATATGATTAACCTAATTGCAAGCTGTGAAAAAAATAAAATGAAAGAATGCTTGGAAAATAAAAAAGAAGTTAATGGAGTAACTGGGACAGCAAAAAATATCAAGAATAATGATATAACTCTCCCAATGTATCTTGTGAAGGTTAATTAGAACCTTCCAAGTACATTAGAAATAGTTTACTAACTCCCAAGGTCATGGATTTACAAAAGTCAACCATTTGGAGTATTTTTCAGTTTCTCCATGAATGGCTTTTGAATATTCTTCTTGAATAAACTTTGTTATCGTCCCCCTTTTCCCAGTTCCGATCGACGTCATACTTATACTTGTGACAGGGACAATTTCTGCGGCAGTACCGCAAATGAAACATTCATCTGCAGAAAATAAATCCTCTGGTCGAATCTTTTTCTCTTCAACAGCATAACCATTTTCTGAAGCAATTTCCATTATGCTCTTGCGAGTTATCCCATCAAGACAATTTTCTTTTGTTGGGGTTATTAGCACATTATTTTTTATCATAAAAAAGTTTTCTGCAGAGCACTCCGCTACAGTTCCATTGGCATCAAGCATTACTGCGTCATCATATCCAGTTCTTACTGCATCCATCTTGGCCATTATGCTATTGGCATAATTTCCTGAAACTTTTGCATTAACTGGCATAAATTCTGCAGAAGGTCGCTTGAAGGGAGAAATTTTTAGTTTTATCCCATTAACAATACTCTCTGCCCCAAGCATTGCTCCCCATGCCCACGCAGCTACGCCCACATCAACTTTTTGTTTTGTTACATCAAAACCTAAACCTCCAGAACTATAATATGCTAAAGGCCGGATATAGCACTCCGAAAGATTATTTTGTACAACCATATTTTTTGTTGCACAAATAATTTCATCCTTAGTATAAGGAATTGTCATCCCAAAAATATTTGCCGAATTGAATAATCTTTCAATGTGATCGTCCAACCTGAACACAGCCGGACCCTTTTTTGTATTATAACATCTTATTCCTTCAAACACAGCGCTTCCATAATGTAGAGCGTGAGAAAGAAAATGAGGATTACTTTCGTTCCACGGCACAACAAGCCCATTCATCCAAATGAATTTACTTTCTTGCATTAAAAATCGCTCCCTTTAATTGACACAATGTTTCCACACGCTTTGATAATTTCTCGTTCTACATTATCCTCCTTTTCTGAATTTTTTACCACATTAATCGCGATTGCAACCAAAGAATCAGTTATTGGAATTCCTTGCTTTTTCATAAATTCGGCTATTGCGTGTTTTCCAGAATGTATTCCAATTACAAGTTTTGTTTCTGCACCAACTGAAGTTGCATCCATGATTTCGTAACACGCTCGATTAGCTATCATCCCATGTTGATGAATTCCTGATTCGTGAGCAAATGCATTTTCACCAACAATTGCTTTATTTTTTTGAACAAAGATTCTTGTTGAATCAGCAACCATTTTGCTGGAAAGTAGAATTTCTTTTGAGCTAATATTAGTAAATGAAGAATAGTAATCTTCTCTCGTTTTTAGAATCATAACTATTTCTTCGAGAGCCGCATTACCTGCTCTTTCCCCTATCCCGTTTATTGTGCATTCTACTTGAGTGGCTCCATTTTCTATTCCTGCAATTGAATTTGCGACTGCTAGCCCTAAATCATCATGGCAATGAACACTAATATCAACCCCCTTAAACTCAGGGCAAGTTGCAATAGAATTAATTATATTCCCATACTCAGTTGGTTGAGCATAACCAACACTATCAGGAATATTGATTGTTGTTGCACCCGCGCGCACAGCTTCGATTAAAGCTGATTTAAGAAAAGTTGGCTCTGTTCTTGTAGCATCTTCTGCAGAAAACTCAATGTTTTCACACAATGTTTTTGCATAAGAAACGCATTCTCTAATACGCGAAAGAGCTTCGGCTTTGCTGATTTTTAGTTTATGTTCTAAATGTATATCCGAAGTAGCTATGAACACATGTATTCGCGGATGTTTAGCTTCTTTTATTGCCCCCCAAGCTGCATCAATATCTGATTTTGTGCATCTTGAAAGTGAACACACCTGCGCATTTTGTATTACTGCAGAAATTTGTTTTATTGCATCAGAATCTTTTTGACTTGAAGCAGCAAATCCTGCCTCAATTATATCCACGCCTAAGCGTTCTAACTGTTGGGCCACGCTAATCTTTTCACTCATGCTCATTGTTGCCCCGGGGCTTTGTTCACCATCCCTAAGAGTTGTATCAAATATTTTAATTCTTTTTTTAATTTTATTATTATCCTTTTTGTCATTACCATCATTCTCATCCATAAAAATAACCCCATCAACTTTTTTTGCAAGTGTTGTACCTTGCTTTCGCTAAGTAAAAAAATAATTTTGTAAATTAAACAAAGAAATGACCCAATACTATTGCATAATATTTAATATTGCAAATAATTTACTTTTGTAAATTAAGCCGAAATTTCTTTGTAGAAAATTTCTGTTGAGAGCCCCTTGGTTTCCAAAGCTTCGAAGCCCTTTACTTAGGCTAATAGCAATGCCAGCAATGTTAAGAGTAGTTTAGAATTAGATTTACTTTGAACTATTTTACATTGCATAGTAAACATTCGCTTGCGTTATTTATAAATGATTTCTGTTTTAACCTGTAACAAAATACACAGGCACAATAAATTCTCCATCCAGGACTAACTTAGTTGAAAAATCCGACCCTTATTTAATTTATTCGGTATAAATTATTTTGGGATGGTGAGATAAAATGGGATTTGAACAAAAAGAGTTCAATTCATTTGTATTAGAAAATAATGTTTATGGTTTTTTTAAAGAACCAATTATCCTAAAATCCGGTAGAAAATCACAATTTTATGCTAATTGGAGAACTATTGTAGAAGATACTTATTTAACAGATAAATTAGCTGATTTTGTAATTGATTTTGTTAAAAGCAATAGTCTTAGTGTTGATACTTTTTATGGGGTTCCGGAAGGCGCCACTAAATTAGGGATAATTACCCAATACAAATTTGCTAAAGCTTCTCAAAGCTTTGGAAAAGGAAGTCATGTATTAGCAATGGGAAGAGCTAAACCAAAGGATCATGGTGACCCAAAAGACAAATTCTTTGTTGGTGCTCCAACTGGAAAAGTTTTGGTAATTGAAGATGTTACTACAACTGGAGGATCACTAATTACCACTCTTGACGGATTAAAAGAATCTGGAATTACTGTAGTTGCAGTTATTAGTTTGACAAATCGAATGGAAAAGAGAGAAGATGGAAAAAGTGTTAAAGACGCTATTGAAGAAAAAGGAGTAAAATTTTATAGTATGAGTTCAGCATTAGATATGCTTCCATTAATGTACAAAAAACTTTCTCCAGGAGAAGAAATAAAAAAAGCAGTAGAAGAAGAATTCAAGCAGTTTGGCACAGAAGAACTAAGACTTTAATTTAAATAAATATAACTAAAGTAAGTTGGGTGAGGTTAATGAGTTACACATTTTTAGGAAAAGAAATTTCTGGAAGATTTACTATTCCCTCGGGAATTATCGCAACTAACGCAAAAATTCTTCTAAAAATTGCCAAAGAAATTCCCCAAATAGGAGTAATTACAACAAAAAGCATTGGTCTAGTTGAAAAAGCGGGAAATCGAGAACCAATTCTCCACCAATATGCCCCGGGGTGCTTTGTTAATGCAGTTGGGTTAACTAATCCTGGCGCAGAAGAGTTTGCTAAACAACTAAGTGAAATAAAATCAAGCATTCCAAAGAATCGTTTTTTGCTAATTTCTATTTTTGGTTCAAATCCTGCAGAATTTGTTCAAGTAGCAAAAATCCTTGAACCTTACGCAGATGGTTTAGAATTAAATCTCTCTTGCCCGCATGCTAAAGGATACGGAATGGCAATAGGGCAGGACCCAGCATTAGTAAAAGAAATTGTTGCTGCGGTAAAGACGGCAGTAAAAATACCAATTATTCCAAAACTTACACCAAACACAGAAAAACTTGGAGAAATAACTAAAGCTGCGCTTGAAGCTGGTGCTGATGCAATCTGTGCAATTAATACTATTGGGCCAGGATATTACACTTTTGACGGAATTCCTATTCTCACAAATAAAAAAGGAGGAATGTCTGGAAAAGGAGTTCTTCCAATTGGATTAAAATGTATAAAAGAAATTAATGATGCCACAGAAGGCAAAGTTCCACTTATTGGGTGTGGAGGAATTAGTAGCTCACAGGATATTATAGAATATGAAAAAGCAGGAGCAAGTATTTTTGGGATTGGTTCCGCTCTAGCCGGAATGAGCTCAGAAGAAATGAAAAAATATTTTCAAGAACTTGCTGAGGATTTGCAAAACTTGAAAAATAAAACTGCCTTAGGCACAGATAATTCTAAAAGATTTCTAAAAACCGTTGATATGCGGTTTAAAAAATATAAACTAGTCGAAGTGCATAAAAAAGCTGATGATTTAGCAGTACTTGAATTTGATAAAGCCATTGATATTAAACCAGGGCAATTTATTTTTGTTTGGCATCCGGAGTGTGGAGAAAAACCTTTTTCAGCACTTGATAATGCCCCATTAAAATTATTAGTGCAAAAAAAAGGTTGTTTGAGCGAGAAATTAATTAATCTAAAATTGGGGGATGAAATATTTGTTCGTGGCCCGCATGGAAACGAAATTAAAATTGAAAAAGACTCTAAAGTACTAATTGTCGGTGGCGGATGTGGAATTGCCGCTTTATATCAATTAGCAAAGGAAATTAATAATCACAGCACTGAAGTGTTTTTTGGAGCAAGAGATAAAAAACACTTATTTTATATTGAAGAATTAATGAAATGCTCTACTGTGTGGGTATCAACTAATGATGGAAGCTTTGGAAGAAAAGGATTCATTACAGAACTATTACAAAAAAGACTTGATGAAATTAAACAAAAAAACCCAGAACTAATAAATAAAATAGTAATTTTGAATTGTGGTCCAGACCAAATGATTAATGCGGCACTTTTAATTGAAGAAAATTTTATTCCAAAAGAAAAGATATACTGCGCCATTGACTACATAACCAAGTGTGGGGTTGGAATTTGCGGTTCTTGTGCAAGTAAATCCGGAAAAAGAATTTGTGTTGATGGTCCTTTTATTAATCGCACAGAGGTCGAGTAAAATGAGAATTGATCCACACGTACATTTTAGAGATGAAGAACAATCTTACAAAGAAACAATTGCACACGGCCTTAAGGTTGCTAAAGAACAAGGGGTAAATATTGTATTTGATATGCCAAATACTGCAAGACCTGTTATTGCTGAAGAAGATGTAAAAAGACGACTTGCACTTGTGCCAAAAGGAGAAGAAGAAAGATATTTTACTTATATTGGAGCCACAAATAATCCAAGCCAATTAAAAAGTGCAGTTGAACTTGTTAAAAATAATGAAAGAGTTTGTGGGATAAAAATGTTTGCAGGAAAATCAGTTGGAAATTTAGAAATAACTGGCGAAGATGATCAAAAAAATGTTTATTCCACACTTGCCGAAGTAGGATACGCGGGAGTACTTGCAGTGCACTGCGAAAAAGAAAGTTTTATGAAAAATTATTTTGATCCACAAAATCCATTCACTCACACTTTAGCAAGGCCAAAAGAAGCAGAGATTGAATCGGCAAAAGATCAAATTAAGTTTGCCTCCGAGGCTAAGTTTAAAGGAAATTTGCATATTTGTCATTCTTCTTGTATAGAAACAATAAATTTGGTTACCCAAGCAAAGGAAAAAGGAGACATCAAAATTACTTGCGGAGTTACTCCCCACCATTTACTTTGGTGCGATGAAAAAATGAAAGAATCTTCGGGATTGTTATTCAAAATGAATCCGCCCCTAAGATCCCAAAGTGATGTTAGTGCTTTACAAGAGGCATTAAAAGAAGGTAAAATTGATTGGATAGAGACCGATCATGCCCCCCACTCAGTTGGCGAAAAATTATCTCCAAATTCTCCTTCAGGGTATCCTTCTTTATATTTATACAAGGATTTTGTGGAAAAATTTTTGCCAAGTCTAGGAATAACAAATAAACAAATTGAGATAATGACTTACAGAAATATTGTAAAAACGTTTGGATTGAAAATTTAAATTCAGGAGATTTGAAAATGGTAAAGATATTTTTTGGATGCTCGATGCGCGGAGGACAAGGGATAGTGAATAGTGAGGATTTGGCAAAGTTTCCTGATTTGATTGAATCTCTTGGTTTTGAATTAGCTTCTAGACATCAAACTAAAACAAGGATTATTCAAGAAGAAAATAAATTAACAAAAACCCATATTCATGACAGGGATTACAAATGGGCTATCAAATCTGATGCAGGTGTTTTTGAAATAAGTAATCCAAGCCTAGGTGTTGGTGGGGAAATATCCGACATGGCGCACTTAGGCAAGCCAATTTTGTGCCTGTTCAAAAAAGGATTAGAAGAAAATGTTTCAGCGTATATCCTGGGAAAAATGGGTTCACAATATGTAAAACCCCCATTTGAATGTTATGCATACCAAAGCGTAGATGATGCAAAAGAAAAAATAAGGCAGTTTATTGAAACAAATGTTTAACCCAACTGTTTTCGATCAGTAAAATCTTTAAATGTTACGAATTGTACTCAATTGATTTAAGATAAGTTAGGAACTTTTTATTTTGGTGGTTGGATGAAGATTAGCGAGAAAGAAAAAATTGCAAGAAGCAAAGTTTGTTTACCTTTGGATGGATTAAATACTTTGAAAGAATTAAAAGAAAGGGTTGAAGAATTAAGCCCTATTGTTGGTTTATTTAAAATTGGAAAAGAGTCTTTTACCCGCTTCGGTCCTGAATCAATCAAAGCAGTGAAGGAAGCAGGCGGAGAAGTTTTTTTGGATTTGAAATATCATGATATACCAAACACGGTTAAGGGGGCAGCAGGAGCCGCTACTGAAAGAGGAGTATTCATGTTCAACGTTCATGCTTCTGGAGGCAGTTTAATGATGAAAGCTGCACTCGAAGGGGCAACAGAAATGGCGGCAAAACTTGGGATAGAAAGACCAAAAATAGTTGCTGTAACAATACTCACAAGCATTGACCAAAAAATACTTAACGAAGAACTTAAAGTAAGCGGAAGCGTTGAAGACCAAGTTTTGAATTTAGCAATCCTAGCAAAAAATTCTGGCTTAGATGGAATTGTTTGTTCAGCAGCGGATCTTTATGCAATTAAAGACAAACTTCCGCAAGATTTTATGTTTGTTACTCCGGGAATACAAGGCGTAAACACTCCCGCAGGAGCGGACCAAAAAAGAGTTTTTACCCCAGCAAATGCAATAGCTGATGGATCAACTATTTTAGTTGTTGGAAGAGCAATTACTGCCCCCAAGACAAAGGAAGAAAGACTGCAAGCAGGATATGAAATATTAAGAGACATGGCAAAATATTTGTAGAAAATAATCCGATTGAATTGGATAAATTAATTTTAAAAAAACAGAACTGGGGCGATTTGCCCCAGTTAATTAACTTTGAATTTCTAATTTTATTTATTACTTAACCATCATTGGACTTGATTGGTTGCCAGTATTTGCACTTATTGGAAATTTAACTTCGCTTATTGAAGTTAAATCACTCAAGTTATCGGCTTTCAACATTTTGTCAGAGAATGTGTATAACACATTGTCCATGAAGAGTGAGCGTCTTATTATTGAATCTGAATTATAATAATATCCGCGCTTTAACTCTTCATCTGCTGATACATGAGTTATTTTTCCTCGCTCAGATAATCCATTTGTCAAAGAAACGTTCATTACTACTGCGCCTTGGAATGTTTGTTCCATTCCATAGTAATCGGGTGAACCAGTTTTATTGTCTACAATTGTTATTGGGAACACCAATAATTCTTTTTCTTTATCAAAAAGAATTGCTTTGTGATTTGTTAGAGCTTCTGAATCAGTTCCTCTATCCCCAATTATATATTTTGATAGTTCAACTGGGTGTTCTACATCACTCACATCAAAAATTGCTATTTTTATCCCTTTAATCGCAGTGTAATATACTGCTCCTTGTGAGTGAACTTTTTCTGCATCCTCAAGTTCATTAGCATCTTTTCCTATCCCTAATATATGTGTTTCATCTATTGGTTGCATATAATCTGAGTACCCAGGGATCTTTAATTTTCCAAGTATCTTAGGATTTGTTGGGTCAGAAAGATCAAGAACAAATAAAGGATCAACATATTTGAAAGTTACCATATACCCTCTCTCTCCCACAAATCTTACTGAATAAATTTTTTCATCAGGAGCAACTCCTTCAAGAGAACCAACTAAGTTCATGTCTGAATTTAGAATATAAACATTGTTTGTTGATCTATTTGTTGGAACTGAACCCACACCAATTTCTGAATATCCGCTTTCTACTGTTGTTGCTATTCTAAAATTATCTTTGTATTCATCCATACTAAATTGGTTAAGAATGCTTCCTGGAACTACTCCAGATCCAGCGAAAGAAATTTTTCCGTCAGCAAAATGGAACTTATTAACCACAGTTTTTTCTGTTGCGTTCCAATTAGGGAAATAAATACTTTTTACAAGCATTCCAACTTCTACAGGAACAATTGAATTAGTATCTACTGTTGAATATTCCCATATTTGATCCGCTAAATAAATGTTACTTGTTGAAGCAAATAAATTTTGTGCTGAACCTACCGCAGTTTCTTTTACTAATTCTTGAGATTTTAAATTAATAGATGCAATTGTAACAAAACTTTGAGGTCGAACTCGCGGCATTATTCCAATTTCTGTTGGGGAAGCTATTTGTTCTTCTACTCCATTAACTTTCATCACAGGGATAATACTATTTTCATCATTTCCATTTGATTGCATTGGTTGTGCGTAATATATTCTTGGGCTTGAATTAATCACAAAGTAAGCATTATCTCCAACTAATCTAGAAGTAAGATAACTTCCTTCAAACTCAACTTCCTTTACTAAAACAGGAACTTCTTTGTCAGAGATATTGTATAATTTAACGCTTGTTCCGCCACCATAATAAGAAGGGTAATAACTTGATGACATTGCTCGTTTACCATAGTATCCAGAACCATAATTATATCCCTTACTTGAAAACAATAGTAGTTCTTTGCTATCGCTTGAAATAAACATTTCAGTCGGACTCAAATTGTTTACATCAATTGTGGCAATTATTTTTGTATTCTCGGCAGGGTATGCATCTACGATAAATAATTTTCCGCCAGCTATTGCATAAATATATTTTCCATCATTTTTTATTATATCTGCTTCATCTACTCCAGCTACTTGAATATTTGTTGTTGAATAATTTGTTGCTGATGCACCAGAATCTAATGCAGAGACAGTTTCTTGTACTGCTCCCTTTGCTGCATTCATCATTGGAGCAATTCCAATATTCATTCCGCCACGATAATAACCTGTTGAAGTATTAGCTTTTTCAAAATAAGCAACTAAATCAGAGTAACTAGAAAATTTTTCTAAATTTTGTGCATTAAAAATTGGGGGTTCATTTACTTTAGGAACACTAATAATAATTGCGCCCACAATAACAAGTAAAATTGCAATAATTGCAACTACGCCAAAACTTACTTGGCCTTTTTTTTCACTTCTAAAGTTCATATTAATCCCCCGATAATGCACTAGGCACCATTACAATTACATTCCACCTCGATAAAAAGGGTTTGTTTTTTGTTAGGGGAAAAACGAAGTAAATTAACTACACTAAAACCAACAATAATGCCAAAACAAAGGGTTTTACCAAGGGTTTGTTTTCTTAAGTCTAAACTAAATTTTGGCTTACTTTTCAAAAACCACAATTATATATCACTGTTAAAACTTGATATAATTTAGTTGGTTGACTGGGACCTATCGGTTGTCCTGGAAAGGGTATGTCAAAGACAGCCTATGTCAGTAACTCGCCATTAGTAAGGAGATTGGACTATAACTCTTCTTACAAAACCTGTTGCTGTTAAGCTTGATCCTTGCATGAAGGAGATCACCATTAGAATGAGCTGATAGGTTAAGTTAGATTCAGCAATTGTTCATGGAACTCTTTCACCGAGTCCAAATAATCAGCCAACTTTATTTTTATTGTATGTGATTAACATGGCTAAGAAAAAAACTAAAAAAATTGTAAAAAAACAATCTAAGAAAAAGGTTGTAAACCTCAAGAAGACTTCAAGAGGACCAAGCAATAAAAATAAGAAATCAAAAATAAAAAAAATTCTAAAATTCCTTGCTTCTATAAGAAAAAGAAAATAAATATCTAATTAAACAACAATTAGACTTTTTGTATTACGCGGAGAGCCGAATTCTCACATGAGTTTTGTTGGGTTTGTAGTGAGTAGTTAGCGGGTTCACTTTTTTCCTGACTTACTTTTTCTACCATTTTAACCAACTCCTAAATTTAAGCCATACTTTTGAAGGACGCGATTTTTTATGGTTTCCAAGGAGTAGAACTTATTTCAACACGATCCACATGCTGCAAGTCTTTAAAGTAATTTATGCGAGCTAAGCGCATGTCTTTTGGCACCTTACCGCCATTATGTTTTATTATTAAAGCATCAATAACTTTCAGTAAAGCTGGATTCTTAGTTTGTGGAAAATCTCTTGCTATCTGTCTTTCTGCTTTCAAAATCCGAGCAAGTTTGTTTCTTTCTGCAGTATTTTGCACACCTTTTCCAAGTCCTGATTTGATTCTTCTTCCACCTACATTCCTCAAATTACCACCTGTATAGTATACGCTTGTGTTGTTTAAATATATTGTGCCTTGCTCTCCTTTCTTTCGCTAGTGCTAGAAGACGCGGAGAGCCGGATTCTCACACGAGTTTTTGGTGTGTAGTTGGTGGTTGGTAGCGGGTTCAGATTTTTCCAGTATTGCCTTTTCATCCATTAAATCAACTCCAAACTATTAGTTAAATTAGGTTTATATCTAACTTTGTTGTAATTGACTTAGTGATTTTTTGAATAGGAAAATTTTGATATTGGTTTTAGTTCTTTCTGTGAATTTAGTTCTTTTTGGTTGCATGAGTGAAGGCTCAGCTAATACATTCCATCCGTGTTGGCAATCTAAAACTCCTCCGTCTGGAACTGAAAGCGATAAACTTGTGCGAGGGTATTTAGAGCATCATACAACTACGGACGACACATGGATGTTTTTTTGTTATGACAAAACAGGGGGAACATTTGGAATGGATTATTATGATGATAATCGAGTTGTTCATCCAGCAACAGCACAAGTTAACTTTAAATGGGATACTAAAGGAAATCAACTTTGTATAAGCAAAGAGATAATCCCATTTGGATTAATGTATTCTTCTGAAATTTGCAAGTCTTATTCCTTTCCAAACGATAATATACCAATCTGGAACGAGAAGGTAATAACCTGGGGGGATGAGAACTTCAAGATAGTGGGACAAACTTGGTAAGCAATATTTAACTATTAAATCATATTAATAAAAAGCTTTTCTGTAATTTCTTTTGCTTTCACCCAGTTACGCGGAGAGCCTGTCGTTTTTTTGGGAATTTGGTTCGGGGGAAGTACACAGTTTTCCTTAATAAGAACAGGGGATGAATTTTCTTGTTCGGGAAATGGTGTATTGTTATGGATGGTGGAGAGAATTATAATTTTCATGGATATGAGAGGCGTTTGTGTACTGTTCTTTGGAGGATTAATCCTGTGAAATTTCCTTATGAGAGAAGTAAGGCTGGTCATCCGCGTCCTCCGTTTGAGTTGACTTCTGCAAATGTTGAGTTGATGCAAAAGTTTTATGTGGATATTGTTAATGAGGGTTTGACTAAACCTAGAATAGTTTCTTTGCTTGATCAGACTTGCCGTATGTTGGTGTGGTTAGGAAAAGATTGGAGCGAGGCTTCAATTGATGACATAAAACAAATAGTTAATCGTGTTAGAAATGCTGATTTTACTGAGCACACAAAAAGTGATTATTTGTGTAAGATAAAACAGTTTGATAAATGGTTTAGTGGTGGAGAATATTCGGCTAAGACTAAGTGGATTAAAACTACTATGAAGGCGCGTTGCTATAAATTGCCTAATCAGTTGATTACTCCTGAAGAAGCTCAAATATTAATTGATTCCACGCGTAGTGCTCGTGATAGGGCAATAGTTCATTTGTTGTGGGAAACTGGAGCTAGGGTTGGAGAAATTGCTAATCTTAAGATTGCTGATCTTGCTTTCAATAAGGGGGAATGTCAAGTGAACTTGTATGGAAAAACTGGTTCGCGCAGAGTTTTATTATTAGAAAGTGTTAGAGATTTACAAAATCACATAAAGACTCGGCAAGCAAAAAGTCCAGATGATTTTGTGTTTCTTCTTAATGGAACAACAAACTTTGGTGCACCAATAACATATAGTTCAATCAAAAAAATTATGGTGAGTGCAATAAAAGATACACAACTCCCCAAGAAAATTTATCCTCATTTGTTTAGGCATTCACGAGCTTCTTATTTAGCAAGTAAGGGTCTTAGTGAAGCACAGCTTTGTAGCATCTTTGGCTGGGTTTTAGGCTCAAAACAAGTAAGAACTTATATCCATTTATCTTTGCAACAAGTTCAAGATGCATATAAACAAATTTATGGAATCAAGAAGATTGAGGAAACTAAGAATGATTTAATCAAGTGTCAGGTTTGTGATGAAATGAATTTTGTGACTAATGACTGTTGTCAAAATTGTTACAATCCATTAACAATACAAGGTGCATTAAAAGTGAAACAAGAAAAAGAATTAATTCAACAAGATAGAGATACGTTGCAAAAAATATACGCTGAAGCATTTAGACTTGCAACCGAAAAGAAATTAAGTTTAGAAGAGGCTCAAATCGAGGCGACCAAAAATATTGCAATAAAAGAGGTTCAAACTGAAACAGTCAAACTTGTGGATAAACATTGCCCAGAAATGGTTGTTAGTAGGGAAACGCCAAAAGGGTGATTTTACCCAATATCACAATTGTTTATAAATAAACGAATTTACTTATATATAAGTAAGGTATATAAATAGATTGACTTACTTATATATGGGTTATTTATGGTTAAAACAAAAACAAAACGAGTAATATCATTACTCCTAGATTCAGAGTACAAAGCAAAAAGCAAATACGAGATTTCAAAAAAAGCCAATTGCTCCCCATCCTGGGTATTAATGTTAACAAAAACACTAGAAAAAAAAGGATTACTGAAAGGATTGAAAGTAATTAAAACAAAAGAGTTGTTTAAAATGTTTCACAAAATAAGACCAAAAAAACAAATAACCAGAGAATATGCCGTTTACAACCTAGAAAACACTGACAAACTAATAGAAATATTATCCCATACAAATCACGAATATGCTTTCACTACATATATTGCTGAAAACCTCGTCCAAAAATATTTGTTCAACCACCGAACAGACATATACATAAAAGAAGGGGATTTAGAAGACTGGCACAAAGAATTTACAAAAATCGGAGCCTACGGTGGAGGAAACATAAGACTCATTGTTGCAACACACGACGAGCTATTTAACAAAAAACAAGCCGGGGGCAAAAAAGGAGCGTGGATAGTAAGCCAACCACAACTAATATCAGACCTTTACACTGAAAGCGGGCCAGCAAAAGAAGCCGGAGACATGTTACTACAAAAATTATCTAAATCAATTGAGGCGAAAAAATAATGTACCCAAAAAACGAAACCGACCAATCTTATGAATACTTGCAAAAAGTTGTTGGCTTTCTTGATGAACCAATATGTATTCTCGGAGGATGGGCTGTCTACTTAACCCTTAACAAAAAATATAATGCACAATTTCAAAAAGACTATTTGGGTTCAAGAGACGTTGATTTGGGGTTTCACTTAGACAAAAAAGCAACTAGTTTCAAAAATTCTGCTTTCACAAAAGCAATTCAAAAACTAGAAGCTGAAGGATTCACAGAAAGAGGCGGACGACTAGTCAAAGAACTTGACTTACAAACAGGAAAAGAACTCACTCCAAAACAAGCCTCAAAAATGCCTTCTTATGAAATTAATCTCATGTTCGTAGACCTACTTACAGACCACATTCCAAAAGGGCTAAAAGAAGAAACAAAAATGGACATATTAGACGAACCACTATTAGCTGAAGTTTTTAATAAAAAAGAAAACAGAGAAGAACTAATAGAATTTGGAAGAAAACTTTGGCTTCCACAACCTTGGATTTTACTTTCAACAAAAATTAAAGCCTTGCCTCGAAGAACAAAAAACCACAAACGTGAAAAAGATATTGCAGACATCGCAGGGCTATTGCTTCTAACCAACTATAAAGAATACACTCAAAAGGTCAAAAAATTATTGCCCCAAAATGAAATTCTAAAAGCACTAAACAGCATAACTCCCCAAGAAATAACCAAAACAGAAAACCTTCTCGGATTTCAACCCAATGCTTTCAAAGCAACAATAACAAACTTCATACAAGAAATAAGTACTGCTTAAAATTAAATATACCAGCATAACCTATAAGGTTATATTACCTTAAAACACATATATTATATAAAATAGGAGGCAGAGGTTATGAAAACACTAATTATAAGAGTTGGAGGAGACATTAAGAAAGAACTGAAAGAAGTCTACATGGATCCAAAAAGATATGCAAATCCAAACACTCACACACTTTACCTTAAAGACGCAAAAGAATTGTACAAGATTCTTTCACCCGAAAGATTCGAACTACTCAAATACATTACAAACAATGCCTGCGACACAATAACAATAAGCGAATTAGCAAAAGAGTTAAATCGTAGACAAGAAGCAATAAGCAGAGACACAATATTACTTGAAAAATATAATCTTTTACAAAAAATAAAAGACAAACAAAAAGTGTATATTCAAGCAATTTATTCTGCCCTAGACATAAAATTAGGTAATGCTAGCGTTTGTTAAATTCTCAGCATCATCTAAATCAATCACTACTAATTGATGGGAATTATCTTTATTGACCCCAAAACTAACAGAGTATCTTTTATCAGGGCAATATTTTTCGCCAACATATATTTTAGGGACTAAGATTGTGTATTGAACATCTCTTGTCCCTCTTCCCCTTAATCGAATTTTTCTATAACTTTTTAGGGATTCTTGAAAAGAGTAGATTATTTGCTCCATTTTAAGAGAAATATTTACAAGTGCTGTGTTAACCATAAAATTACCTTTAATTGGTTTCAACTTCTCTAAGCGCTATTTCTTGTGCTAACGAGAGTATTCCGCCAGCTTTTCTATATTCTTCCAAGTATCTTGCAAACATTTTTGAAATCATATTATCTCACCATTTGGCTCATTCTTGCTTTTTCGGGTTCTTCTTCGAGTAGCTCTTGGGCTTTTTCTTTCATTTCTGGAAATTGGTTAATTAATAATTCAATAATCTTCTTTGCATGTAACGCATCGCACTTGTATGTAACTGAGTGAACTATGTCGTTTCCTTTTTTGTCAATCTCTGTTAAGAGCAAAATTCCTAATGCTTTGTTTTCTAGTATCTTATTTGCTTTTGCAATTAATTGTTTCTTTTTCTTACAATTTTGCGCTTTGTTGTTCCGATTCATTAATGTTAGTAAGTCATATCTCACGTTGTTCATTTGATCACTAGAAACTCTTGCTGTTTGGGTTGTTCTTAAACTTTTAGTTTTTTTATTCCAAAAAAACTGGAATTAGTTTACTAAAATTGGAATTTGTGAACCAAGTCTTTATATATCGCGGGAGCTGGAAGGGATTCTAAAGAGAAAAAAATTCTCTTAAGGAGGAGTTGAAATGAAAAAGAGTTTTTTAGTGCTAACAGTTCTGTTGCTAGCAACACACATGGTTTTTGCTGCATCAGTAAGCGATGTCACAGCGCCCATAACAAAAATATATGATTTGATTAAAGGAGTTGTTTCGATAGTTGGAATAATTGCTATCACTATTGCTGGAGCAATGTACATGTTCTCAGGTTCTAATATTCAGAATAGAGAAAATGCTAAGCACATGGTTTCGTATGCAATAGTTGGATTAGTATTGGTTTGGATAGCGCCTGTTTTGGTTGGATACCTAACTGCACCAATGTAAAGGAGATGTTACAATGAGACGGTGGTTTGAATTTTTCCTGCCAATGATTCTACTCGTGAGCCTACTAACACCAATGGCTCACGCAGAAGGATTCAACATCAACATAGACGTATCAGGAATAATTAACGCAGTAAACGGAAACACTTCAAGCAATGCTAATGCAATG
>JBAYJX010000015.1:0-31099 GCA_041664905.1 archaeon | reverse complement strand
TTACATACGGATTTGAAAGTGTAAGAAATAATTATGCAAGAGTTGGAGAACCAGTTTATGAAGTAAAGAAAAAACTCCAAAACCAGCCTTACTCAGGAGAAACTGTCAGAGAATATAACACGCTAATTGAATTGTCCCCCACTGCAAGAGAAATGCATTTTGATGGCACAATTTACATTGAAGATATTGAAGGTTTTTCTCACAGACCACACGCATACGCATTTATTGCAGAAAAAAAAGAAACTTTGGAAAATACTATTTGTGACTCAATGAAACAAATTTCGCACAATCAAAAATATTTTTATTTAACTCCAAGCATTTATGGACTAACATTTGCATGCGCAGGATTTATAAAAAATGAAAAACAGGCAAAAGAAGCAGCATCAAAAATAGTTATGACCTCCGAAATACTCGAAGAAAAACCAACAATTTCACTCGAACTATTCACCCCAACAGTTCTTGAACATCTAAGTGCTTACCGAATGAATGCGACAAAAATAGCCAATCACCTTTTGGGGGAAAAAGTTGTTGTCGGAATTGATTCAAAATATTCACTAAAAATGCTTGAAGTGAAAGGACACCAATTTATGATATTAAATAATTTAATTGAAGAGTATTATCCACTAAACAGAGAACTTTTTTCACCCACCAGAGGAATTAATCTATTTGTAAACATCAATCTTGAAAAAATTGCCGAAGGGAATGATGAAAAACAATTTTTTGAGAAATTATCTGAAGTGGCAGAAGAGGTCAGAAAATTAAAAAACAAAAAGAAAGAACTATTGGCAAGCAAATCTTATCTAAAAGAATTTAAGTTTGATGAAATGAAAACAGCAATCGGACTAACAAACTTTTACAAACTAAGTGAAAACTTTAGCGGAGTAAAACCAATTGATTTTTTTAGCAGAATATTCAAAGAAATAACGAAACTATTTGAAGATGATTTATTATTTGGACTAGGCAGTGTAAAAGCTAAAGAAAAATTTTCTGAGGCTTGCGGAAAAGAAATATTTTCACAAGACACACTTGCATTCGAAGAATGCCTCTCATCAAAGAAATGTTGTTTCACTGGAAAAACTGCATCAATAAAAGAACTAAACGAACTAATCGATAAAAAAGTTAAACAAGTAGAATATATTGGGCTTTAAATAATACTAAATTTAGAGTTTAGACCCAGTCTTTGGTCTTTCTCTTAATCTTGTAGAATAAACAAGTTTTTGTTTCTCAGCACGAGGAGCACGAGCGTGAGTAACTTCATTACTCTTCAACAAATCAACCCTCAACAAATATGCATAAGATTTTGTTTGCTCAATAAAAGGAACTAAGAATACCATCACTAAAAAGAATGAAACTATTACCCCTGGCATTCCCACTAAATCCAGCACAAATTCAAGCAAAAATATTAAACAAAGCAAAATAGAAGCTATCACAAAAATTGCAAAACTAGTAACAGGAGTTTCAATCCAAAACTCAATACTTTTTAAAACAGATTCACCAATTGAAGAAGAATTAAGAACAATGCTTTGTGGAGCAAACATTACCGCAAGAGCAATTACAAAATTAATAAAAAGTGCTAATGATGTTAAACCTGAATTAAACCCCAAAATAGTTACTAAATAAAAAACTAATGAAAAAATTAAGTACAAGAAAAATATTTTTAATGCTGCGTCTTTAAACAAAACACTCCAATATGTATCAAAGCTAATGTTTTGAACATCTCTGTGAACCGAGTACACTGTAAGCGAAACAAAAAATGAAAAAACATAAAGAAAAACTAAAGCAACTATTAAACCAATTATTGCAAACAAAGTTGTGTTAACTGACAAAAATACAGTGCCTGAATTAAAAAAGAACTGCTGAAAAAAAGCAAACAAAGGCAAAAATAAAAATAATACCCCAAAACTAAGCATTACTTTAAAATTAGAAAAATATTCTTCAATTGCTCTCTTCAAAACAACATCAATCATCAAAATCACTATACCATTTTAATCTAAAAAAGCTTAAAAAAACACGCAATTGGCTTAAATAAACAAAATCACCCAAATTAAGCCGACTCATTCGCTTTATATTTTGCATATATTTGTTTAGCAAATAAAGGAACCCAACCAGCTATTGCACCTAAAACAAATAACAAAAACATGCTCTTTCTTAACTCGCCCCAATAATCAATCGCAATCAATTGTGAAACAACCGTAGCATTCTTGCCTTGCGCAATAGAAATATTCTCTTGATTTATTTTATACACCGTTTCATTGCACTTACTAGAATCTGTTTCACCAAAACAAAAATACAAAGAATATTTTACATTACCCCTAGAATTAAGAGTTGCAGCTTCATTCATGTAAAAAAACAAATTAACCGAATACCCAACAAAAAGTACGATTAAAATTAAAATCAAAAACCCTAAACCGCTAGCTTCTTTTGTTTCAAATTCATTATTCCACCAACTAACAAGTAAAAAAGCAAAAATAAACCCACAAATTGGAGCAAAGAAATACATTAAAGAAGCCCAAGAAGCAAAAGGAAGTACTAAACCAATAATTGGAACCCCACTTAAACCTTGTAGAGCACTTTCTGCAACACAACTAGTTCCTTTAACTGGATTAAGACACGCTCCGCCCAAAACCCACAAAATCAAATAAGACACGATAAACCAAACTAGGACAAGCAAAACAAAATTTCTTTTATCAAAATTATGCGACAAATAAACACCTTTTTTATTTCAATATAAATTAGATACAAAATAATACTCTTTTAACCTTTACCATGCCCTAATGTTTTTAGAAAAAATAAAGTTGATTAACTATGAGTGACCTTGAACTCCCTTGGGTAGAGAAATACAGACCAAAAGGACTCAAAAATGTTATAGGACATGACGAGATAACCCACAGACTACAAAGTTACGTTGAAAAAAGAAACTTGCCAAATATGCTTTTTTCTGGCCCTGCAGGAACAGGAAAAACTTCTTCAAGCATCGCACTCGCACGCGAACTCTTCGGAAATAACTTTGAACAAAATTTCTTAGAACTAAACGCAAGCGATGACAGGGGAATTGATGTTGTCAGAAATACAATCAAAGATTTTGCACGAACACTAGCATTTGACTCAGGATTTAAAATAATTTTTCTTGACGAATGTGATGCATTAACACAAGATGCACAACAAGCACTAAGAAGAACAATGGAAAAATATACAAAAACATGCAGATTTATTTTATCTTGTAATTATTCCTCAAAAATACTCGAACCAATCCAGTCAAGATGTGTGATTTACAGATTTAAACCACTAAGCGCAAAAGATATTGAAAAACAAATTGACATAGTTGCAGATAGTGAAAAAATACATGTTGATGAAAAAGCAAAAAAAGCAATTAACTATGTAGCACAAGGAGATTTACGAAAAGCCACAAATGTATTACAAGCCGCAGCTTCTTTAGACAAAAAAATTACTGAAGATATTGTTTATAGTGTTTCAAGTAAAGCAAGACCAGAACAAGTACAAGAAATGATTTTGTTTGCACTAAAAGGAAAATTCCTTGAGGCCCGCAAAAAACTAGAAGAATTAATGTATGAACAAGGAATGAGTGGAGAAGATGTGCTAATGCAAGTTTATAGAGAAACAATGGCACTTGACGAAAAAGAACTCCCCGACAAAGACAAAATTGCTCTCGTTGACACAATTGGAGAATATGATTTTAGAATAGTAGAAGGAGCAAATGAAAGAATACAACTAGAAGCACTCTTAGCACAATTCATGAAATACAAAAAGTAATTTTTAAAAAATTTATGGGCGACAAAACATGAAAGTAATTTGTTTTGATTTAGAAGGAGTACTTGTAGGAGAATTCTGGGAAGAATTCTCAAAAGCAACTAAAATACCAGAACTAATGAAAACAACACGAGACGAACCTGATTATGACAAATTAATGAAAATGCGAATACGAGTACTAAAAGAAAATAATTTAAGAATGAAAGAAGTACACGAAATAGTTTCAAAAATGGAACCCTTAGAAGGAGCACGCGAATTTATGGACTGGTGCAAAACATGCGCCCAACCATGCATTTTGACAGGAAGTTACTATGATTATATTACACCGCTTGTAGCAAAACTAGGTTACCCATTCATGTTTGCAAACTCATTAGAAATTGACACACAAGGAAATATTATAGGATACAAACTTAGAGAAGCAGATGGAAAAGTAGAGCAGATAAAAAGATTCAAAGATGCAGGTTATGAAGTAATTGCTGTTGGAGATTCATTTAATGATGTAAAAATGCTAAAAGAAGCAAACACAGGAATACTTTTCAAAGCAGCACCAAAACTACTTGAACAAGAAAAAACTTTACCCCGCGCACAAACATTTGAAGAACTAAAAAAAATACTAGAAAAACTTTTATAAAATTCTAAAATAATTAAAGAACTACTTTTTTACAAATATTTGTAAAAGTTTCTCTTTAGCCTCTGCTAATTGGGAATCACTAAGTTTTAATCCCGTAGCAGATTCAAGCGGAGAATTGTTAATTGAAAAAATTCTTTCCGGCAAAGCAAATTGCTTTTGCATACCTTTTGGCAAGTCTGGTTTAAACCCAACAGCTTTTTTGACATCAATAGGAAACTTTCCAGGATCTGCTGTTTCATAAATAACACTTAACCTTTTAGGGTTTTTGTTAAAATACTTTTCAAGCGCACACCAACCAACAGCTCCGTGCGGATCAAGAACAACTTTATACAAATCAAAAACTTTTTTAATTGTTGAAAAATGCTCATCGTTATTAACACTAATCGAAAAAATATCTTCTTTCATTTTATCTAAATTGGGCCCCTTATCCAAAACACCTTCTCGTAAAACTTTTTTTGAAATAGGATCACGTTCATCAAACATATGCCCACCATACAAATCTATAAGTCGAGCCAAGTTACTTGGATGAGAAACAATCATTGCCGAAGAAGGAGATTTTTTTGACGCAGACACAACATATTTTCCCGAATTTAAAAAATCAGGGAATTCGGTATTCTCATTTACCCCACAAACAATTTTTGATACAGGCAAACCCATATTTTTTGCAAGTACCGTACCCATCATATCCCCGAAATTACCCGAAGGAATACTTGCGATAAATTCCTGGCCTCGTTCTCTTTTAATTTTTGAATAAGCAAAAAAAGGATAAACTGCTTGAGGAAGAAGACGACCAACACTAATAGAATTTGCTGAAGTCAATCTATCATTATCCCCAAAAACATTTTTTGCAAAATCTTTATCCCCCAAAAGGTTTTTTGCCAAAGCCTGACAAACATCAAAATCTCCATTAACTTCAAACGCAAAGATATTTCCTTGCAAAGTAGTCATTTGTCTACGCTGACCCTCGCTAATAGATCCTTTTGGATAAAAAACAACACAATCAACATTATCTAATCCTAAAAGCGCATCAGCTACAGCTCCACCAGTATCCCCACTTGTTGCAACAACAACTGTTCTCTTAAGTTCCCTAACCCCTAAAAAATAATTTAATGCTCTGCCAAAAAAACGAGCAGCATAATCTTTGAAAGAATACGTTGGCCCTTCTGTTAACCACATAATGTAAATCCCATCTGTCACAAGCTGAATTTTTGTCGGAATCTTTTTTGAATCATATGCATCTTCAAGTAAGGCACACAATTTTTCCTCAGGGATCTCGGCACCCAAAAAAGGATTTAAAACTTCAAAAGCAATTTGAGCATAACTCATTTCCCGCATACTTTCTAATTTGTCTTCTGAAAAAAAAGGAAGATCCTTTTTATCAACCATATACAAACCATAATCTGGAGCCATACCACACAAAAGAGCACTCTCAAAACTTTGTTTATGCAATTTATCATTAGTGCTGTAAAAAGTAATATTTTGCATAAAATGAATATGAGGGAAAAGAAATATAACACAAACTGCAAAGACTTTTTCTAAAAAAGAAACACATTAATACTGGTTTACCCAAAGTATTTCATGAAATTAAACAGACTAGCACTCAAAAAATCAACTGCAAGAAAAATTGAAAAAAAATCAGTAAATCAAATAAGGGCCTGGGCAGGACTTGGAAGCGCATCTTCCCCATTCATGCCATCTAGAATGAAACGAGGAGAACTTGCACAGTGGGCTGAATTAAAAATTAATAGACGATTCTTCCAAGCCACCACATCAAGAACAATGAACTTGTTAAAAATAAAAGATAAAAGACTTAGAGCAACAATACAAAAAGTTTGCCAAGACATAGCTGCCGAAGAATCAATGGGACGAATTAGCAATGAAACAGAAGCATTTGATAGTTTGGTTGAAATACTAGGGACAAAAAAACAAGCAACTGTTTTTTTAAGAACGCTAAAAAAAGTTGTAAATACAAATTACAAAGCTTATCCTCGATTAGCCCCTATCGCACAATAAAAATTTATTAAAACCATTGGCTTAATCTTGTTTGGGATTTAAAGTGAATTATTAGAGTAGATTTCTTTTTGTATTGCTCAATTGGAACAGAAAGTTTTTTTGATAAAAAATCTAAAGCTAAATCAAAATTTGAAAACTCCAGAGGCTTTTCTTTTAGAGCAGCACGAACATTTTCTCTAATTTGCCAAACCCCTAATGGAACAGCATAATCTTTGCCAACTTCTCTAAAAACAATTGCTGCAGCAGTTCTTTTCTTTTCGTACAAATACTCTGCTACTGCCAAGCGAGAAGCAAAATATGCTCCTTCAGTTTCCTCAGGATAACCCTTAAATCCATCATTAAATTCATGATCGGAAAGAATATTGTACTCGGTTGCACCACTAGTCCACACTCCTCCAGGAAGCCAACACTCAATTTGCTCAAAACTCCAAGCGTAAGGCAAGAGCATTATCCAAAAATCATTATCCAAATACTTTGAATGAAATAATTGAAACGAATCAATTACTTGGTTTTGAGAAAGTTTTTCTTCAATAAAATATTTTGATAAATTAGAATCTACAGCAGTAATACTCCATCTTGTCGGAACAATTTTTCTATTCTTTTTTACTCCAAGCGCTCCACTAGAAAGAACTTTTGCTAACGTTGAAACAGGAAAACCTTTCAAAAATAAATCAATAAGAGCTGTATTAGATTTTACCGCAGTATCAGAAACATAATAATCAAGTTCTTTAGGAATTTTTGGATTATCAATAATATGCAACTTATCAAGTTTAGCACTTGGACCAAGCGGAGCAGAAAAGGAATCAAAAGTTGATTCCGAGCGTGGTTTCTCAGAAAGATTTACTTCCATCTCAAATAGGTTTGAAGACATTGCTATCTCTTGAAACTCCATTAACTCATAATTTGGATTTGATGCAAGTGAAACCGGCATTGTTTTGTAAGAACGTAATAAGGATTCTCTAAAAGAAATTATTTTTTCTTGAGAAAGACCATACCACTTTTCAGGCAAATCACTTAACTCATTTACTTCACTTGGAAGAGCAGAAAGAGGAGCAACTGCAACCTTAGGATAATTTTGCCACGAAACAAAAAAACCAGGAGGAGAAGCGCCAATAAAATTTGTACCAATCATTGAAGAAACAATTCTTGTATTACTATGTTGCTTTTCTAAAATCGGGCACTTACTTAAACCACAAAGAAGTTTTCCCTTACATTTAATGCACAATTCCGGAGAAATCATTAAATAAGTGTATATTTGAGTTATTTATTATTATTGTGAGTTAAAATGCAAAACAAAAAAGACTATTTTCAAAAAATTGTTGCCTATTTGGGAATAATTAGAATATATTCTCTTTTGGACTTAATTTTATTATTAATCGCAGCAGGAGCAACTAATTACACTTTTGCCGGAGCAATAATATTGCACCTTGGATTCCTCGCATTTTTGGAACACACACATGCACACAAATACAGGATAAAAATACCTTTAATAATTTCAATAACTCTTTTTGTAATTGGATTAATTTTTTATCAAAAACTTGAAGGAATAGGGTTTATTGTATTCAGCATTATTTATTCAAATAAAAATAAAACACCCTATTCAAAACTTTCTCCTTTTGCAAGAGGCGCACAACATTTATTTTTAATTGGAGGAATCAGTGGATTTTTCAGCATTTTACCTTGGATTGCATTCGTTCTTCTCACAATAAGAAATTTTGCAGGAGATTTGAGAGATGCGACAAAAGACAGAAAAGAAAAAATGCAAACTCTTCCGATAGAACTCGGAGTAAAAAAAGATTACCCTTACTTGCACCTCGTTTTATTATTTACAACAACGTTTATTTGGATTATATTAACCAAAATAAATCTTCTTTATTTAATTCCAATCTGGTTAATTCAATTATTATCTTATACAATTACTAAA
The DNA here is from genome assembly GCA_041664905.1 of archaeon. Lineage (GTDB taxonomy): Archaea > Iainarchaeota > Iainarchaeia > Iainarchaeales > JAAZKV01 > JAAZKV01. The sequence continues at coordinate 22,763 of JBAYJX010000015.1, read as the reverse complement.
CGTTAATACAAAACACGACAAACCCAATTTTACAAATTAACTTCTCCGAATTAATAATTCTGCTTATTAACAAAATAATTTTTTTGTCGCTTAGATACCTTTTTATTTTAGTGTGCTATTCATTAGTGCAATTGATTATTATGGGATTTGGAGATTTTGCACGAGAGGCTAGGAAAAATAGCCAAAAGCCTACTCCTGTTGTACAGCAAAATGATATGGCTGACGCAATAATGGATACACCTAAAGAAACCCCACAAAAACAAGATATTTCTTATAGAGACTCTGAAATACAAGGATTTGTTCCACAAGGAAGAGGCGGAATGTCACGACAAAGCGTTGACACTAGACACGGAAGCATAATTAGAAACATTGCATCAGAATCAAATATTAACTCCCAAAGAGGGGGCGGGGCAACTTGGGAAGAATGCAAACACAGAAAAAATAGTTCAGGAAATGATTATTGTGCAGAATTTCACTCGCTATGCGCAAAACAAAGATGCAACAGAGCGAGAAGATAATTTTATTTATAGAGGTTGATTAAAAATGGCTTTCCAATCATTAGTTGAAGATTCAAGAAAAATGAATGCAAAAATGATAGCAATGGGACAAAGTATTGATATACAAAAAATGCCTAGACCAAAGCAGGGTTCAATCGCAATGCAAAAAGCAACTTACACCCCGCAAGGAAGCGATGTAGAAAAATTACTTTATCCAAAAAATTTTAAGCCAAGAGCATACGAACCCGAAACACAACAACACTCACAAATAATTAATGCAACTGGCGCAGCTCAAGAAGAAATGACAGAAGAAATTACACAAGTCCAAGAACAATTACAGCCAAAAGAAACTCCAAAAATAATTGGGGATGATGAAGGAGTAATATTCCAACCAAAACAACCAACACTAGAAAATACTAAATCTTTTTCTGGCCCCTCATGGCAAAGATGCAAATATTATAAAGCACAAGGCGAAAGAGCATTTTGTAAAGAATATTTGGGTTGGTGTGCAAAAGAAAAATGTTCTAGACCTAATTTTTAGACAAAACAACTTTGCAAATAAGCTTGGCGTAAACACAAAAGCAAACATTAAATAACCTAAAAAACCTAACTTTATCATGCCAACAGATTACCTGGAAGAGATTATTGGAAATGCAAAAGCTAATAATCCAAGCCCAAAATTACCCTCGCTTGAAATAGAAGAAACAAAACCTGAAGACAAAGAAGAAACTATTGCAAGAGAAGCAAAAGACAAAGATATGAAAGAATTTAAACAAGCAGTTACTCCCGAAGTTGAAGGTGGCCCAACAGAAAAAACCGCAATAGAAAAAGAACTTGAAGAAAGCAAAAAAATAGAACTAGAAGCTTATGGAAAAACAAGAATTTATAGAATACCAACTAAACCACTTGCCTACTACTTTGTACCAACTACAAGACCAACAGCAGTAGAACGAAAAGTAATTAATACACTAAAAGAAGCAACTACGAGATTAATTTCAATCTCCCCTTATAAAATAAGAAACCCCGAAGAACGAAGAATTGTTTACAAACAAAAAATACTTGAAATAATAAAAAGCAATCCTGCTCTAAGAATTCCTGAAAGTAGAACACAATTCTATGCTGATGCAGTTGTAAGAGAAATGGTCGGATATGGAATAATTGATGATTTAATTAAAGATGATCAACTTGAAGAAATAATGATAATTGGACCAAAAAAACCAGTTTTTGTTTTTCACAGAAAATATGAAATGATGACAACAAACATAGAATTTTTTTCTGAAGATGAAATTGATGATTTAGTAAACAAAATTGCTAGAGAAGTAGGAAGAAGAGTGGATATCTCTTCACCACTACTTGATGCAAGACTACTTGATGGTTCACGTGTAAATGCAACAATTCCGCCAGCAAGTATTTCCGGAGGAACACTAACAATAAGAAAATTTCGAAAAGACCCATTCTCAATAATTGATTTAATTAGACTAGGAACCCTTACTGCGGAAGCAGCAGCATTTCTTTGGGCGTGCATTGATGGACTAGGGACAAAGCCAGCAAACATATTAATTTCAGGAGGAACAGGGTCAGGAAAAACTTCTCTACTCAACATACTCGCCTCATTTGTAACTGACAGAGAAAGAGTAATAACAATCGAAGACACAGCAGAATTAAATTTACCAATCGGACACTGGATAAGATTTGAATCCCGCCCCCCCGGCCTAGAAGGAACTGGAGAACTCAAAATGGATATACTCGTAAAAAACTCACTGAGAATGAGACCAGACAGAATAATTGTAGGAGAAATAAGACACGAAGAAGCATTCACTCTATTTACTGCGATGAACACTGGACACGATGGTTGTTTAGGAACAGTACACGCAAACAGCCCAGATGAAACAATAATTAGACTTACAAACCCACCAATGAATGTGCCAACAATCATGATGTCAGGACTTGATATTATTATAGTTGAACACCGTTATTATGATAGAAAAAAAGGAACAATCAGAAGAATAAGCGAAATTGCAGAAGTATATGGTGCACTTGAAGGAAATCCAAGAACACAAACTATTTTCCAAAGAGACCCAGCAAAAGATATTCTGGAAAAAACATTAATAGATAGCAAATACCTAAAAACTCTTCAAAACTTCACAGGATACTCAAGAGACCAAATAGAAGGAGAACTAAACGCAAGGAAAAACTTTTTAGAATCAATGGTAAACCAAAATATAAGAAGTTTAGTTGAAGTATCAGACAAAGCAAAGAGTTTCATTTTAGAAAGAAAAAATTTTGGTGAAATGAATGGTTAAATTTGAAGGAAGCATTGATACCAACGAAGTTGATCAAATCGTTGAAACAATGAAAAAAAAGTATCGAGAAGAAGGAATGCAATTTGATGAAGTATCCGGATCCTTAAAAGAACTAAGAGGAATAATTGCAGAAGAAACTTATTCAAAAGCGGATATCGAAAACAGTGAAGACCTTGAAAGTTTTGATTCCAAAATAGCTCAACAAGTAGGAAAATTCTACTTAAAAATGAAAAACCAAATAAAACCAATCCAAGAACTCCTCAAAAAAATTCCTTTTAGTGATGAAGTTGGATATTATTTATATTCTGCAAATATGCCCTACTCTTCAAACCAATACCTCGCATTAACCAGTGCAGCAGGAGTAATTGGAGGATTAGTTTCATTAATAGCAGGGCTATTTATAGGGGCAATTTTGGCAGCAACAACAAAAAATATTTTCTTTGCAACAACAATTCCCTTTATACTTGCACTACTAGGCGGATTAACAACAGTAGCAATCGTAATAAATATACCAAGACAAACTGCAATAGCTCGAGGAAACGCCTGCTCAATGGAATTACCCTTTGCATTAAGACACATGGCAACTGAATTAAGAGCAGGAATTGGATTATACAAAACAATACAAGCAGTAACCGCAGCTAATTATGGATTATTAAGTGAAGAATTTGCTAGAACTATAGCAGAAGTAGAAGAAGGAACTGATACAAGCATTGCATTAAAACACATGGCACTAAGAACCCAAAGTAGAGCCCTACGCTCAGCACTAAACCACATAATAAGAGCAATGAGAATAGGAGGAAATTTATCAAATATTATAAGTGAAATTGCAGAAGAAGTTTCAGAAGAAATGAAAAACAAAATAAACACATTCTCTCAAAAAATGAATTTCTTTTCAGTAATATTCATTTTTGCTTGCATAGTACTGCCAGTTGCAATAATGATACTCGGAGCAATAAGAAACTCTCCACTCGGAGGAACAAGCACAGACTTATTCAAAGCTGTACCCCTAACCCCATCAATATTATTAATATTTTATTTAATCATAATGCCAATTATATTTATTGGAATGAATGCAATGGTCTATATAACAGAACCAAAGATGTGATTTTATGGAATTAAAAATAATTGAAAAATATATTTCGTGGGTAGAGTTCGACCAAATGAAATACTCTGCTCTTACTTGGGTACTAATCACAATAGCAATATCGGCAATAATTGGAGGAGCAAGCTTTGTCTTAAGTAGTTTAATTCTAAACGAATTCACTTTACTCCCTGCAGCAATAATACTTGCGACACTAGTACTAATGCTTGGTTACCCATACTTACTAAAAGAATCCATAATAAATTCAGTGGAAAGAAACTTCGGAGACGCACTAAAACAAATGGCAGACACACTAAAAGCAGGAGACACCTACGAAAGCGCATTAAGAGAAGTAGTAGAGTCTGATTATGGAAGATTATCTGACGAAATGCAACTAGCTATTAGAAGAATAGAAGATGGAGAAAATCTTGAAACCTCATTAACTAGTTTTGCTGACAGAATAGATTCAAGACTAGTAAAACGAACAATAGTAATTATACTTGATTCAATCAAAACAGGAGCAAGTCTTGCAGATATACTTGATGAGATTGCAGATGATGTAAAAGACTTCCAACGATTAAAAGAAGAAAGAAAATCAGGAACAACAATGCAATTCTACTTTATGGTGGCAGCCGGAGGATTCATTGCTCCAGCAATATTTGGAGAAATAAACTCAGTAATAGGTTCCTTTGCAAACATAAGTTCACAAACACTTAACCCAGCACAATTATTAGAAACAAAAAGCATGAGTAATTTCACATTAATGCTAATACAACTTTACATAATAATTGAAGTTGTTGGGACAGGAACAATGATGTCACTAGTAAGAGAAGGAAAAGTTAACAAAAGCATTATATACATCCCAGTGCTATTACTTGTAGCATTTGTTGCATATTACCTTTCAACATTTGTTATCAAAGGAATGATGTCGGGTGTTTAAAATGGAAGAAAAAGCCCAAGTAAATTTAGAATACTTATTAGTAATAACTGGGGCAGTAGTAATAGTTACAATTGTCACAATATTTATCAAAAGCTCAGTAAACACTACAACTGATGCAGCCATAGATCAAACAAGAAACACACCTTAAAAATAACTACAAAGAAAGCAAAAGCTAAGGTTTAAAAACAACAAAGAAGTTAGTATTTTATAAATTTTAAACTCAAAAGGAGGTTATACACATGGAACAAAAAGCACAAGGAGCAATAGAATATTTACTAATAATCGGAGCAGCAATCCTAGTTGTAGCAATAGTAATAATAGCAATCACAGGAGTAACAACATCTGGAAAGAGTACTGTTACTGATTCAAACATAGCAGGAAAATACACTGACTTAAATCAATTAGCAAAAAACTAAAAAATATATTAATAATGAGAGGTTAATCCCTCTCATTCTAATTTTTTAAAAAAAACAAATAAACATATTTAAATACTACAATTAACATAATCTTGACGTGATGAAAATGAATGTTAAAGGACAAGGCGCAATAGAATACTTATTATTACTTGCGGCAGGAGTAGTTGTTGTTGCAATAGTAATTTCTTTTATGATAGGGACAATCGGGCCAGTAACCCAATCAGGTTCCCAACAAACTTATGATTACACATGCAAAACAATGAACACAAACAGTTTTACATGCGGGTGCTACCTTTGCGACGCAAGTAAAAGCGGGTATGATGATGTGACAAAAACAATACAAACCCCCGATGTTTCAAAATGTGAAGCTCTTTCAAACTTAAAACAAGAACCATTACTTGGAGGACTAAAATGTCCAGCTGGTTCTCTACCTAACACAAGGTAATCACATGGAAGAACGAGCCCAAGTTTCATTTGAATACTTATTAACGGCAGCATTCTCAATAGTTCTTGCTATGAGTGCCGCAATAATGGTAGAAGCAATAAGAACAATAGCACTACAAGCTCAATCAGAAATACTCACTACACGCGCAAGAGTACTAGAAAACATATTAACAAACTAAATGACTAATTTATTTGTCCAAAAAAAACTTTAAACAAGTTTTATAAACCTAAGAAACCTAATCTAGAAATGGTAATTAATTATTTTTTAATAAGCATTATCGTTTCTTTAGTTGGGCTAATTATTGCAACATACACTGACCTAAAAGAAAGAATAGTTCCAAACAAATTAAACTATGGATTAGCACTCCTAGGATTAATTATATTCGGGACACAATCTTACCTTGAATCCACCCCAAACCCAATTATTTATTCTTTTTTTGGAATGTGTTTTGGATTCTTTTTTGGATGGATAATGTGGAAACTTGGAGTATTTGCAGGAGGAGACGTTAAACTCTTCATGGGCCTAGGGGCACTAAACCCTTTTACTCCAGCTCTGTTGAAAATGGGAATCTTAACAAACGCAAGTCTCCCACTATTCCCAGTAACACTTTTTCTTTACTCCTTAATTTCTTTTTTGCCATACGGATTATTTGTTATTATAACTAGAGTTAGCAAAAACAAAAAATTCCAAAAAGAATTATTTCTACAAATGAAACCAAAAGTAATAACTGCAATCCATGCATCATTTTTCGCTTCAGCAATATACACAATACTTTTTGCACTAAATACAAATGCATTATTAACCATAGTGGCAATTTTTATTTGGGAAGCAACTGGAAAATATAAAAACTATATCACAACACTTGCAATAATATTTGCATTAATTCTTAACCTAACCTTGTTTGTTCAAGCCCTAATTGCAGCATTAATAATTAGTGTTGGATTATACACTTCAATTAAATTAATGCTTTCTGCAAGAAAAGTATTGTCAAGCGAAGTACTTGTAAAGAGCCTCGAAGAAGGAATGATTCCCTCAAAAAGCTTAATTTGGAAAGGTAAGAAAATAATTGAAGAACAATCAATTGATTTGGGTTTTATAATAAAATGTATAAAAGAAAAAAACTCTCAACCACTTTTAGAATTACTAAAACCAAAAAAAGAAATTATTTCTGCAAGAAAAGCACGCGGATTAACTGAAGACGAACTAAGAGAAGTTAAAAAACTCGCTGCAAAAGGACTTATCCCAAAAAAAATTCTAATCAAAGAAAGCATGCCTTTTGTTCCAACCATGTTACTAGGGTATATATTATGTTTGGCATTAGGTGATTTAGTTTTAATGCTAATAATAGGAGTGATTTAAATGCAAAAAGGACAAGTGGCGCTAGAATTCATATTTCTTCTTTTAATTGTAATAGTTTATTTGACAACTGTTACAATGCCGCTAGGAAAAGAAACTACTGCACTAGTAAATGATGTTGAAAGTGTAACTAAAGCAAATAATGAAGTACAAAAATTAACAAACGCAATAAATGAAGTTTCTTTACTTGGAGTGGGCTCAAGAAAAACCGTAACTGTTTTTGCACCACAAGACACTAACATATATTGCAATGCAGCGAGCATTTCTTTTGAAACAAAACTTAACCAACAACCATACCCTAAACAATGCCCTAGCGGAAATTGTAGAAAAGACTTTGCAATAAAAAATGCAATACTTGATTGCAAATTAAATCTAATCAAAGGACCGGTAAAAACAAACATAATTATTGAAAAAACTTTAACCAATATAACATTCACCAATTGAAGCTGATAATATGCGCGGACAAGTAGCATTTGAAGGATTATTACTTTTATTAGTAATAATTACTCTCGCCAGTGGAATTGGAGCACTATACATGCGAACCCACAATGATACAATGGCAATCGCGATTGCAAGAGAAGAGGTGCTTAGTCAATTAAGCACAAAAACCACTACAAATATAATTGATTATGTTCAATTAGAAAAAGAGGGCCCCACCATAAATATTTTAATAAAAATAACTCCAAGAACCACAATCGACACGGAAATATTAAAACAAAAAGTTAAAGCAGCAACTAATTACCAAACAAATATAATTCTCCAATAACCATCGACATTCAACGAAAACTCTAAATTCCTTTTTATTTGATCCCACTAAAAAAGCTTTGTGAATGATAAAACCCTCTTGAAAATTTGTCTAGTTATAACAATAATTGGAATAGTAGCACTACTTCTAACTTACCAAGAAGAATTTCAAGAAACCACAATCACAAAATTACTTAGCACACCTGGAGAAAAAGGGATCATTAGTGGAAGAATAGAATATGTAATAAAGAATTACCCCATAAGTATTTTCATTCTTAATGATGGAAACAAAACTACAATCTACGCCCCAAAATCCCTTTCTATAGAAACAAACGATTATGTAAAAGTATATGCTGAAAACCAAATAGATAAAGCCAAGGGAAACTTTGATCAAAAAATATTTGCCCACAAGGTAGTGAAAGAATGATTTTAGTTTGGTTAATGTTAGGGGTTTTAGCAGGAATAATTGCAGGATTAATTCCAGGACTTCATTCAAACAATATAGCAGTAATAGTTGCAACAAGCCCTTTGTTTGGAATAGAAATAGTTACATTCATGCTAAGCATGTCAATCACACAATGTTTTGTTGAATTTATTCCTTCGACTTTTTTAGGCGCACCAAGCGAATCAACATTTGAAAGTGTACTCCCTGCACACAGAATGCTACTTGAAGGCGAAGCACTACAAGCAATATGCCTTACTACTTTTGGAGCACTAATCGCAGTAATAACAGGGGCAATACTAACCCCATTATTTTTTATTTTTCTTGAACAAAATTCAGAACAAATAATACTTGCAACACCTTGGGTACTCGGGTTCGCACTAATTGCAATGACTCTAAGCGAAAGTGGGATTAAGAAAAAAACAATAGTAATATTCACAATAATTGCGGCAGCCTCACAGGGGTTTTTGTTTAAAGACCAACTATTTCCATTAATCACAGGTTACTTTGGAATAGCAGGAACAATATATTCACTAAAAGAAAAACCAGTAACAATAAAACAAAAAACTGAAAGTAATTTTGAAACTAACCCAATTGACGGATTTATTGGACTTGTTGGGGGCGCAATAGTTTCAATAATGCCTGGAATAGGGAGCAATACTGCCGCCGCAATAATAAATTTTTTCAAAAAAACCACTGATACAAAAAAATACTTAACCATGCTTGGTGCAATAAACACTTCAAATTTCTTTTTCTCCTACACAATGCTTTTCGCACTATCAAAAACAAGAAATGGGGCAATGCTTGCCTTACAAGACAAAATATTTTTTACCCCCCAAATGCTTACAGTGGGAACAGCCATAATGATTGCCTCCGCAGGAATAGGCGCACTCGCCACAATTATTTTGGCAAAAAAAGCAATTCATTTATTTGATCAAAATAAAACAAGATTATTTTCAATAGCAAGCATAATACTCATGGTGTTACTAGTTGGACTACTTAATGGAACAAACGGATTAATCACACTAATATTTTCAACAGCACTAGGACTTTTTGTGATAATGAACGGAGTGCGAAGAAGCACTTGCATGGCAGCACTAATCGTACCAGTACTATTTTTCTACTTATTCATCTTATTTTAGACTATGTGGTCAATAAAAAAAAGTGTTTTACTTAATGCACTCAAAAGCGCGGAAAATTATTACCCTGACGAATTTATGTGCTTTCTTGGGGGACAAAAAAAAGAGAATATTATAGACGAAATAGTCTTTTTACCAACTAGCACAACTATTGACTCAGCAACTATTAATGAAACAATTATTCCTTTTGATGAAAGCATACTTGGCTCACTCCATTCCCATCCAAATGGTTACGCAACACCAAGCTTAGCAGATAAAAAGTTTTTTACAAAATACAATCTCAATCTAATCTTTGGATATCCATTTACTTTGACAAATATAAATTTTTTTAATGCAAAAAGCGAAAAAATCAAAATTAACCTCATTGAAGACTAGAAAGGCAAAATTAAAAGCCTTAAAACACATTATTTTAGCATGAAAAAAGGCCAAATAACATTAGATCTAATGCTCACATTTATTCTAATGATTGTGGTTATAACCGGATTTAGCGGAGTAATCCTAAATTTCAAGAATACTCAAGAAAAAATACTTGTTCAAGAACAACTTTATACAATTTCAAGTAAAACCTCTAGTCTAATAACAGCGACACAAGCCTTAGCTGATACAAACTTCACAATAGCCTTGCATATAGACAAAATAAACTATGCTGACGCAAAAGGAAATAATGTGATTACAAGACCACAAATACGAGTTGATGAAAGCAAACTTATTGTTTTTGCTCAAATCACAACAAACGAAGGAGATGTATTAATTGATTCAAATAATTACTTTTACAAAAACCCATCAACTAAAATTAATACTGATAATTTGCAAACAAACGGGATACTAGTGATAACCAATGAGTAAAGGACAAATATTTTCAATAGATTTTATTCTTGCAATGGTGCTAGTAATATTTGGAATAGGCACAATGATGGCAATAGCTGAATTCAACATGTATAACATAAAACAAAAACAAGAATACTCAAATTTAACTGAAAAAACACAAAGTGCTTTAATAGTAATTGCAAACTCCGAGTGGAGTTCATGCAAAATAGGAAACACATTTTTCCCATATTCAATAAACTCTGACAAATTAAATCTACTAATTCAAAACCCAGTTGAACTAAAAAAAAGACTTGCTCTACAAGATTATAATACACAAATAATTTCAGACGGCACAAGAATAAATTATGACACTATTAACTCCGACAACATAGTTGCACTAGAACTAAACATACTTTATTGCAATAACTCAACAACCGCCACTGATGTTAATAATTGCATGAACTCTACTACAAAATGTACAAATAATAATTTTAAAACAGGAAATATTTCTATAAAGGTGGGACAATGAAAGGATACTTATTTTCCACAGAAGTATTATTCACCATGGCCATAGTGATACTTGCAACATCCACATTATGGTATTCAAGCACATTAACCCAACAAAACACTTCTTTTTTAGAATTACAAAACCAAAGCGCTGCATCAGAAGCATTATACTTTAATTTAAACCCAAGTCCTGGAGACAACAGCGCAACAACCCAATACTGCACAACAATAACCACCTATTCCAACGAAACAAAACAATTGTTCACAAAACTTAACTGCAGGTGGGTAAAATGAATAAAACAGGATTTGGCGGAATACTCCTAATTTTAGCAATTGCACTAACTGCAACGATGCTTCTAACAATTAACAATGAAACAAAATTTGATAATACCTATAAAGAAAATATTCCCCAAGCAGCAATAACGGCAAACAATTATGAATTAATTTTAACTCAAATTAGCCAAAACTGTAAATGGCAACTAGCTTGCATTGATGAAAACGCAAGTGTACTAACAAACTCACTAAATTCACAAAACAATCTGACTTGTGCTTTACTACCTGCAGAAAATGATTTAACTGCAATTAAGATTAAATTAAGCTGTTATGCCCTAAGAAACGACATAAGACTAGATATTGCTAAAACAATAACAATCCCAATCACCCCCTAAAGGCAAACAAACCACCAAAACAAACCAAGTTTTTATTACTTTCTAAATGGTAATTTTGTATGAATGCAAAGAAAAGAATAGCAGTTATTGACTATGATAACTGTAACTATGATCATTGCGGAAATTACTTATGCGAAAAAGTGTGCCCAGTTAACCGAACAGGCAAAAAATGCATAATAAACGAACCCTTACAAAAACCAATAATTTCTGAAGACCTATGCATTGGCTGTGAAATATGCCAAAATCGCTGTCCCTTCAAAGCAATAAGCATAGTTAACCTTTCATTCAACCTTGAGGAACCAATACATTCATTTGGAAAAAACATGTTCCGATTACACGGTTTACCTGTCCCTAAAAAAAATGCAGTACTGGGTTTAGTTGGAAGAAACGGAATAGGAAAAACAACTATAATCAAAATACTTTCAGGAAACATAATTCCCAACTTTACTGAAAAAAAAGAGGACAAACAAAAAGTGATTGATTATTACAAAGGAAAAGAAGCACAAGAATTTTTTAAAGAACTATACACAAAAGGAGTAAAAGTTTCAGTAAAACCTCAAAATATAGAAACAATAAAACCCCACGGAACAGTACGCGAACTGTTGGAAAAAGTTGATGATGATCATAAATTAGAAGAAGTTGCTAGCGCAATTAATATTGAAAATATTTTAGACAGAAATGCTGCAGAACTTTCTGGAGGAGAATTTCAAAAAGTTGCAATCGCAGCAACAGGGCTAAAAAATGCACAACTCTACTTTTTTGATGAACCAAGCTCATTTTTAGATATAAAAGAAAGATTACGCGCAGCAAAATTTATTCGCTCATTAGCAGAAAAAGCCGCAGTTATTGTAGTCGAACACGATTTAGTTCTACTTGATTACTTATCAGATTATGTAAACCTAATGTATGGAAAACCAAGAGTGTATGGATTTGTGTCACAAGTAAAAACAACTCGGGAAGGAATAAACACTTATCTTGAAGGTTACTCCAAAGACGAAAACTTTAGATTTAGAGAATACCCCATAGATTTTTTTGCTCACCAAAAAAAAGAGAAAAAAGAAAGAAAAGAAAAAATAATCCAGTGGCCTGCAATGCAAAAAAAACTTGGAAACTTTCAACTTAACATAGCACAAAACGAAGTAAAGAAAAATGAGATTATAGGATTAGTTGGGCCTAACGGAATAGGAAAAACCACTTTTATGAAAATACTTGCTGGCGAAATAAAACCTGATAATACAGAACTTACAACAAATGTAAAAATATCCTATAAACCCCAATACATTTCTTACACTGGAGAAAAAACTGTAGAACAATTATTTGAAGAAGGAGCAATACCCCAAATAAGACAAACAATACTAAGACCACTTGAACTTGAAGAATTATTAGAAAAAAAAGCAAAAAATCTTTCAGGAGGAGAACTACAAAGAGTATCAATCGCACTATGTTTAAGCAAAAAAGCTGATCTTTACTTGCTTGATGAACCAAGCGCATACCTTGATGTAGAACAGCGCTTAGCAGTAGGAAAAGCAATAAAAAACCACATAGACATTACTGATTGCTCAGCACTTGTGATTGACCATGATTTAACATTTACAGATTACTTGAGTGACAAAATAATGGTTTTCACAGGAGAACCTGCCAGAACAGGAATCGCAGAAGGCCCTTTCTCTGTAGAAGAAGGAATGAACAAACTACTAAAGTACCTTGATATTACCCTAAGAAGAGACAAAGACTCAAAAAGACCAAGAATAAACAAACATGATTCAGTTCTAGATAGAGAGCAAAAACAAGAAGGAAAATATTACGCTTAAAAATTATTAATCAAAAAGAGCTTTTTTTGAAACAGGGGCCAAAATCTTTTTAATCAGCTTTGAAGCTCTTACAAATTTATGCTTACAATGATCTTTACTCAAAATAATGCTGCCCTTAACTTTACAAGAAAAAATACTTAATTCCACAGTTGATTCCTCACCTTTAAATTTCTCAGAAAAAGTAATTTCTTTTAACAAATCCACTACAACACACTTGCGACCAGTTTCTTCAAAAACTTCCCTGTTAATTGCATGAATTGCACTTTCTTTTTTATGAGCTTTACCTCCAGGAAGCTGCCACTTGCCCACATAAGTTGAATTATTAGTACTTCTTTGAAGAAGCAAAACCCGACCTTTTGAATCCTTAATAACAGCTTCAACTATCCTTACAAAACGTTTATTGCTAGAACGCTTTACTTTAACCTTGGTTTTATGCCCCATGCAGTGATATGGATAGAGCAAGTGAATTTAAAACTATTTCCGGCCAAAAAGACTTTATGAAAGTACTCAAAATTGACCGAAAAAACCAGGAAATCAGCTGCATAGCTGAAAGCATGGATGATCTTTGGCACCTCGAAAAAATTCTTTCTAAAGGAGATATTATTTTTGGATCAACAGATAGAAAAATAAAACCCTCAAAAGAAGGAGAAAAAGCACAAAGAATAAACCTATTTATTGAACTAGAGGTTATGGATTCGCACTTTCAAGAATTTGGAGAAAACTTGCGAATAAACGGAATAATTCTTGGCGGAAAGCCAGAAGAATTTATTGAATTAAAAAGCCACCAAAGTATTGAAATTCGAGTTGGAGACAAAATTAGAATTCAAAAAAAAGAACTAAACAACTGGCAAGTAGATAGAATTAAAAAAGCAGAAAAAACAAGTGTAACTCGAAAACTCTTAGTAATACTACTTGATGACGAACAAGCAGAATTTGCTTTTGTAAATAACTACTCGTTGAGTAAAAAAGCAGTTGTAAAAGAAACAAAACTTGGAAAAAGATATGTTCAAGAAAAAAGTGAATACTTTGATGAAATACTAGCAAAAATTACTTCCCTTGCCCCCGAAAAAATTCTTCTTGCAGGACCCGGATTTGTAAAAGAAAATCTCAAAAGATTTATTGAAGATAAAAAAATCAAGGGACTCCCAGCGGTTCTAATTGAGAATACTAATTCTGTTGGAGAAACAGGATTTAATGAACTCATTTCACAAGGAAAACTAGAAAAAATTGAAAGAGAACTCACCATGAGCAAAGAATCACAAACAATTGAAGAATTCTTAGCAAAACTTTCTAAAGGAAAAGCAGAATATGGAAAAGAAACAATAAAAAAAGCACTTGATGCGGGAGCTTGTGAAAAACTAATTCTATCTGAAACCTACTTAATGCAAAACCGAGAAGAAGCAGAAGAACTACTCGACAGGGCAGAAAAAGTAGGATGCGAAACAGAAATAATATCCTCACGCAACCCACAAGAAAAACAAATCTTCTCCTTCGGCGGAGTTGTATGCACACTAAGATACAAATTAGAGTAAAAATTAACAAAAATTTGAATTAGATTATTATTCAACCCTTAATTCAAACCATTCTACTTTTTTATCTTTAACAAGATCTTTTACTTTCTTTTGAGACTCATTCAATTGAGATTTATTTGTTTTAAATTCAACAAACACTACTTTATCCTCTTCAAAAGCAATTCCATCAATTGGTTTTCCTATAAAACGAAAATTCTGTGAGTTATATGGATAATTTTTTGAAAAAGGAATCCATTGCTCGGTTAATTGGCCATATTTCACGCTTTGAGATTGTTTTGAAAACAAAAGTTCATCATACTTAAATTTAAGTTCAAAAAAACTTTTTGCGAGAAAAAAAAGAACTATTACTAAAATAGCAACTAAAACACCTAAAACAAGTTCAAACACAAAATCACACAAAAGTGGTGAATTTTGAAGAATTTAAATCTTCTTTGAAACATAAACTCCATCATTTTTGTAATTAAAGTTCTTTCTATAATAATCTCTAACACCCAAACCAGAGATAACAACCATTTTGTTTGAATCAAACCTTTCTTTTGCAACCCGCGTCGCTTCTTCCATCAACTCTTTTCCTAATCCCTGGTGCTGAATATTCTCTCCACCTTTTTCTCCAACAGGAACAGCTTTACCATAAACATGAAGTTCTCTAACTAACGCAGTTTTGGGAGTTATTTCTTTCATAAATGGACTAGCGGGTTTTCTTAACCTTACAAAACCAAATAAAGAATTTTTTGATTCAAAAGAAATGAACGCCTCTTCACCCATACTCGCATTATAAAAAGTGGTGTTAAGTTTAGCATCTTCAAAATCTACTACTCCTCCACCCCTTGACTGCAAACCTGCTTCCCTACATCTAATACAATTACATTTTTTTCCCGACTTGTGCAATTCCTCTTCGACCAATTGACGCAAATTAGTTTTCATTACCCCTGCAGAAATTACTGTACTAGGAATATCCCTATTCACACGCATTACTCTTACCCAAGGAGGAATTTCTGATTTTATTTCGGCCAACAATTTTGCGGCCGTTTCTGCGCCCATCGGAGAAAAATCTCCCTTTTTCCATTCATCATAAAGTTTAGTTCCTTTTATTACTAGACACGGATAAAACTTTACCATATCAGGACAAAAATTTGGATTTGTAAAAATACTTTTAAAATTTTTTAAATCTTTTTGGAGAGTACTACCCGGAAGACCAGGCATTAAGTGATACAACACTTTGAAAGCAGAATCCTTTAACTTTTGAGTAGAAGTTACTACATCCTCAACCGAATGCCCCCTCGCTATACGCTTGTATATTCCATCATCTGGATTTTGGACACCTAATTCTACTCGCGTTCCGCCAAGCGAAAGCATTTTCTTAATTTGATTATTAGAACAAAAATCAGGTCTTGTTTCAAACGTAATACCTACTACCCTACGTTTAGATTTTTCACACAAAAACTTTGCTTGTTTAAGAGAAGAAGTTTTTTTACCAATAACTGCATCAAGACTCTTTTTAACAATTAAGTTCTGATTCTTTGAATCAAGCGCAGTGAAAGAACTTCCTTGAAAAATAAGCTCAATTTTATTTGCTTCATTACCAGTAATATCAAGTTGTTTTATTCTATTTGAAACAATCTTGAACGCATCATAACCCAAACGCTGAGCCCTTAATGCACTTGGTTCAAACCCAGTATAAGACTTAGGAGATTCTTTTCCTTCAAGAGAAGAAGGACAATAAATACACTTACCCGGACAAGGAAAAGGGGGAAGCATCACTGCAATAACTTGAACCCCGGAAAGACTCCTTGTTGGTTTAATTGCAAGAAGAGATTTAATCTTTTGTGTTGGATGTTTAACTTGTGAGAAAATAAATGGAAAAGCAGGCATGTGATCCAGAGCCAATTCTTTACTCCAAAAAAAGCGCCGAACCTCAAGATCCTTAGGGGTATTAATTACTCCTGAAGAAATCTCTTTAATAATTTTTTTAGCAAAAAGAATCTCACTACCCGAATAATCACTTTTCATAAATAAAAGTAGAATTAGAAATAGTTAAATTCTAATCAGTTGATTATTAAAGAAAACAATCCATTAACAAAATAACTAGGAAGCAAAGAAAATGAATAAAATGGCAAGCCATAAATAACTGACTCAAATTTACTTTTCAAAGTTGGATTTGCGTTAACCACAAAAGAAAAATCCTTTGAAGTATCTTCATACGCAACAGTTACAGCAAACTCCTTCTTTCCTTGAAGCCTTGGATAAACATTAATTGTGTCAGTAAGAGTTCCTCTTCTAGGAACAATAACCCTTTTTGAAAAAGACCCCATATCAAGCGGGCTCTTATTCATCCAATTATTTGGAAGACTTGTTGAAATATCAAAAACTGCATCCGAATCAGTGTTATTAACAAAAAAGAATTTAAACGAAGCTACACTACCAACAAGAGTAGTTGATTCTGAAATATCTACCGGAGAAACATTTAATGCATTTTTTAAAACATCAAAAGCCAGAGGGACTGTGTCTTCTCTATTTGACCCTGCTAGTTTTACTGAAAAAGGATAATTCCCCGGATTTGCACTCATAGGAACATGAATAAATAATTTTAATGCTTCCATCTCAACTCTTGCCTCATAATTAAAACCAGTTGGAAGAGGAGTAACTACATCAATTGATTCATATTTATCAACAAGTTCTTTAGAAAAAATAAGCTCAATAGTATTGCCTACAGCAACAGTCCCAATAAAATTAGTTTTATTTAACGAAAGATCCTTTGAAAGAGGGTCAATAAGTCTTATTGAAAAAACAGTTGAAGCTAGTAGTAAAACTAAAACTAAAATCAATGCTTTTTTAAACATACTAAACCAGATTAATTAGAGAAAGAATAGAATAAAAAGGTTATTCTTATGGCTGAAAAACAAACTTGCGAGAAAGTTCAAAATAATTCATCTACTGAACACCAAAGACAATTAGAAGAGAAAAGCAGATTTGAAATGACAAAAAAACACCACACACAAACTTATGAAGAGGCAAAAAAAATGGGAAGAATGGATGAAGATTTTATTCCACTGTGTGATTATATTTGCAAAACTAAAAACTACTTTACCTCAAGCTCTTGCGCAGGAAGAATTGCGTTAATTAGTCTAGGCGAAGAAGAAACAAAACAAGAAAGTGCATTCTATAGAAAATGGCACAGAACAGTAAAAACTAAAGAAATACTTGATGCGGTGGAAGAGTTCAATGGAAAAATACTTTGGTTTAAACAAGAACCATTAATCTTTCATTTAGGTACAAATACACTTGAGAATGCAAAGAAAATCCTTGTTTTATGCGAAAAGGCAGGAATAAAACGAGCAGGAATAAAAGTTGCAAAAGATGGAAAATTTATTGTAGAAATGCTTGGGACTCAAAATATTACCACTCCAATAAAAGAAGGAAAAATTAATGTAGATAAAAACTACTTAAAATATTTGGTAAAAAAAGCAAATGAAAAATTTGAGAAAAATCAAGAGTTAATTAAAAAACTACAAAAATGCGCTAAAAAAGAGCTTGAATAAAATGAAAAGATTATTTGTAGCAATAGAACTACCAAAAAAATTACGAGAAACAATAGAAAAAGAACTAATTGAACCGCTGAACACTGTAAAAAAAGTGCCTGCCACTAACTTACACATCACCTTGTGCTTTTTAGGGGATGCAAACGAAGCAGGAGAAAAAGAAATATTAAAAAGACTCAGCCAAATAAAATTTGAACCATTTCAAATACTTATTGGAACTATTGGACAATTTGACGAACGAGTGATTTGGTTAAGCGCAGAAGCTAGAGAACTGTATGATCTTGCAGAAGGAGTAAGTAAAACACTAGGAACGGATTCTGAGTTTAGCGGACACATAACAATTGCTAGAGCAAATGATGGAACTGATTTTGCAAAAGAATTTTCTAAAATAAAAAACAAAAGAGTGTATCAAACACTCAAAGTGAAAAACTTTGCTCTGTTTGAAAGCAAACTTACCCCAGAAGGCAGTGTTTACTCTAAAGTAGAAGACTTCCCAAAAAACGAAGAAAAAGAAACCCTAGTAAAAAAAGCACAAAAGAAAAAATAAAGTATTTAGCTCAAATTTGAAATCGTTGACAACACTTTTTCAGGATTATAATAATAACTCTCAATCACTTCAAGCACCTCAAGAGGTTTTCTTATATCCTCACGAAGCATCCACTCAAGTATTTTTTGTCTTACCTCAATCTCTCTTTTCAAATCATTTTTTTCAAGAGAAGTATGATGAGCAATCTCTTCCAAGATTTGACTCTGAAGCTCAGTTCGCTTTAATAAATCATTTTTTTCATCAAAGTCAAACAATACCGCAGACAAAACTTTATCCTCCATTCTAGAAAGCTCAACAATCTGAACAATCCTTCTTTGCATTCCTTTTTGGGCAGAATACCTCCTCTGCATAATAATAATAAAATCAAGCAAAGGAAGCATAGATTGAGGAACAGATAACGGTCTCTCCTGAAGTTTTACAAGAGTCTCTCTTGCATTATTTGCATGAACCGTACCCAAACAACCTTGGTGACCAGTATCCATTGCAGTAAACAATGTTAAAGCCTCAGGCCCCCTTACTTCCCCAACAATTATTCTATCAGGTCTCATACGCATAGCGTTTCTTAATAGAGAATCCATTGTAACTTGCATTCCTTCCGAAGTCCTTGATTCAAGCGCAACCCAATTCTCTCTCCCAAGCAAAGAAAGTTCAATAGTATCTTCAATAGAAATAACTCTCTCGCTTAGTCTCATAAAATTACTTAAAACATTAAGAAAAGTTGTTTTACCAGAAGCAGTTCCGCCCGAAACCAAAATATTTTGAGGATAAATTCCATATCCATCAACCATGAACCATAAAAATGCTGCAGCTTCCGCAGTAATTGTATTATTTAAAATTAAATCCAAAATAGTTAATGGAATTGCAGAAAACTTTCTTATAGTCAAAGTTGCCCCCGTAGGAGAAACATCAGATAAGGTAGCATTAACTCTACTACCATCAGGAAGACGCGCATCAAGCAACGCATTTCTTGAATTAAATTCCCTGCCAACGGTTAACGCAACACGCTGAATTACATCAATTAATTCTTTTTGTTCAATTACAAGATTTGTTTTACACATACCATATTTTTTATGAAAAACAAAAATCCCTTCAGCACCATTAACCATTAATTCTTCTAGATCATCATCCAAAGAAAAAAAAGCTAATTGCTTTAACCCAATAGCATTATGCAAAACATACTCCGAAAATAATGCTTTATTCTGAACAAATTTTACTTTAGAAACAAGCTTAATCATTGATTCAACAAGAGAAACAAAAAGTTTTCTTGAAGGAAGTTTTTCAACCAAACTATTTACTTGAACAACAGAGACTATTTCATCAACAAATGATTCGTTAAAATCTTCTCCAGCCCCATCAAACTCTTTACGCAAAAATCCGCCCTTACGAATTTCCTTAGAAAGAAACTCAGCAAACGCTTTCTCTTTTTCTGAAAGAGGCAAGAGCTTTACTTCATAAAAGTTATTGGATAAACCAGAGTAAATGTCTGCTAGAGGAGTGGAATCAACCTTCTTAAGCTTCAGTTCAGTAAACTTCATTTAGACCACACAAACACAAATATATAAAGAAAAGTAGTATAATAACTTAAGCGCTTTAAAAGTGATGACTATGAACCCCCTCTATAAGAAAGTACTCAAAAAGATAACTCCTACAAAAAAAGAGGTTCTGGCTGAACAAAAACTTGTTAGCCAAATACGCGAAAAACTAAAAAAATTAGAAGGAAAACACTCACACTTAGAATGGTGCGGTTCAAGCGCAAGAGGAACTCATCTACGCGGAGATAGGGATTTAGATTTATTTATAATGTTTCATAAAGAACTTCCTGCGCAACAATTAGAAGAAGAGGGACTAAGACTCGCTAAAACAATTTTTCAAGGACACAAATGGGAAAAAGCATACTCCCAACACCCATATATTAGAGGAGAAATAAAAGGATTTGAAGTAGAAATTGTTCCCTCTTATATTGTTGCAAGCGGAGCAGAAAAACAAAGCGCAGTAGACAGAACTCCTTTTCACAACAAATACTTACTTGAAAAATTAACCGATACACAAAAAGCAGAAGCGCGATTACTCAAACAATTTTTGAAAGGGATAAATGCTTACGGTGCAGATTTGAAAAATTGTTCTTTACCAGGGTATGGGGCAGAACTATTTATTGTAACATTCAAAACATTTGAAAACACTATTAAAGCGTTAGCAAAAATGAGGCCAGGAGAAGTAATTGATTTTGGAACTGGGATTGAACGAGCACAAAAATTATTTGAAAAAGAGCACTACCCATTAATAATAATTGATCCCGTGGATTCAAATCGAAATGTTGCTTCCGCATTATCTGCAGAACAATTCGAACGAATGATACTTGCAGCAAATTTGTTTTTAAAAAAACCCAACATAAAATTCTTTTTTCCTAAAAAATCAAAAACGTGGCCAAAGAAAAAAATACAAAAAATGTTAACAAAAAAAGAACTTATCGCAATAAGCGCTAATTTTCCACAAACTGTTTTATCAGATCTTGTTTGGGGACAACTAAGAAGATACTTAAAAAAAGTAGAAACACATTTAAGAGAAAACGATTTTGAAGTTACTCAAAGCGGGCTATGGAGTGATGAAAAAAAAGTAATATTTTTGTTTGAACTCACTAGCCTAAATCTACAACAAGCAAAAAAAGTAATTGGCCCAATGGCAAACGATATTGAGAACACTAAAAGATTCCTTGAGAAAAAACGCATTACCATTTCTGGCCCAAGAGTTGAAGGAGAGAGAATAGTAATTGAAATTCAGCGAGAAGAAACAAGCGCACACAAACTCCTTGAAAGATTTACTAAAAAATGCTTAATTGATGAAAAAGAAGCAATGAGACTATGCTTACACAAAGCAAAAATACTAAGTGAAAAAAATATTTTGAAAGAATACAAAAATGGATTTGCAGAATACCTAACACAATACTTAGAAGGAAAAGAAGCGTTTGAATAAATAAAAACAAACATATAAAAAGAATAAAAACCTAATTAAGCACAAGGTAATTATGTGCCAAGAAGAAACCCATCATACCAAGTAAGAAAAGCTGTTGAAAGATTAGCTAGACAATCTAGAATACCACAAAGCAAAGTTAATATGAGTCGAGCAATGGGAAAAACTACTTTAAGACCAAGCGCAACAATAAGCTTTGGAGCTACCCCTGGCACAAAAGTAAGAATTATTAGACCAGGAACATTTGAAAAAAGAAGTCCGGGAGAACTAAGACCCACACCAAGTATTGACCAAGCATTCAAAGCACTAGGAAAAGCGGCAGGTAAAAAAAATTCAGTCAAACCAGCCATAATAGGCAAAGGTGTGAAAAGGTTCCAGTAAAACATGTTTAAAAATAATTTTTTACAGTTCAATTAATGCAACACTAACAATTCCCAAAACAATCCCAACTTTGTTTACTAAAGACAAATCTTCTTTAAAGTAAAGCACTCCAACTAAAACAACTACGATTAGATTTAGCACAGTTAAAATTGAAATTGATTTAGCTAACCCCTCATACTTTAATGAGAAAGCCCAAAAAACAGTTCCAATAAAATAAATTATAAAACCAGCAATCAGAATAATATTATTGTTATCCAAACTCCACTTCTTAAAAAAAACATCCCCCACAACTTCAAACAAAGTTGCGGCAAGAACTAAAGCGAAAAAAATTAATTTTATAGGGATATTTTCAAACATACTCATCACTTACGGGCCTAGAGGGAATCGAACCCCCGCTTTTTCCTCCGAAGGGAAATGTCTTGATCCACTCGACTATAGGCCCATTGAAATAAATAGGACACCGTCAATTTTTAACCTTTAGGTATAAGCGATTCCAAGACCTGGATTAGAGCCATTCGTTTGCCGACCAATTTTGGAAGATGATTACCCTCATCGACGAGCTGTTCTTTGTATAAGTCATGCGGATTTACTTTACCTGATAAAATATCTTTTTGTTGTTCCAAAGTTATCAAAGGAGGATT